>DASVBJ010000104.1:0-4139 GCA_036375895.1 Actinomycetes bacterium | reverse complement strand
CGAGCTGGAGCTCGTCGACCAGTCCCGCCGCGAGCAGCGACCGCGCCAGTTCGATGCTGCCGTGGACCCCGATGTCGCCGCCGGGCAGGGACTTGAGATCGCGCACCGCGTCCTCGAGCGGCCCTTGGAGCACCTCGGTGTTGGTCCAGCTGGTCGTCAGCGGGGTGGAGGTGAGGTCCACCACGTACTTCCGGACGTTGTTGATGAAGTCCGCGAACGGCTGGTCCTCGACCGTGGGCCAGAACTGCGACCACTCGTCGTACATCCTGCGGCCCAGCAGGACCGCGTCCTGCGCGCCGATGATCCGCGCCTCGTTGTCGTTCATCACCTCGTCGAACTCCGGCGGCTGGCCGGGCTTGCCGTTCGGCGTGAAGTACCGGTTGGGGTGTTCGACGGCGCCGTCGAGGGCCATCAAGGTGTAGAGCACGATCTTGCGCACGAGGCTCCTCCTGGGCTGGTGGTCTGGTACCCATCTGACCGCACCCGGGCTGGTAACTCATCGCGCCGGCGCTCACCTCGACCACGGGACCGGTGGTCCGCCTTGACCTTGACGCTGCGTCAACCCCGCACGCTGTGCCCATGACCCACCACACCACAGCCATCGAGGTCACCCGGATCGCGAAGTCGTACGGCGATCAGCCGGTCCTGCGCGGCATCGACCTCACCGTGCCCACCGGCACCGTGTACGCACTGTTGGGGCCCAACGGCGCCGGCAAGACCACCATGGTCCGCATCCTCTCCACGCTCATTGCCGCGGACGAGGGAGGGGCCCGGATCGCCGGGTTCGACGTCAGGGAGCAGCCCGACGGCGTACGCCGGTCCATCGGCGTGACCGGGCAGTTCTCCGCGATCGACGAGCTGCTGACCGGCCGGGAGAACCTGCGGTTGATGGCCGACCTCGCGCACCTGCCCGCAGGTGAGGCCGGCGCCCGGGTGGACGAGCTGCTGGCCCGGTTCGGGCTGGCCGACGCCGCCGACCGGCGCGCCGCGACGTACTCCGGCGGCATGAAGCGACGACTCGACCTCGCCATGACGCTGGTGAGCCGTCCGCGGGTGATCTTCCTCGACGAACCGACCACCGGGCTCGATCCGCGCAGCCGCCGTGACCTGTGGCAGATCGTCCGTGAGCTGCTCGTCGACGGCGTGACGATCTTCCTCACCACCCAGTACCTGGAAGAGGCGGACCAGCTTGCCCACACCGTCGGGCTGCTCGATGGCGGACGCCTGGTCGCGACGGGTACGCCCGCCGAGCTCAAGGCCAGGGCCGGCGGCGGGACGCTCGACGACGTGTTCCTGGCGCTCACCGGCCACGCCGCCACCACCGGCCATGACCAGGACGAGACGGAGATCCCCCGATGACCGCGATGGCCTACGCCGCCCACGACTCGGCCACGATGCTGCGGCGCAACCTCAAGCACCTGGTCCGCTACCCGTCGCTGACGCTGACGATCATCGGGATGCCGGTGGTCTTCCTGCTGCTGTTCGTCTACGTCTTCGGCGGCACTCTGGGCGCCGGACTGCCCGGCGGGACCGGCAGTGCCGATCCCCGGGCCGACTACCTGCACTACATCGTGCCGGCGATCCTGGTGATGACGGTGGTGTCGGTGGCGAACAGCACGGCGATCTTGGTCGCGAAGGACTCGACCGAAGGGATCATCGACCGGTTCCGAACGATGGCGATCGCCCGGTCGGCGCCGCTGACCGGGCACGTGCTGGCCGCGATGGCGCAGACGATCTTCGGGGTGCTCGTCGTCCTCGCCATCGGGCTCGCGTTGGGATACCGCAGTGACGCCTCGGTGGCCGGGTGGGCCGGCGCCGCCGGCATCCTCCTGCTGATGGGCTGGGCAGTGACCTGGTTGTGCGTCGCGCTCGGCCTGGCCAGTGGCAGCGTCGAGGCCGCCAGCAACGCGCCGATGCCGCTCATCCTGCTGCCGTTCCTCTCGAGCGCCTTCGTGCCGACCGACTCCATGCCGACCGGACTGGCGTGGATCGCAGAGCACCAGCCCTTCACCCCGATCATCGACACCCTCCGTGCCTGCCTCGAGGGGCGCGATCCCGGCTCCGACGCCTGGTGGGCGATCGGCTGGTGCGTCCTGATCACCGTGCTCTGCTTCTGGTGGGCCGGTCGGCTCTTCGGGCGGGTTCGGGCAGGCTGATCCCCATGCTCACCATCAGCCAGCTCGCGTCGTACGCCGGGGTCACGGTGCGCGCGGTGCGCCACTACCACCACATCGGCCTGATGCCGGAGCCGGCTCGGGACGGCTCCGGCTACCGGACTTACGGCGCCGTCGAGGTCGTACGCCTCATCCGGGTCCGCACCCTGGCCGAGGCGGGAGTGCCGCTGGCCCGGGTGCAGCAGATGCTCGACGCGACGCCTGCGGAGTTCGGTGAGGCGATCGCCCGGATCGACGCCGAGCTCCGCGCCAGGATCCGCGAGCTTCAGGAACACCGTCGACGGATCGCCCGGCTCGCCGACGGGGACTCACTCGCGCTGCCGACCGAGGTGGTCGACTATCTCGACAAGCTTCGCGCCAGCGGCGCGTCGGACGCGATGGTCAGGGGCGAACGCGATGGTTGGATCCTCGTGGCTGCTCGCTGGCCGGAGAAGATCCCCCAGCTCATGGTCGACAAGATGGCTCAGCTGGATGATCCGCGGACGGTGCAGCTGTACCGCCTGATCGATGAGCTGGTCGAGGCCGGCATCGACGAGGACCGACTGAACACCGTGGCCGACCTGATCGCCGAGATGGCCGAGCAGTCGGCCGAGCGCGGTGAACTGGGCCGACAGAGCGAGGACATGAGCGACGACGCGTTCATCGCCCTTATGGACGCGTACGCAGCCGACGCCCACCCCATCGTGGAGCGCCTCCAGGAGCTGTTGGCAGAACGCGGCTGGGCGGGCTGGAGCCGCATGGAGCGAGCGGCGAGCCCAGCTCTGAGCCGGACAGACGCTACGTCTGCACCGTGACCTCGGCGTCGAGCAGACGGCTCCACAGCCGGCGGGCGAGAAGGCCGAACCGGTCGGTCTCGTCGCGGTGCCAGCCAGGACCGCCCTCGCCCGGCTCCGGCCGCTCTTCTATCAGTCTGGAGAGCGGCGCCTTCTCGCCGTACAGCAGCACGTGCTCCGGGTCGTCCTGCTCGCCGGGGAACATGCCGCTGAGCCACTCCCTCGCGGCGCCCTCGCGGGCGGTCGGGGTGTCGGTGTTGTTGCGCCGCTCGGCGTACGCCGCGGCGGTCTTGATCGGCACCGGCAGCGGCGAGCAGAGCCCGGCGCGGTACAGCGCGACCAGCTCCTCCAGCGCCGCGGTGGCCTCCGCCATCGGCAGCGGGTCGAAGACGCTGCGCACCGCGCCCTTGCCGCGGCCCCGACCGACCGCCGCCGCGCGCCACTCGCGGTCCGGGCGGCCGACGGTCAGCGCGACCAGGTCGATCCAGGCCAGCAGCCGGTGCCGGGCGGACAGCTTGGAGTAGGTCAGCGAGAGCACCGTGTCGCCGCGCACGCCGGTGACGGTGCCGGCGAGCCGGGTGCCGTCGGCGAGCGCGATGTCGACGTCGTGCGCCTCGGGCTCGTACTCACGCTCCAGCGTCGTGGCCAGCAGGAGGCCGTCGACCTGGTGCCCGATCTCGCGCAGCAGGCCCTCGCTGAGCGGGCCGGGCGGCAAGCCGCCGCGCTGCCGCTCCAGCGCGATGCACTCGGCGGGGGAGAGGCCGGCCAACCGCTCGTGCAGCACCCGCTCGCCGACCGCCCACTTCTCCAGCCCGTCGAGCTCGACCGGCAGCGCGTCGGCCGGCTCCTCCTCGCCGCGGGTCAGCGCCACCTGTAGCCGCTGGCGGAGGAACCCACGGGCCGGGTGGGTGAGCAGCCGCCGCAGGTCGACCAGGTCGACGTCGCCGGAGTCCGGTGCCGGCAACGCGCGACGGACGACGGGCCCGGGCTCGGTGCGCGGTCCGCTGGCGGCCAGCGCACCGGCGTACGACAACGGGTCGAAGCTGAACGGCCGCGCCGGCGTCAGCACACCCGCCTCGAAGTTGCGCGGGTCGAACGGCTGCAGCGCCTGGTGGGTGGTGATGACGTCGCGGACCCGCCGTCCGTCCGCCGCGGTCGCGGTGCGGTCGAGGGCGTCGAGCAGCTCGCCTAG
>DASVBJ010000071.1:0-3627 GCA_036375895.1 Actinomycetes bacterium | reverse complement strand
CCGATGGCCATCGCCTCGCCGACGCTCTTCATGTGCGTGGTCAGCCGGGGGTCGGCGCCGGGGAACTTCTCGAAGGCGAACCTCGGCACCTTGACGACGACGTAGTCGAGGGTCGGCTCGAAGGACGCCGGCGTCTCGCGGGTGATGTCGTTGGGGATCTCGTCGAGGGTGTAGCCGACGGCCAGCCGGGCCGCGATCTTGGCGATCGGGAAGCCGGTGGCCTTGGAGGCGAGCGCGCTGGACCGGCTGACCCGCGGGTTCATCTCGATGACGATGATCCGTCCGGTCGCGGGCTCGACCGCGAACTGGATGTTGCAGCCGCCCGTGTCGACCCCGACCGCCCGGATGACGTCGATAGCGATGTCCCGCAGCCGCTGGTACTCACGGTCGGTCAGCGTCATCGCCGGCGCGACCGTGATCGAGTCGCCGGTGTGCACGCCCATGGGGTCGAGGTTCTCGATCGAGCAGACGACCACCACGTTGTCGTGCCGGTCGCGCATCAGCTCGAGCTCGTACTCCTTCCACCCGAGGATCGACTCCTCGAGCAGCACCTCGGTGGTGGGGCTCGCCTGCAGGCCGGCGCCGGCGATCCGGCGCAGCTCCTGCTCGTCCCGCGCGAGGCCCGAGCCGGCGCCGCCCATCGTGAACGACGGGCGCACCACGAGCGGGTAGCCGAGCTCCTCGGCGGCGGCGAGGCACTCGTCCATCGAGTGCGCGATCGTCGACCGGGCCGACTCGGCGCCGATCGCGTCCACGATGCCCTTGAACCGGTGGCGGTCCTCCCCGGCCTCGATCGCGTCGACGTTGGCGCCGATCAGCTCCACGCCGTACTCCTCGAGCACCCCCGCCTCGTGCAGGGCCATCGCGGCGTTCAGGGCGGTCTGGCCGCCGAGAGTGGCGAGCAGGGCGTCCGGACGCTCGCGGGCGATCACCTTCGTGATGATCTCGGGGGTGATGGGCTCGATGTACGTCGCGTCGGCGAACTCCGGGTCGGTCATGATCGTCGCCGGGTTGGAGTTGACCAGGATGACCCGCAGGCCCTCCTCCTTGAGGACCCGGCACGCCTGGGTGCCGGAGTAGTCGAACTCGCACGCCTGCCCGATGACGATCGGCCCCGACCCGATCACGAGGACGCTGCGGATGTCGTCGCGCCTGGGCATCAGCGACCGCCCTCCGCCAGCGCCCCCACCCGGCAGCGATCATGCACGTTCCGTCGCGGCGCCCCGAGGCGGGGCGACGGAACGTGCATGATCGCTGCGGGTTTGGAGGGGACGGGTTGGGAGGGGGCGGGTTGGGAGGGGGCGGGAGGGAAGGGGAGGTGGGTCACCGGGTGCCTTCCAGGAGGTCGCGGAAGCGGTCGAAGAGGTACGCGGCGTCGTGCGGGCCGGCCGCGGCCTCCGGGTGGTACTGCACGGAGAACGCCGGTACGTCGTGGCAGCGCAGGCCCTCGACCACCCCGTCGTTCAGGCAGACGTGCGAGACCTCGGCCGCGCCGAACGGCGTCTCGAAGGCCCGGTCGGTCGGCGCGTCCACGGCGAAGCCGTGGTTGTGCGCGGTCACCTCGACCCTCCCGGTGGCCCGGTCCTGGACCGGCTGGTTGATGCCGCGGTGGCCGTAGCGCAGCTTGTACGTGCCGAGCCCGAGCGCGCGCCCCAGGATCTGGTTGCCGAAGCAGATACCGAAGAGCGGCACCCGGCGGGTGAGCACCTCACGGGTCAGCGCGACGGCGTGCTCCGCGGTCGCCGGGTCGCCGGGCCCGTTGGAGAGGAAGACCCCGTCCGCGCCGGTCGCCAGCAGGTCCTCGACCGACGCGGTCGCGGGCAGCACATGCACCTCGATGCCGCGCTCGGCCATCCGCACCGGGGTCATCCGCTTGATGCCGAGGTCGAGCGCGGCGACCGTGAACCGCCGCTCCCCCGCCGCCGGCACGACGTACGGCTCGGGTGTCGTGACCTCACCGGACAGCGCCGCGCCCACCATGCCCGGCGCCGCCAGCACGCGGTGCACGAGCGCCTCTGGTGTGGAGGAGGCCGCCGCGTCGCCGCTGAAGATGCCGACCCGCATCGCCCCGCGCTCGCGCAGGTGCCTGGTCAGCGCCCGGGTGTCGATGCCGGAGATGCCGACGACCCCTTGAGCGACGAGCTCCTCGTCGAGACCCCGTCGCGAGCGCCACGACGACGGCCGCCGGGCCGGGTCCCGCACGACGTACCCGCTCACCCAGATCCGGCCCGACTCGGGGTCCTCGTCGTTGACGCCGGTGTTGCCGACGTGCGGCGCGGTCATCACGACGACCTGGCGGTGGTACGACGGGTCGGTCAGCGTCTCCTGGTAGCCGGTCATGCCGGTGGCGAAGACGGCCTCCCCGAAGGTCTCGCCCACCGCCCCGTAGGCCTCGCCGCGGAACGTCCGCCCGTCCTCGAGGACCAGCAGCGCGGGGGCGTTCATGCGCGGCCGCCAGACCTGACGAGCGACCTTGTTGCGCGACACGCCGGCGTGTCCGCGCCACAAGGTCGCTGCGCAGGACGCGGGGAGAAGCCGGGCATCAGGTCAGCTTCCCGTCGATGACGGTCGCCCTGCCGCGCAGGAACGTGGCGACGACGGCTCCGGGCAGCTCGCGGCCGGCGTACGGCGTGTTGCGGCTGCGCGAGGCGAGCGCAAACGGGTCCACCGTCCGGCGCGCGGCCGGGTCGACGAGCACGAGGTTGGCCGGCGCGCCGACGGCCAGCGGCCGCCCCTGGTCCTCGACCAGCCCGATCCGGGCCGGCCGCACGGACATCCGGTCGGCGACCCCGGCCCAGTCCAGCAGGCCGGTCTCCACCATCGCCTCCTGCACCACCGACAGCGCCGTCTCCAGCCCCAGCATCCCCATCGCCGCGGCCGCCCACTCGCAGTCCTTGTCCTCGTGCGAGTGGGGAGCGTGGTCGGTCGCGACCGCGTCGATGGTCCCGTCCGCCAGCGCCTCGCGCAGCGCGGCGACGTCGTCGGCGGTGCGCAGCGGGGGGTTCACCTTGTACGCCGGGTCGTAGCTGGCCGCCAGCTCGTCGGTCAGCAACAGGTGGTGCGGCGTGACCTCGGCGGTGACGTTCCAGCCCTTGGACTTGGCCCAGCGGAGGATCTCCACCGAGCCGGCCGTGGAGACGTGGCAGACGTGCAGCCGCGCGCCGACGTGCCCGGCGAGCAGCACGTCGCGGGCGATGATCGACTCCTCCGCGGCGGCCGGCCAGCCACCCAGGCCGAGGCGGGCCGAGCGGTCGCCCTCGTTCATCTGGGCACCGGTGGTCAGCCGCGGCTCCTCGGCGTGCTGGGCGATGATGCCGTCGAACGCCTTCACGTACTCCAGGGCGCGGCGCATCAGCCTCGGGTCGGCCACGCAGTGACCGTCGTCGGAGAAGATGCGCACGCCGGCCGCGGAGTCGGCCATCGCGCCGAGCTCGGCGAGCTGCTCGCCGGCCAGGCCCACGGTGACCGCGCCGATCGGCTGGACGTCGACCAGGCCGGCCTCGCGCCCGAGCCGCCAGACCTGCTCGACCACACCGGCGGTGTCGGCCACCGGCGAGGTGTTCGCCATCGCACACACCGCGGTGTAGCCGCCCAGCGCGGCCGCCCGCGATCCCGACTCGACCGTCT
>DASVBJ010000315.1:0-3637 GCA_036375895.1 Actinomycetes bacterium | reverse complement strand
TGTCATCGTGGGGAGTGGGGTGATCTACGCGGCCATCATCCTGATGTGGGCCGCCTACTTCATCCCGCTGTTGCTCCGTCGCCACGAGGAGCTCTCCGAGTCGCGGTCGGCCGAGCGGTTCTCCCGGGCCATGCGCATCCTGTCCCGGCGCGAGCCGACACCGGACCAGCGCTACGTCGTGATGCCGCCGCGACCCGCCTCGTCGTTCCCCGTGCCGCGGCCGCGGTCCAGGCTGGTCGCGCCGCAGCCGTCGACACTGCAACCGTCGACACTGCAGCCCTCGACACAGCGGCCCTCGACACCGCAGCCGTCGACACTGCGGCCGTCCGCGCCGCGAGCGGCGTAGACGTTGCCCGGCCCCGTCACCAGGTCGGCGGGCCGGCACTCCTCGGTGCCGTAGGCGAACATCGCAACCGCCTGGGCGCCGCCGACCGCGTGCACCTCGTCGACGCCGAGCAGCGCGCAGGCCGCGAGCACGGACGGGTGCGGGAGGCCGCCGTTCTCGCGCTGGGGCGGGCTGGCCACCGCCAGCGAGCCCACGCCGGCCACCTGGGCCGGCACGACGTTCATCACCACGGACGACGGGTAGGCGAGCAGGCCGCCCGGCACGTAGAGCCCGACCCGGCGTACCGGCAGCCAGCGCTCCGTGACCGAGCCGCCGGGCGCGACCTGCACCCGGACGTCCTCGCGGCGCTGCGCCTCGTGCACGAGCCGGGCGCGACGGGCGGCCTCCTCCAAGGCCCTGCGGACGGCCGGGTCGAGCGCGTCGAGTGCGGCCGCGAGCGCCTCCGCAGGCACCCGGGTCGACGGGAGGTCGACGCCGTCGAGGCGCAGGGTGATCTCGCGGACCGCCTCGGCGCCGCGGCGGCGGACGTCCTCGCAGATCGGCGCGACGACGTCGAGGGCCGTCTCGACGTCGAGAGCCGCCCGGGGCAGCACCGACCGGTAGGTCTCGGCGCTCCCCCGCTTTCCGCGCAGGTCGACTCGGGAGATCACCCGTCCGAGTCTACGAACGACCGGAGTCGCGCTCGCAGCCCGTCCGCCCGGCGGACGGCCGTACGCTGGCCGACGTGACCGCACGGCTGCCGCTGTTCCCCCTCGGGACGGTGCTCTACCCGGGGCTGCTGCTGCCCCTGCACGTCTTCGAGGAGCGCTACCGCCGGCTGGTGCGCGACCTGCTCGCCGCCCCCGAGGGCCGACGCCGGTTCGGCGTCGTGGCGATCCGGGAGGGCCGCGAGGTCGGCAGCGACGGCGTCCGGGCGCTGTACGACGTGGGCTGCGTCGCCGAGCTGCGTGAGGTCGAGGCCTACGACGACGGCCGGTTCGACATCATCACGACCGGCGAGCAGCGCTTCCGGCTCGCCGCCGCCCCGGACGACTCGCACGGCTACCTCCAGGCGGATGTCGACCTGCTCGACGACCCGGCGGGCGAGTACGCCGACGTGCTGGCGGGCGAGGTGACCGAGCTGTTCCGGGCCTACCGGGTCGCCGTCACCGGCCGCGACGAGCCCGACGACCTGCCCGACCACCCCGGCCCGCTCTCCTACCTGGTGGCCGCGGCGACCGTGCTGGACCGGGCCGACAAGCAGCACCTGCTGGAGTGCCCGGACACCGCCGGCCGCCTCCGGGCCGAGGCGCGCATGCTGCGGCGCGAGACGGCGGTGCTGCGCCGGCTGCCGTCGGTGCCGGCCGTGGAGCTGACCGGCGAAGGGGTGAGTCCCAACTGAGCGGACGGGCCGGGAAGAGCGGGTCGGGGGGACGGGCCGGGAAGGGCGGGTCGGGGGGACGGGCCGGGAAGGGCGGCGGGTCTGGGGGTACGCCGGCGACGGTTGCCCTGGCCCGGGCTGGCGTGCCGCACGTGCTGCGTCCCTACGACCACGACCCCAGCGCCCCGTCGTACGGGCTGGAGGCCGCCGAGGCGCTCGGGGTCGCGCCGGAGCGGGTCTTCAAGACGCTGCTCGCCCGCGTCGACGGCAGGCTCGTCGTGGCGGTCGTGCCGGTCAGCGGCAGCCTCGACCTCAAGGCGCTGGCCGCGGCGGCCGGCGGGAAGCGCGCCGAGATGGCCGAGCCGGCCGAGGCCGAGCGCTCGACGGGCTACGTGGTGGGCGGCATCAGCCCGCTGGGCCAGCGCCGGGCCCTGCCGACGATCGTCGACTCGACCGCCGCCGACCACGACGAGGTGCTCGTGTCGGCCGGCCGCCGGGGGCTGGACGTCGCGCTCGCGCCGGCCGACCTGGTGCGGCTCACCCGGGCGACGCTCGCCCCGATCGGCCGGGACCGCACCTGACCGCTCCGCCGACCGGGGCGAGCGCGCGCGTCAGACCTGCGAGGTGCGGGAGGCGATCCAGGCGTCGACTGCCATGTCGACCTCGGCCTCGTCGTAGCCGCGGGTGAGGCGGGTGGAGCCGAACGTCGCGGATCGGGCCTCGTCCACCGTCGCGAGGCCCTGCTCGATGCGCTCGAAGAGCCGGTCGACGTCCGCCACGACGTACCCCGGCCGCAGCACGGTCGTCGGGAACCGCCGCCCGGCAGCCGCCGTCCCGGCCGTGAGCCCGGCCGGCGCGCGCCAGGCCGGAACCTCCTGACCGGGGCGCGGCGCGGGTGGCTCCAACCCGGCCACCAGGGCGAAGTAGGCGACGACGGACGCCATCGGCCAGGCGAGGAGCACCCCCTTCGCCGACAGCTCCAGCGGTCCGTCGAACCGCGCACCGGACGGCAGACCGCGGGCCGACTCACGGATGCCGTCCGGGCCGAGCCACACCCCCACCCGCCACGCCACCACCGAGGCGAGCAGTCCGCCGACGACCAGGCCCAGGAGCGCGCCGACCCTGGCCCGGCGGATGACAGCGAAGGTCGCCACGGCGCACGCCAGCCCAGCGACCGCTGCGGTGACGGCGAACCATCCGTCGACCGCGATCGCCGCCTCCCCCTCGGGGTCGGCCAGGATCACCTGGCCCCCCACGACCTGGAGCGGCGTGCGAGGTGCCACGAGCAGCCAGACGAGCCCGACCAGCAGCCCGACCGGCACGACCGCGAGCAGCACCCGCAGCCCCCGCCTCAGCTCCTCGCCCGCGATGGTCCCTCCCCTTGTCCACGGCTTGTCCACGGCTTGTCCACGGCGCCTGATCGAGCCCAAGGAGGCTATCGGCCCCGACGGCTCGCGGACAGGTACGACGCGTGCGGCTGGGGCGCCGGGCCCGTCGGGCCCGTCGGGCCCGTCGGGCCAGTCGGGCCGTCACTCGGGCCGTCACTCGGTGACGAGCCGCACCCGGTAGGTCGCCGAGCCCTTCCCGTCGGAGACCGCGGTCATCCCGATGCCCGCGATCGGCTCGATGTCCGCGTCGACCGAGCCCTCGTCGGGGAAGAAGCTCCGCACCAGGCCGCGCACGTCCACCCACACCGCGAAGCCGGCCTCGTCCACGTCGGGCAGGGCCCTGCGGAACGCCTTGCTCTGCCCGAGACCACCCTTGCCCGCGAGCCGGTCCGCCTGGGCGGCGGTGGACGCTACGAGGATCCCGTTCTCGGTCTGGCGACGCAGCAGCGGCTCATACGTGCCGTGCTGACGGGCGGCTCGCTCCATCTTGTCCAGCACCGCCCCCGCCCGGGCCGCGTCGGTGGTGGAGCGCGCACCGACCTC
>DASVBJ010000160.1:0-18594 GCA_036375895.1 Actinomycetes bacterium | reverse complement strand
GTGGAGTTGTGGATGCGGTCGGTCTGCGCGGCGTGCTGGTAGAAGCGGTTCGGGTAGGTCTCGGCCATGGTCGCCGAGAAGTACCGGTCGAACGTCGTCCAGTACGGCACGGCCTTGCCGTAGAAGGCGAGGTCGGCATCGGTGTAGTAGCCGATCGCGAAGTCGTCGTTCTGACCCGAGCGGAGCCAGCCGTCGCAGCGCCCGTCGTTGAACTGCACCCGGCCGCCCTCGTAGGAGTGGTCGGGGTCCGGGTGGGCGCAGCCCTGGTAGTCGGTCAGGTGGTGCGTCCGGTGGCTGATGCCGTCGCGGTCGACGTAGGTGAGCCCCGCCTGCCTCCCGTCGGCCCCCGGCAGCCAGCCGAGGTAGTGGTCGAACGACCGGTTCTCCATCATCACCACGATGACGTGGTCGATGCCGCTCGCGCCGGGGTCGGGCAGGGCCGCCCGCGCATCCGCGCGGCGCGCCGGCCCGAGCGGCAGCGCGGCCGCCCCGGCGAGCCCGGCCGCGCCGGCCAGCAGCTGCCGCCGGGTGAGGTCGGGGCTCACTTGGTCACCCCGTAGACGTCGGTGCCGAAGCCGCGCACGTCCGCCGCGTAGCCCAGCGGCTCGAGCCCGAAGGCGTTCTCGATCGTGCGCAGCAGCGAGTAGTGGTTGTACGCCGTGTTGTTCCACGAGCCGGGGGCCACGAACGGGGAGACCACGACCGCGCCCACCCGGCCGCCGCCGAGGCCGTAGATGCCGGGCAGCGGGGTGTTCGGCCCGGGGCCCTCGCCGCAGCAGGCGTCGGCGCCGCTGGGGGAGTCGCTGTCGGCCTCGTCGAAGGTGACGACGAGGAGGCCGTCCTGCTGGAAGGCCGGGGACGCGAGGATCTGCGGGACCCAGGCGCGCAGCCACGCGTCCGCCGTCACCAGCCCACCGGGCCGGCCGTCGACGCACGGCTCGTCGTGCCCGTCGTTGCACAGGTTCGGCGTGATGTACGAGAGGTTCGCCGTCGTCGACACGGTCGCCAGGTCGTCGGTCAGCTGCGACAGGTCGACGTCGTTCTGCGCGCAGGACGGCGAGTCGATGATCGAGTGGAAGTAGACGAACGGGTTGTGCCGGGCGGCGTACTGGTCACCGACCTCGGCCTGCTGGGTGTCGTCCTGGGTGTTCAGCGCAGGGTGCCGGCACGGCGTACCCATGTCCTCCATGTAGCCGCGCCAGGTGAGCCCTTTCGCCTCGAGCTGGTCCGCGACGGTCGTCACCGACGAGGGGTAGACGCAGCCGTCACCGACGGCTTGCTGGGGTGCGACGGTGCCGGTGCCGACGAAGTCGGAGTAGACCTGGCAGTCGCCCTGGGTCTGCTTGTCCGGCCCCTGGCCGCTGATCTGCGCGATGTAGTTCGGCAGGCTGTTGTGCGCGGTGCCGTAGTACTGGGTCAGCAGCTGTCCCTGCGCGCGCAGCTCCTGGCTGAGGTACGTCGCCGGCGAGGACGGGCCGAACGTCTCGTCGTACCCCTTGTTCTCGAGGTTGATGACGAAGACGTGCTGGGGTGCGGGGACCGCCGCAGCCTTGGGCGCCGGCTTCGCCGACGCCGCGTCGGGGGCAGCCGCGAGCAGGGCGGCGCCGACGACGGCGACGATCAGGGGCAGCAGCGCGCGTGGCGCAGCCGATCGGAGCATGGCTGGGGTGACCTCCTCGGCCCGGGGTGACGCAGGGGACAACGCCGAGGAGCCTTCCCAGGTCACGTTTCCCGGTCGGGACGCCCGGGTGGCGGGGCGGTGAACTCCGTGCGTCCGCGGGGAGTCGGCTCAGCCGGTCGGCACGGCGCCGTGCTGGCCGGGTGCGTCCGACTCGGCGAGGAACCGCCGCACCCGCCAGGCCGACAGGCGCAGCACGCGGGCCGGGCGGCCGGGCAGCTCCACGACGAGCTGCCGCCCCTGACGGTCGGGCCACAGCCGGAGCGAGTCGTGCTTGACCCGCCGGTCCAGGCCGTCCCGCAGGGCCGCCCGAGGCAGGTCCCAGTGCGCACCGGACAGCGCGGGGTGCGACGGGCGCGAGATCAGCCGCAGGTGGACGCGGTCGGGTCGCCGGGGGTGCCAGCGCAGCTCGACCGTGACCGACCAGCGCGCGCCGTCCGAGGTTGCCGCGCTGCGACCCGCGTTCACCGTGATGCGGGTGCGCACCGGGTGCGGCGACGGCTGCCGGGGCACGATCGGACGCAGCGAGAACGCTGCCCAGACCCGCTTGCCCCACGCGGGATGCGACTGCACCCCCACCGCACTCGTGAGGGAGCGCACGATGGCGAGCCCGTAGCCGGCGCCGGTCGCGAGCTCTGCGTCGGCGGGCTCGTTCCACCACGACCAGGCCGCCGCCGGCTGCTCGTCAGTGACGGACACGACCAGTCGGTCCGTCGTCCGCTCGAGCCTGACGACGAGGTCGGTCCCGGCGTGGTGCACGGCGTTCGTGACGAGCTCGCCGACGACCTGCTCGACGCTGTCGCACAGCGCGGCCAGGGACCACTCCTCGCAGGTCTCCAGGGCGAACCGCCGAGCGAGCCTCGGCGCGGCAGCGTCGGGCGGGAAGGTCTTCGAGGCGAACAGCCGGGGCGGGTCCTGCCGCGCCTTCGCCATCGCGTCGGATACGGACCTCGCCACCGGCACGAACCGGGGCAGCTCGAGGCCCTCGATCACCTCGGCGACATCGCCGTGCGCCCCCGCGATGCAGATCACCGGGCCGGGATCTCCCTCGTGCACGGCGCCGCTGCTGAACAGCGTCATGGCGGCGGGGTCCGCGGACTGGAGCCGGGACACCTCGCACACCACGCAGTCGCGGGCCTCGGTCAGCGCCCGGCCCAGCTGCCGCCGCAGCTCGGGCATGTCCTCGGTGGTCAGGTCACCACGCAGCGCGAGAACGATCCCTCCGTCCACAACTCCGGACGTGAGCTCCATGCCCCACCGCCGTGCGATTCTCCCCCCGGAGGGTTCGCGTCGGTCCGACCTCGACTCTGACCCTTTTGTGGCCTTGTCCGCAAGTGGCGTGTCACGTACCGGACGGCTGCGGGCGTGCCCCGCGGGCTCAGTCCTTGCGGGCCGCCGCGCTGGGCAGGGCGAGCATCTGGTCGAGCGCCAGCCGGGCGAAGTGGGTGGTGTCCGGGTCGACCTCGATGCGGTTGACGACGCGGCCGCCGGCCAGCGACTCGAGCGCCCACACGAGATGCGGCAGGTCGATGCGGTTCATGGTCGAGCAGAAGCACACGGTGCGGTCGAGGAACACGACCTTCTTGTCGGGGTGCCGGGCAGCCAGGCGCCTGACGAGGTTGAGCTCGGTGCCGATGGCCCACGCCGAGCCGGCCGGCGCGGCCTGCAGGGTCTGGATGATGAGCTCGGTCGAGCCGACGTGGTCGGCGGCCGTCACCACCTCGTGCTTGCACTCGGGATGCACCAGCACGTTCACGCCGGGGATGCGCTCCCGCACGTCGTTGACCGAGTCGAGGCTGAACCGGCCGTGCACCGAGCAGTGACCGCGCCACAGGATCATGCGGGCGTCGCGCAGCTGCTGGGGCGTCAGGCCGCCGCCCGGCTTGTGCGGGTCCCAGACCACGCAGTCGTCGAGCGACATGCCCAGCTGCCGTACGGCGGTGTTGCGGCCGAGGTGCTGGTCGGGCAGGAACAGCACCTTCTCGCCCTTGCCGAACGCCCACTCCAGCGACGCCTTCGCGTTCGAGGACGTGCAGATCGTGCCGCCGTGCCGCCCGGTGAACGCCTTGATGTCGGCCGAGGAGTTCATGTACGACACGGGCACGACCCGGTCGGCCACGCCGGCGTCGACCAGCGCGTCCCAGCAGTCCTCGACCTGCGCGAGGGCGGCCATGTCGGCCATCGAGCACCCGGCGGCCAGGTCGGGCAGGACCACGTGCTGGTGCTCGGCGGTGAGGATGTCGGCCGACTCGGCCATGAAGTGCACGCCGCAGAAGACGATGTACGGCGACTGCGGGCGCGCCGCCGCGTGCTGGGCGAGCTTGAACGAGTCGCCGGTGACGTCCGCGAACTGGATGACCTCGTCACGCTGGTAGTGGTGGCCCAGGACGAACACCTGGTCGCCCAGCGCGGCCTTCGCGACGCGGGCCCGCTCGACGAGGTCGGGGTCGCTCGGCGCGGGCAGGTCGCCGGGGCACTCCACGCCGCGCTCGGTGGCGAGGTCGGGACGGTTGCCCTCGCGGCCGAGCAGCAGCAGCGCGAGCGGGCTGGGCTCGACGCCCTCCGGGAGGTCCAGGTCACGCGTGCTGGTCACGCCGCTCATCGTATGCCGCCCCCTCCCACTAAAAGCGATCACGGCAGCGATCATGCACGTTCCGTCGCCGACCCTGTCCCGATCGGGCGGGCCACCCGACGGAACGTGCATGATCGCTGCAGGTTTGTGGGGCTGCCGGCGCCGTGATCGCCGCCGTGATCGCCGCCGTGATCGCCGCCGTGATCGCTGCCAGGCCAGGGGCCTGGGGGAGGGTGGGAGACTCGGGCGCATGCGGATCCTGGTGGCGCCCGACAAGTTCGCCGGCACGCTGACCGCCGCGCAGGCCGCCGCCGCGATCGCCGAGGGCTGGCGGCGGACCGCTCCCGACGACGAGTGCATCCCGCTCCCGTTGTCCGACGGCGGGCCGGGTTTCCTCGACGTGCTGGCCGGCTCCCTCGCCGGCGAGCTGCGCACCGTGCCGGTCACCGGGCCGCTGGGCGGGCAGGTGCCGGCGCGACTGCTCCTGGTCGACGGCGGCGGCACCAGCACGGCGTACGTCGAGTGCGCCGACGCCTGCGGTCTGCACCTTGTCGAGCCCGACCGTCGCGACGCGGAGGCCGCCTCGACCTTCGGCGTGGGCGAGCTGCTGCGGGCGGCCGTGGGCGCCGGGGCGAGCCGGGTGGTCGTCGGGGTCGGCGGCACGGCCAGCACCGACGGCGGAGCCGGCATGCTCGCGGCCCTCGGTGCGACGCCACGCGAGCCGCTGTCGTCCGGCGGCGGGGGCCTCGGCCGGCTGGACGACGACGGTGGGACGGTCGACCTCGCACCCGCCCGGGCCGCGCTCGACGGCGTCGCCCTGGTCGCGGCGACCGACATCGGCAGCCCGCTGATGGGATCCGACGGGGCCGCCCACGGCTACGGCGCGCAGAAGGGCGCCGACCGGGCCGCCCGGGAGCGGCTGGAGGCGGCCATGCGCCGGTGGGCGACGGCCACCGACGGCGGCGTGGCGGTGAAGGCCGGGGCGGGCGCCGGCGGCGGGCTGGGGTTCGGGCTGCTCCTCCTGGGTGCCGAGCGGGTGCCCGGCGCCCAGCTCGTGCTCGACGCAGTGGGGCTCGAGGCCCGCGCGGCGGAGGCCGACGTGGTGGTCACGGGGGAGGGCGCCTTCGACTGGCAGTCGTTGCGCGGCAAGGTCGTCGCCGGCGTGACGCGGGCCGCGCAGCAGTCCGGGCGCCCGGTGGTCGTGCTCGCGGGGCGGGTCGAGGTGGGGCGCCGGGAGCTGTCGGCCACGGGGATCGACGCTGCCTACGCCGTCGTCGACATGCCCGGCCGTGACGAGGGTCACACGCCGTACGAGGGGCTCGCGACGCTCGCGGCGCGCGTGGCGCGCACCTGGTCCCGATGACTGTGCAACCATGGATGCGGGAATGACCTGCGAAGGCGACATGTTCGCCGAAGAGGTCGACCACTCGACGTGATCAGGAGCACGCACATGACCGTTCAGGACGAGACCACGCAGCAGGGCATCGTGCTCACCGATGCCGCCGCCGTGAAGGTCAAGGGCCTGCTCGAGCAGGAAGGTCGCACCGACCTCCAGCTTCGCGTGGCGGTGCAGCCGGGCGGCTGCTCGGGCCTGCGCTACCAGCTTTTCTTCGACGAGCGCTCGCTCGACGGCGACGTGACGACGGACTTCGGCGGTGTGGGTGTGGTCGTCGACCGCATGAGCGCCCCCTACCTCACCGGCGCCACCATCGACTTCGTCGACACCATCGAGAAGCAGGGCTTCACCATCGACAACCCGAACGCCGGCGGGTCCTGCGCCTGCGGCGACTCCTTCCACTAGGCCGCGTACGACGAGGGCGGCACCCACTCGGGTGCCGCCCTCGTCGCGTCCGCACCTGCCCAGACCGACGGGGGTGGGATCAGCGGGCGACGAGGAGCGGCTCGCCGCTCGCCGCGTCGAAGACCTTGCGGTCGCCGAGGGGCGCCTCGAGCCGAACGGTCCGGGTGTGTGTCTGCGCGATCGCCTCGCACATCTCCGATCTCGCCTGCTCCTGCAGGAACAGCAGGACCCGGTCGGTCGACTCCTTGGCCAGCACCTCGTAGCCGAAGCACTGGTCCGGGCCGCCGACGAACGTGACGACGAGGCTGTCGCCGCTGCCGAGCCGGGCCGTCTCGAACCGGCTCGAGGTCTCCGGCTGGACGGCCGGGGGCACCGCCGCACCGCCGCCCGCGCCGGTCGAGCCGGGTTCGGCGCTCCCCGACGAGCCGGGGACGCTGCTCGGCCGCCCGCCCGACCCGGTCCCCCCGTCGCCCGGGATCGGCTCGGAAGTCGGCTCTTCCAGGTACGCCGGGTCGACGGCGACCATCACGACCGGCTCGTCGGAGCCCGCGACCCGGAACAGCCACGACGGCACGAGCAGCGGCCGGTCGCCCTCCCACTGCAGCGACAGGCCGAGTCTCGCTCCCGTGATCGTCACGGGGCCGCCGCACGACGGGCCGCCGGCGGCCGTCGGCGGGGCGGGCTCGGGGCAGGCGAGCAGCGGCACGGGCAGCTCGGCCAGCCGGTCGAAGGCCGCCTGCGCGCTGATGAGCGGGTACGGGTCACCGGCCGTGGTCCGCGCGAGCCAGCCCTGGGCCGTGACGACCCCGGCCGGGTCGACCGTCACCGTCGTCGCCGCGCCGGCCGTCTCCAGCCCGGCGACCTCCGGGTCGACGGTGACGACGGTCACCGGGGGCGCCGGGACGGCGCGCGCCCGGGCGGGGTCCACGCCGGCCGCCGTGAGCACCGGAGCCGCCAGGGCGACCGCCTCGGCGGGACGAGGCGCGGCGAGCGCGGCCTTCGTGGTCGGCGCGTCGGCGGTCGCGCAGCTCGAGACGACCCCGTCGTCGCTGCCCGTCACCGGGAGGCAGGTCGGCCCGCCGGTGCGGTTGAACTGCCACTGGCTGCCGCGGGTCGCGGCGACCACGAGCCCGGCGTCGCCGTCGACGAGGACCCTGGCGCCGTCCTTCTTCCGGAGCGAGCCCCGCAGGCCGAGCGCGTCGGCGAGCCGGCTCAGGGTCGCCTCCGACGGCCCTGACCCGAAGACCTGCACGGGGGTGTCCGCGGGGACTCCGCCCGGCAGGTCGCCGGCCAGCTCGAAGCGTCCGCCCACCGCCGCGGACACCGCGGCGTCCCTGGCCGCCGCCGCCCGGCTGCTCGTCAGGTGCAGGGGTGCCGGCCCCTGCGCGTCGCCGCCGGCGTCCCGCACCACGTAGGCGGTGCCGGCCAGCACGACGAGCACGGCGACGGCAGCGGCGACGGGTGCGACCCGGCGTACGGTCTCGGCCTTCATGGCGGCTCGCTCCTGCGCTCGCGCGGACGAATCGCCGGTTGGACGCGGGTGTGGGCGCAGCGGTTCCGGCCGGTGGCCGGCTCAGTCGCCGTAGACGTCGAGGCCGGAGACCACCGCGAGCGCCCGGTCCGGGATCGTCACGGTCACGGCTCGGCGGCCCTGGCCCGGCCGCGGCCGCGGGAGCTCGTGGATGCGGCGGTCGACGTCGGCGCAGTCGGCCGCCAGGTCGGCGAGCGACTCGGGGTCGACCTCCGACGGCACGGTCGCGTGCCAGGCGGGGAAGGTGGTCGTCACGGTGGTCAGGTTAGGGCGCGGCAGGACCCGGAGAAAACGCTTACCGACCGGTAGTGTTGGCGGGCCCGCGGGCCGGTCTGCGACGCTTGGGCTGGACCACCGTCCCCATGCCCCCGAACGAGGAGCTCCCCGCCGTGCGCATCGCCGTCACCGGCTCGATCGCAACCGACCACCTGATGACCTTCCCGGGACGCTTCACCGAGTCGCTGGTCGCCGAGCAGCTCAACAACGTCTCGCTGTCCTTCCTGGTCGAGGACCTCGACATCCGCCGAGGCGGAGTGGCGGCGAACATCTGCTTCGGGATGGCGGTGCTCGGCCTGAACCCGACGCTGGTCGGCGCGGTGGGGGAGGACTTCGAGGACTACCGCTCGTGGCTCGAGCGGCACGGTGTCGACACCGAGTCCGTCCACGTCTCCGAGCTGCGCCACACGGCACGGTTCCTGTGCACCACGGACGCCGACCACAATCAGATCGCGTCCTTCTACCCCGGCGCGATGACCGAGGCGCGCAACATCGAGCTGGGTGCCGTGGCCCGCCGGCTCGGGGCGCTCGACCTGGTCGTCATCGGTCCCAACGACCCGGAGGCGATGGTCCGGCACACCGACGAGTGCCGCGACCGGGGCATCCCGTTCGTGGCCGACCCGTCGCAGCAGCTGGCCCGGATGGGGCGTGACGAGATCCGCCAGCTCGTCGACGGCGCGAGCTACCTCTTCACCAACGAGTACGAGGCGGCGCTCACCGAGCAGAAGACCGGCTGGAGCTCCGACGAGATCCTCGAGCGGGTCAGCACCCGGATCACCACGCACGGGGCCAAGGGCGCGGTCGTCGAGCGCAAGGGCGAGGAGCCGGTGCGCGTCGCGTGCCCGAAGGAGAAGTCGAAGACCGACCCGACCGGCGTCGGGGACGCGTTCCGCGCCGGCTTCCTGGCCGGGGTCGCCTGGGGGCTGCCGTACGGGCGCTGCGCCGAGGTCGGGTCGCTGCTCGCGACGCACGTCATCGAGACCGTCGGCACGCAGGAGTACGAGCTCGGCCGCCGGCACTTCCTCGAGCGGCTCGGCGAGGCCTACGGCCCGGGCGCCGTCGCCGACGTCGAGCCGCACCTGCGCTGCCCGCGCCCCTGACACCGGGTTCGCCACCGTTGCCGGTCGAGCCGCCGGGGTCGGACTACCGGTTCTCCGTCGACGACCTGCCGGACGGGGAGGAGCTCGTCGGCGTCGGCGCGGACCTGGCACCGGGCACGCTGCTCGAGGCCTACCGCAACGGGGTCTTTCCGATGCCGGTGTCGCGCCGCGGCCCGATGGCCTGGTGGTCGCCGGACCCGAGGGCGGTGCTGCCGCTCGACGGGTTGCGGGTGAGCCGCTCGCTGCGCGCGTCGTGCCGGCGGCTCGAGGTGCGCACCGACACCGCCTTCGACGAGGTCGTGGACGCGTGCGCGGACCCGAGCCGGCCGGGCGGCTGGATCCGGCGGGACATCGTCGCGGCGTACCGGCGGCTGTACGACCTGGGCTGGGCGCACAGCGTCGAGACGTGGGCCGGCGGCACGCTGGTGGGCGGGCTGTACGGCGTGTCGATCGGCGGACTGTTCGCCGGCGAGTCGATGTTCCACCGCGCGACCGACGCGTCGAAGGTCGCGCTGGTCGGGCTGGTCGAGCTGCTCCGGTGGGCCGGCGGAGCGGGCCGGCTGCTCGACGTGCAGTGGCTCACGCCGCACCTCGAGAGCCTCGGCGCCGTGGAGGTGCCGCGGACGCGCTACCTCGCGATGCTGCGCGACGCCCTCGAGCTGCCGGCCCCGACCGCCTGGTGAGCCCCCCTCGCCTGGCAGCCGCCCCCTGGCAGCCGCCCCTCCCGGCGCCCGCCAGCCCCCCTGGCAGCGATCATGCACGTTCCGTCGCCGGGTCATCGGGCTCGAGCGACGGAACGTGCATGATCGCTGCCGGTTTTCTGGGAGGTCAGTGGAGGCGGCGGACGAGGTGGGCGGAGCCGCGGCCGTCGGGGAGCGGGCGGCTCCCGACGTACTCGTGGCCGCGCATCCCGCACCAGGCCGGTACGTCGTGGCGTGCCGCCTCGTCGTCGGAGAGCAGCGCGACGACCTCCCCGACCGGCACCGACCCGATCTCCCGGGCCAGCTCGATGACGGGCGCCGGACAGCGCCGCCCCAGGGTGTCGACCGTCCGGACCGGCTCGGTCACAGCCCCGTCACCCCCGCCTGGTCACGCAGGTCGGCGACGATCCCCGGCAGCACGTCGAGGAACCGGGTGACGTCCTCGGCCGTGGTGTCGCGGGACAAGGACAGCCGCAGGTTGCCGTGGGTCAGCACGCCCATCGCCTCGAGCACGTGGCTGGGGCGCAGCGTGCTCGCCGTGCACGACGAGCCGGAGCTCACCGCGAACCCGGCCCGGTCGAGCTCGGACACGATCGCCTCGCCGTCCACGTAGAGCAGCGAGAAGGTCACCAGGTGAGGCAGGCGGCCGACCGGGTCGCCCACGACCTGCACGTCGGGCACCAGCTGCGGCACCCGCTCGCGGACCAGGTCCACCAAGGCGGCCAGCCGCGGCCGTTCCCGCTCCGCCTCGGCCCGCACCGCCTCGAGGGCGGTGGCCGCGGCCACCACGGCGGGCACGTTCTCGAACCCGGCCACCCGCCCGCCCTCACGCTCGTCGCGGGGGAGCGGGTTGCGCCACCGACCGCCCTTGCGGACCGCCAGGACCCCGACCCCGGCCGGCCCACCCCACTTGTGCGCGCTCGCCGCCAGCAGCGACCAGCCCTCGGGCGGCGGGCCGAACCCCACCGACTGGGCCGCGTCGACGAGCAGGGGCACGCCGGCGTCGCGGCAGGCGGCGGCGACCTCGGCGACGGGCTGCACCGTGCCCACCTCGTGGTTGGCCGACTGCAGGCAGGCGAGCGCGGTGTCGGGCCTGAGCGCGGCCGCGAAGGCCGCGGGGTCGACGCGGCCGAGCCGGTCGACGCCCACCGTCGTCACCTCGGCGCCGTCCCGGCGTACGTGCTCACACGCGTGCAGCACCGCGGAGTGCTCGACGGCGCTGGTCACGAGGCGCGGCGGTACGCCGGGAGAGGTGCGGGCGCCTGCGGCGGACCCCAGCACCGCGAGGTGCAGCGCGGTCGTCCCGGAGGAGGTGAAGACCACCTCGTCGGGCCGCGCGCCCAGCGCCGACGCCACCGACTCGCGGGCACTGTCGAGCAGCAGCCGGGCCCGGCGGCCCTCGGCGTAGAGCCGGGCCGGGTCGGCCCACCCCTGGTCGACGGCGGCGAGCAGCGCCGCGCGGGCGGCGGGGTGCAGCGGCAGCCCCGACGCGGCGTCCAGGTGCACCCGGGCGGGTCTCGCGTCCGTCACGACTCCGACCGTAGCCATAGGCGGCCGGTGTCGCGGCCACCTGTCCACCGACGCGAAGGCGGTCTGGAGTAGGGTTTGGCCGGCGTAGAGGGCCGTCGCACGCGCGGTCCCCGGCACGACATACGGGAAGGCAACGTTGGCTCCGTTCGGCACCGATCGCTCGCAGGCTGGCGCCCCCACTCTCGGCGGCCGGCCGCGCCGCCGCCGGGCTCGCCTCGTGCCGGTCACCGGCCTGCTCCTGCTCTTGGCCACCGGCTGCTCGTCGGACGACCTCCCGACGCTGGCCATGCCCGAGCGCGGGGTGACCGACCAGGCGCCGCGGATCCTCCTGCTCTGGCAGGGTGCCTGGATCGCCGCGTTCGCGGTCGGCGCCCTGGTCTGGGGGCTGATCATCGCGAGCGCGATCATCTACCGGCGTCGCCGCACCGACACCGGACTGCCCCCGCAGACCCGCTACAACGTGCCGATCGAGGTCCTCTACACGATCGTGCCTCTCATCGCGGTCGCGATCTTCTTCTTCTTCACCGCGCGTGACGAGGACAAGATCATGGCGGTCTCCGCCAACCCCGACCACGTGATCACCGTCACCGGCGTGCAGTGGTCCTGGCAGTTCACCTACGAGAGCGACGGGGGCCCGGACACCACGGTCACCGGCACCCCCGCGAAGCCGCCCACGCTGGTGCTGCCGCAGGGCGAGAGCGTGAAGTTCAAGCTCGTGTCCGACGACGTGATCCACTCGTTCTGGGTCCCGGCGTTCCTGTTCAAGATGGACGTGATCCCGGGACAGGACAACGAGTTCCAGATCACCCCGAAGAAGACCGGCACGTACGCCGGCAAGTGCGCCGAGCTGTGCGGCCAGGACCACTCCCGGATGCTCTTCAACGTCAGGGTCGTCCCACCGGACGAGTACGACAGCTACGTCGCTCAGCTGAAGGCGGAGAACGCGAAGTGACCCTCACAGCCCCCCGGCCGTCGGCCACCACGACCACGCGCGTACCCGTGCGCCGCAAGGGAAGCGTGATCGTGCGGTGGGCGACGACCACCGACCACAAGACGATCGGCCAGCTCTACCTGATCACGTCGTTCGTCTTCTTCCTCATCGGCGGCCTGATGGCGATGCTGATGCGGGCCGAGCTGGCGCGTCCCAACAGCCAGTTCTTCAGCAACGAGCAGTACAACCAGCTGTTCACCATGCACGGCACGATCATGCTGCTGCTCTTCGCGACGCCGCTGTTCGTCGGCTTCGCCAACGTGATCATGCCGCTGCAGATCGGCTCGCCGGACGTGGCGTTCCCGCGGCTGAACATGCTGAGCTACTGGTTCTTCCTGTTCGGCGGCCTGATCGCCTCGGCCGGCTTCCTCACGCCCGGCGGCGCGGCCGCGTTCGGCTGGTTCGCCTACGCGCCGCTGAACAGCGAGCTGTTCTCGCCCGGCCTGGGCAGCGACCTGTGGATCATGGGGCTGGCGCTCGGTGGCTTCGGCACGATCCTCGGTGCGGTCAACTTCATCACGACGATCTTCTGCATGCGCGCACCCGGCATGACGATGTTCCGGATGCCGATCTTCACCTGGAACATCCTGCTCACCAGCGTCCTGGTGCTGATGGCCTTCCCGGTGCTGGCCGCCGCCCTGCTGGCCCTGGAGGCCGACCGCAAGTTCGGGGCGCACATCTTCGACTCCGCCAACGGCGGGGCCATCCTCTGGCAGCACCTGTTCTGGTTCTTCGGGCACCCAGAGGTCTACATCATCGCCTTGCCGTTCTTCGGCATCGTGACCGAGGTCCTGCCGGTCTTCAGCCGCAAGCCGATCTTCGGCTACAAGGGCCTGGTCTTCGCGACCATCGCGATCGCCGGCCTGTCGGTGACGGTGTGGGCGCACCACATGTTCCCGACCGGCGCGGTGCTGCTGCCCTTCTTCTCGTTCATGACCTTCCTGATCGCGGTGCCGACCGGGGTGAAGTTCTTCAACTGGGTCGGCACGATGTGGCGGGGGTCATTGACCTTCGAGACGCCGATGCTGTGGTCGATCGGGTTCCTCGTGACCTTCCTGTTCGGCGGGCTCACGGGCATGATCCTCGCCTCGCCGCCACTGGACTTCCACGTGTCGGACACCTACTTCGTGGTGGCCCACTTCCACTACGTCGTGTTCGGGACCGTCGTGTTCGCGATGAACGCCGGGTTCTACTTCTGGTGGCCGAAGATGACCGGCCGCATGCTGGACGAGCGACTCGGCAAGATCCACTTCTGGACGCTCTTCATCGGCTTCCACACGACGTTCCTCATCCAGCACTGGCTCGGCGTCGCAGGCATGCCCCGCCGCTACGCCGACTACCTGCCGAGCGACGGCTTCACGACGATGAACACGATCTCGACGATCGGGTCGTTCCTGCTCGGCGCGTCGACGCTGCCGTTCATCTACAACGTGATCAAGAGCTGGCGCGGACCGAAGGTCACCGCCGACGACCCGTGGGGCTACGCCCGGTCGCTGGAGTGGGCAACCTCGTGCCCGCCCCCGCGCCACAACTTCGTCGAGCTGCCACGGATCAGGTCGGAGAGCCCGGCCTTCGACCTGCACTACCCGCACGTCGCGGCGTTCGACCACCCGACCGAGGACAAGAACCTGCTGGACCACGTCTACGGCGAGCCCGACCTGGCCGAGCACCGCGAGGAGCGTTCGTGAAGATCGAGGGTTTGCTGTTCGCCGCGGGGACGTTCTTCTACGCGCTCTCGGCCGTCATCTACTGGATCTTCGCCGAGGAGCCGGTCGGCACCGTCGCGCTGGCCTTCACCGCGGGGCTCGCGTTCCTCGTCGGCTACTACCTGCTCTTCACGGCCCGGCGCATCGACCCGCGCCCGGAGGACCGCCCCACCGCCGAGATCGTCGAGGGGGCCGGTGAGCTCGGCCACTTCAGCCCGTACAGCTGGTGGCCGCTGGCCGTCGCCGTCGGCGCGGCCCTGAGCTTCCTGGGCATCGTGATCGGCTGGTGGATGTTCATCATCGGGGCGATCGCCGGCGGCCTGGCGGTCATCGGGCTGGTGTTCGAGTACTACCGGGGCGAGCAGGTCCACTGACCGCCCCCAGCGCGCCCGTACCCGCGTCTCGCACGGCGCTCGTACGTGCGTCTCGCACGGCGCTCGTACCTGCATCGAGCCGCGGCTTTACCTGCTCCTGACCAACGGCTCACCCGGCGTTTCCCTGCCCGCGCCTCATCCGGCGGTCGGGCCTTGCCGATTCGTTAC
Organism: Actinomycetes bacterium; assembly: GCA_036375895.1. Taxonomy (GTDB): domain Bacteria; phylum Actinomycetota; class Actinomycetes; order JACCUZ01; family JACCUZ01; genus DASVBJ01. The sequence goes on along the minus strand of DASVBJ010000160.1, from coordinate 4,166 downwards.
CTGCGGGCTCCGAAGTCCGGTGGACGGCTCACGGAGCAACCAGCGACACTTGTGAGGCGTCGCCCTTGCAGGGTTGGAGACGCCCGCAAGGAGGACATGGTGGTGCAGGGGGAGTCGGGAGCGCCTAGCGTGCTCGGGGGAGCGGTGAGATTGCGTCGGCTGCGTAGGGCAGGCGTGGCGTTCGTCGCAGCGGCAGGTCTGCTGCTCGCTGCGGGCTGCCAGGGCTCGGGTACGACGGTCCAGGCCGCCGCCGGGGCCGTCGAGAAGCGGGTGCCGCAAGCCAAGATCAGCGTGGTGCCGGCCGCCAGCACGCTGGCGGTGCGTCCGGACACGAAGGTCAAGGTCACGGTCACCGAGGGCAGGCTCACGCAGGTCACGGTGACCGACGACCACGAGCGCGCGGTGAAGGGGAAGCTCTCCGCCGACGGGCTCTCCTGGGTCGCCTCGGGCCGGCTCCGCTTCGGCACCAACTACTGGGTGCGGGCCAGCGCGGTCGACGCCAAGGGGCTGACCACCGACGAGGTGACCGTCTTCACGACGCTCACCCCGAAGGGCGAGCTGACGACCTCCATCTCGCCGCTGAGCGGGCAGACCGTCGGTGTCGGGATGCCGATCGTCGTGCGGCTGAGCGACCCGGTCACCAACAGGGCGGCCGTCGAGCGCGGGCTCACCGTCGTCACGCCCAAGCCCATCGAGGGCGGCTGGCGCTGGGTGAGCGACAGCGAGCTGCACTTCCGGCCGAAGACCTACTGGCCCGCCTACACCGACGTACGCCTGGACGTGCGGCTGCGCGGTGTCGACGCGGGCAAGGGTGTGTGGGGCGGGGAGAACCGGACGATCCGCTTCCGCACGGCCGCCTCCATGATCAGCGTGGTCGACGTCAAGAAGCACACGCTGACGGTCTACCGCAACGGCAAGGTCGCCCGCCGCGTGCCGATCAGCACGGGCAAGGACGGCTTCCTGACCCGCAACGGCATCAAGGTCATCAGCGAGAAGCACAAGCTGAAGATCATGGACGCGTCGACGATCGGCATCAGCAAGAGCAGCCCGGAGTACTACCGGCTCGAGGTGCCGTACGCGATGCGGGTCACCAACAGCGGCGAGTTCGTCCACGCCGCACCCTGGTCGGTCGCGAGCCAGGGCCGCGACAACGTCAGCCACGGCTGCGTCGGCATGAGCACACCCAACGCCATCTGGCTGTTCAACCGGACCCACATCGGCGACGTCGTGCGGGTCGTGGGGTCGCCACGGCGGCTCGAGCCCGGCAACGGCTGGACCGACTGGAACGTGCCGTGGTCGACCTGGCTGGAGGGCAGCGCCCTCGCCTGACCGGCGGGATGCATCCGCCGGCGGCTGCGGGTAGGAATGCCGACGTGTCCGTCGCCGTCGCCCTGTTCACCCGCGACCTCCGGGTGCACGACAACCCCGTCCTGCACGCTGCCGCGGCGGCCGACCAGGTCGTGCCGTTGTTCGTCCTCGACGAGGCGCTGCTCACGAGCGACTTCAACCGGCCCAACCGTGCCCGCTTCCTCGTCGAGTCCCTGCGGGACCTCGACGAGGCCCTGATGGCACGGGGCGGCGGGCTGGTCGTCCGGCGCGGCGACGTCGTCGACGAGGTGGTGGGCGTGGCCCGGGGGGTGGGCGCGGCCACGGTGCACGTCGCCAGCGACGTCTCGGGGTACGCCCGGCGTCGTGCCGGGCGGCTGCGCGAGGCCCTGGCCGCGCACGGTGCCCGTCTGGAGGTCCACGACGACGCGCTGTTCGTCGTCCCGCCGGGCGCGTTGCGGCCGGCGGGTGGCGACCACATGGCCGTCTTCACGCCGTACTTCCGCCGGTGGCAGCAGCACCCCGCCCGCGAGGTCGTCCCGGCGCCGCGGCGGCTCGACCTGCCGAGGCTGACCAGGCGGCAGGTGCCGGCCGCCGACCGCCTCAGCCCCGGGCGCACGTCACCGGATCTTCCCGTCGGCGGGGAGGGCGCGGCGCGCAAACGGATGCACGCATGGCTGCGCGCCGGCCTCGCGTCCTACGGCGACGACCACGACGCGCTGGGCGAGGACAACACCTCGCGGCTCTCGCCGTACCTGCACTTCGGCTGCCTGTCGCCGCTCGAGCTGGTACGCCTGGCCGAGGGGGACGGGTCGGCCGGCGCGGCGGCGTTCGTCCGGCAGGTGGCCTGGCGCGACTTCCACGCCCAGGTGCTCGCGGCCCGGCCGGACGCCACGCGCGCCGACTACCGGCCCCGCGGCGACCGCTGGGTGAGCCACGACGACGAGGTGGCGGCGTGGCGGGAGGGCCGCACCGGCTACCCGCTCGTCGACGCCGGCATGCGTCAGCTCGCGCGGGAGGGCTGGATGCACAACCGGGCCCGGCTGGTCGTTGGGCACTTCCTGTGCAAGACGCTGTACGTCGACTGGCGGGTCGGCGCCCGGCACTTCCTCGACCTGCTCGTCGACGGCGACACCGCCAACAACACCATGAACTGGCAGTGGGTCGCCGGCACCGGCGCCGACACGCGGTTCAACCGGGCCTACAACGTCACGCTGCAGGCCCGGCGCCACGATCCGCAGGGGCGCTACATCCGGCGGTACGTCGAGGAGCTGGCGGGCGTGGACGACGCCTACGTGCACGAGCCGTGGCTGCTGCCGGAGGACCGGTTCGCGACCCTCGGCTACCCGGCGCCGATCGTCGACCAGGACGAGGCGAAGGAGCGGCTGCGCCGGGGGCGGCCCAAGGGGTGAGCGGGGCTGGGCCCTGCGGGCTGGCGGGGCCTGCGCGGGCCGGCGGGGCCTGTAGGGCCTGCGGGGACTGCGGGCCGGCACGGCCAGCGGGGTGTGGTCCCGCGAGCATGTGCTCTGCCACAGACTTTGTGGCAGAGCAGGGGGTGGCGGGGGTCGTGGTGGGCCATGTGCTCTGCCACAGACCTTGTGGCAGAGCACATGCTGGCGGGGGCAGCGCCTGCCAGCGACGGCGGTGGCGGTGGCGACGGCGGTGGCGGTGGCGACGGCAGCGGCCACTACCCCTCGCGTGCCGCCCCGCCCCAGGGCGGCCCCACGGAGAACGTCCTGTCGGCAGCGACTCAGCGACTCAGGGGCCGACGCTCAGGGGCGAGCAGCCTGAGAGGAGGCCCGTGGAGGCAGCCAAGGCACGCAGGGTGGCGGGAGAACCGGGCGCCCGGGGGGCCTTGCGCACTGTCCGACCCCGCCCGGCGGGCCTTACGGTCGGGGGCGAGGCCCGGGGAGAGGAGGCACTGCGTGCTGCTCGTCACCGGCTTCCCGGGGTTCATCACCTCCCAGTTGTTGCCGCGGCTGCTCGCCGCGGACCCGGACCGCCGCGCCACCTGCGTCGTCCAGGACGTCCACGCCGGGGAGGCCCGCCGGGCGCTGGACAGCATGGAGGCGCGGGCACCGGGGTCCAGCGCCCGGGTCCGGCTCGTCGAAGGTGACATCACCGCGCCGGGGATGGGGCTCGCCACCCGGTCGGGGTTGGCCGCGGTGACCGACGTCTGGCACCTGGCCGGGGTCTACGACACCGTGGCTCCGCGCCCGCTCGCCGAGCGGGTCAACGTGGCCGGCACCCGTCACGTGCTCGACCTCGCAGCCGAGCTGCCGCGGCTGAGACGGGTTCACCACATCAGCACCTGCTACGTGAGCGGGGACCACCCCGGCGTGTTCCGGGAGGAGGACCTCGACGTCGGGCAGGGGTTCCACAGCGTCTACGACGAGACGAAGTTCCTGGCCGAGGCCGAGGTCCGCAAGGCTGCCGCGGGTGGGCTGCCGGTGACGGTCTACCGGCCGGCCTCGGTGGTGGGTGACAGTCGCACCGGATGGACCCAGAAGTACGACGGGCCGTACTTCCTCTTCAGGCTTCTCCTGCGGCAGCCGGCGGCGCTGGCGCTCGTCCCGCGGTTCAGCGACCCGTCCCGGGCCCACTTCGACATCGTCCCCGTCGACTACCTGGTGGCCGTCCTGAGCCGGCTGGCCGTGCGCGAGGACGGGGTCGGCACGACCTACCAGGTCACCGACCCGGAGAACCTCACCGTCGCCGACATCGTCGCGGCCGCGGCGGCCGCGACCGGCCGGCGGGTGGTGCCGCTGCCGCTGCCGCTAAGCCCGGTACGACGACTGGCCGGGCTGCCGGGTGTCCGCAGGCTCGTGCAGATCCCGGCG
>DASVBJ010000129.1:0-6588 GCA_036375895.1 Actinomycetes bacterium | reverse complement strand
CGTGCGATCTGCTCGACCACGAGCGCGTAGGTCAGCAGCGACTCACCGAGACCGCCGTACTCCTCGTCGATCATCAGGCCGAACAGGCCCATCTCCTTCATGCCCTCGACGATCGCCTCGGGGAACTCGTCCTTGTGCTCGAGTTCCGTGGCGTACGGGATGATCTCCTTGTCCACGAAGGTCTTGACGGCCGAGAGGATCTCCTTCTGCACGTCGGTGAGTCCGTCGGTCTGGGCAAGGCGGGCCATGCGGGGCAGATAGTGCTGCTTCTGCTCCTCAGTGCCGTGCTGCTTGAGCAGGTAGGCGACGATGAAGTGGGTGTTGATGATGCCACTGACGCTCATCCAGCCGCGGGAGAGCTCCTCGACCACCAGCGCGTAGGTGAGCAGCGACTCACCGAGGCCGCCGTACTCCTCGGGGATCATGAGGCCGAACAGCCCCATCTCCTTCATCCCGTCGACGATGGCCTGCGGGTACTCGTCGCCGTGCTCGAGCTCGGTTGCGACGGGCAGGATCTCCTTGTCCACGAACTCGCGGACGGTCTTGACGATCTCCTGCTGGACGTCGGTCAGACCCTCGGTCTGGGCGAGGCGGCTCATGGTCGACGCTTCCCTTTCGTCGTACGGCGGGGACCCCTGCCGTCGTTGCCACGGGTTACTGGCGAGTATGCCTGGTGACCGCACGTGTTGCCCGGCCGGGTCGGCCCGCGGACGCGCACCACCGGCTAGGTTCCCGCCATGACCCGCAACCAGCAGACCACCAGAGCCGCCGACGGCCGCACCCTCTGCTTCGCCGAGTGGGGCGACCCCGACGGGTTTCCCGTCTTCGCGCTGCACGGCACGCCCGGCGGTCGGCTGAACCGGCACTTCGACGAGTCGCGGTACGCCGAGGCCGGCGCGCGGGTCATCACCTACGACCGGCCTGGTTACGGGCGCTCGGACCGCCACCCCGGCCGCGTCGTCGTCGACTGCGTCGCGGACGTCGTCGCCATCGCGGAGGCGCTCGGCATCGACCGGTTCTCGGTCACCGGCGGCTCGGGCGGCGGGCCGCACGCGCTGGCCGTCGCGGCCCGTCTGCCCGACCGGGTGGTGCGGGCGCGCTGCGCGGTGGGCTGCGCCCCCTACCCGGCCGAGGGGCTGGACTGGTTCGAGGGCATGGACCCGATCAACGTGACCGAGTTCGGCTGGGCGCTGGAGGGCGAGGCCACCCTGGTGCCCAACATCGAGCGCGAGCTGGCCGAGATGGCGGCCCGGGTCGCCGAGGACCCGTCCAAGCTGCTCGGCGACGACGTGGACCTCGCGGAGGCCGACCGTGCCGTGCTGGCGCGGGGCGAGATCGGCGCCGTGATCCGGGAGGCCATCGAGGACCTCGCCCGCGGAGGTGCCTGGGGCTGGGTCGACGACGACCTGGCCTTCACCAAGCCGTGGGGCTTCGACGTGTCCGAGATCACCGTGCCGGTCGAGGTTCGTTTCGGCGTCAAGGACGTGCTGGTGCCGGCTGCGCACGGCTGGTGGCTGGGCGAGCACGTGCCCGGGGCGAGGGTGGTGGCCGAGGACGGCGAGGGCCACCTGGGCGACCCCGACCGGGTCGTCGAGCTCACTCGCTGGCTCGTCACGGGCGACTGACCGGCCCGGGTCCGTCGGCCCGGCGTACCCGAGCGACGGTGCCGATCCGGTCAGGTCACTGCTCGCCCCTGGCGGCCAGCGCCTCGCCGACCTTGCTGTTCATTGCCTCCGCCAGGGCCTGCAGACCGCTGAGCGGGCGGACCAGCACCTCGAACTCCGTGATCAGCCCCGCCGGGTCGAACCTGATCAGGTCGATCCCCTTCACCTGCTTGTCCCCCACCGTGGCGATGAACTCCAGGGCGACGCTGGTGCCCTCCCGGGTCACCAGCTCGCGGTGGTAGGCGAAGTCTCCGAACACCTGCATCGCCGCGCCCAGGACCAGCCCGAGCGCGTCAGCACCCGAGTGGGACCTGAACGTGACCGGCGATCGGAACACGACGTCCGGGTGCGTGATCGTCGGCAGGTCTCGCAGGTCCCTCGCCGCGACCATCCGGTGCCAGAGGGCAAGGGAAGCCTCGGGCGAGGAGCCGCCGGACGGCTCGGAAGTGGTGCTGTCCATGGGATCCCTCCTGGGAGACGACCTGGCGCTCAGCGGGCCTCGAGGACGCTGTTGCCGCCGTCGACGACGATGCACTGCCCGGTGACGTACGACGCGTCCGGCCGGGCCAGGAAGGCGACAACCGCGGCGACCTCACCCGGCGTGCCCGACCGGCCGACGGGGGTGCGGGCACTCCGGTCACCAGGGCGGTCCGGCCCAGGAGCGGCCGCTGCGCCGACACGTCGGGGGCTACTCGGCCGGGGGCTCGAACTTCGAGGTGCGGACCATGCCGGCGGCGCGACCCTTGGCGGAGATGACCAGCGCCATCTTGCGCGAGGCCTCGTCGATCATCTCGTCGCCGAGCATCACCGCGCCGCGCTTGCCGCCGGCCTCGGACGTGTAGTGCTCGTAGGCGTCGAGGATCAGCTCGGCGTGGTCGTAGTCGTCCTGGCTCGGCGAGTAGACGTCGTTGGCCGCGTCGATCTGGCCGGGGTGCAGCACCCATTTGCCGTCGAAGCCGAGCGCGGCGGACCGGCCGGCGACCCGCCGGAAGCCGTCGACGTCCTTGATCTGCAGGTAGGGCCCGTCGATCGCCTGCAGGTCGTAGGTGCGCGCGGCCATCAGGATGCGCATGAGGATGTAGTGGTAGGCGTCACCGACGTCGTAGCCGGGCGGCTGCTCGCCCACCACCAGCGACTTCATGTTGATCGAGGCCATGAAGTCGGCCGGCCCGAAGATGATGGTCTCCACGCGCGCCGACGCCCCGGCGATCGCGTCGACCTCCACCAGCCCCTTGGCGTTCTCGATCTGCGCCTCGATGCCGATGCGGCCGACGTCGAGCCCGTTGGTCTTCTCGACCTGAGTCAGCAGCATGTCGAGCGCGTGCACCTGGGCGGCGGTCTGCACCTTGGGCAGCATGATGCAGTCGAGGTTGGCCCCCGCGCCCTCCACGACCGCGATGACGTCGCCGTACGTCCACTCCGTGGTCCAGTCGTTCACCCGCACGACCCGGGTCTTGCCTGTCCAGTCGCCCTCGTTCAGGGCCGAGACGATGTTTGCCCGCGCGTCGACCTTCGCCAGCGGCGACACCGAGTCCTCGAGGTCGAGGAACACCTGGTCGGCGGGCAGGCCCTGCGCCTTGCCGAGCATCTTCGGGCTGCTGCCCGGCACGGCGAGGCACGAGCGGCGGGCGCGCAGCTGGCGGGTCTGGCCCATCGTGTCAACCTCCGAGGAGTCGCGGTGTCCCGGATGTTACCGACCGGTCACCCGGCCGTTGACCGGCGGCTCACTCTGCGGGAATGGCCGGCTCCACGTCGCGGGTCCGCGCCGACACCACGATGGCGATGCCGACGAGCAGCAGCAGCGCGGCCGGGATCGCGGCCGCCGGTGGCGTCTGCCCGAGCCAGAGCGCCGCGATGATCGAGGCGCCGGGCACCTCGAAGAGGATCGCCAGCGACACGACCGTCGCACTCGTCGTACGCAGGATGCGGTTGAACAACGAGTGCCCGAGCAGCTGCGCGCCGGCGGTGAGCGCGAGCAGCTTCAGCCACGTCTCGCGATCGAACCCGACGACCTCCTGGCGGAGCAGCATGCACGCGCCGAGCAGCAGCACGGCGCAGAGCCCGTAGCAGAGGAAGGTGTACGCCGTGGTGCTGACCGTGCGCCGGACCTCACCCCCGGCGACCGTGTAGAGGGCGGCGAACACCCCGCCGAGCAGCGCCAGCAGGTCGCCGACGAGCGCGCGGGGCTCCAGCGAGAAGTCCACACCGGTGAGCACCACGACCGAGACGAGCGCGAGACCGATGCCCACCCACGCCCGCCGGGGCACGTCGTGCCCCATCAGGCGGGCGACCAGCGCCACCCACACCGGCTGGGCGCACACGAGGGCGGTGGACGAGGCGACGGTCGTGTAGTCGAGGCTCGGCACCCACGTGGCGAAGTGCAGAGCGAGCAGGAGACCGGCGCCGAGGGCCCAGCGGAGCTCGCGACGCGACAGGCCGCGCAGCTCGGCCCGGTGCCGGGCAAGGGCGAACGGCGCGATGGCGGCCGTCGCGAACGCGTTGCGCCACAAGGCGATCGCCATGGCCGGCGCGGCCGTCGCGGCGATCAGCGGGCCGGACGTGGAGACCGCGAGGATGCCGATCGGCATGAGCAGCAGGTCGCCGCGCGGGGGTCGCGCCACCGCGCTGCGGGCCGGCGACCCGCCGACACCCCTCGTCTCCTCCTGCACCGGGCCATTCTCGACCATGCCTGTGGGACCCTCGTCCCCGTGACCGAGGACCGGGAGGACGCGCTCGCCCGAGCGCTCGTCGAGGAAGCGTGCCGCAAGTCGGCGATGCTGTGGCTCCGGCCCGCCGCCGACGACCGTGCGGTCGCCGCGTGGCACGTCTGGCACGACGGCTCGGCGTACGTCGTGAGCGGCGGGCGCGAGCAGTCCATCCCGGCGCTACCGGACGGGGCACGAGTCGTCGTGACGGTGCGCAGCAAGGACAAGGGGTCCCGGCTGGTCAGCTGGGCGGCGGTGGCGACCCGGGTGCTGCCCGACTCCGAGCAGTGGCAGGCGGCCGTGCCGGAGCTGCACGCGAAGCGGCTCAACGCCCCCGACGGCGAGGCGCAGCCGAAGCGGTGGGCCCGCGAGTCGGTGGTGACCTGCCTCACGCCGACCGGCGAGCTGCTCGAGTCACCGGGACGCATGCCGACCAGGTCGCACGCGGCGGCGCCCCCCGGCTCGCCCGCCACGACACGAGGGAAGCTGCCGTTCGTGCTCGGGCGCCGGGCCCGACGCCGCCGGTAGCCTGATCCACCGTGAGCGGCGCGCAGACGAGAGTCTTCATCGCGCGCCTGGCCGGCACCGCCGTGTTCGACCCAGCGGGAGACCCTGTCGGCCGGGTGCGCGACGTCGTCGCGACCCTGCGCATCGGCCGGGAGCCCCCGCGGGTGCTCGGGCTGGTCGTCGAGGTGCCCGGCCGCCGGCGGATCTTCCTGCCGATGACCCGGGTCACCCAGATCGACCCGGGCCAGGTCATCGCCACGGGCCTGGTCAACATGCGCCGTTTCCAGCAGCGGCCGACCGAGACGCTGGTGCTCGGCGAGATGCTCGACCGCAAGGTGACCCTGCTCGAGGACGGCAGCACCGTCACCGTCGAGGACGTCGCGATGGAGCAGCAGCGCACCCGCGAGTGGGCCCTCACCCGCATCTTCGTGCGTCGGCCCGGCAAGGGACTGCGCCGCCGCGGGGACGCGCTGGTGGTCGACTGGGACGCCGTGACGGGCTTCTCGCTCGCCGAGGAGGGGCAGGGCGCGGCCAACCTCCTCGCGACCTTCGAGAAGCTCAACGCGGCCGACCTGGCCACGGTGCTGCACGAGCTGTCGGCGAAGCGCCGGCTCGAGGTGGCCGCGGCTCTGGACGACGAGACCCTCGCCGACGTCCTGGAGGAGCTGCCCGACGACGACCAGGTCGAGATCCTCGGCAAGCTCGAGGAGGAGCGCGCCGCTGACGTCCTCGAGGCCATGCAGCCCGACGACGCGGCCGACCTGCTCTCCGAGCTGCCCCACCACGAGGCGGAAAAGCTGCTCGAGCTCATGGAGCCCGACGAGGCCGCGCCGCTGCGCCGCCTGCTCGAGTACTCCGAGGACACCGCCGGCGGCATGATGACCACCGAGCCGGTCGTGATGCCGCCGGACGCGACCGTGGCCGAGGCCCTGGCCCGGGTGCGGCAGCCCGAGCTGTCGCCGGCGCTGGCCGCCCAGGTGTACGTCTGCCGGCCGCCGACGGAGACGCCCACCGGCAAGTTCCTCGGCATCGTGCACATCCAGCGGCTGCTGCGCGAGCCGCCGTCGGAGCTGGTGAGCGGCGTCGTGGACACCAACATCGAGCCGCTGGGCGCGGACGTGCGCCTGCCGGCCATCACGCACTACCTGGCGACCTACAACCTGGTGGCGGTGCCGATCGTGGACGAGAACGACCACCTGATCGGGGCGGTCACCGTCGACGACGTCCTCGACCACCTGCTGCCGGACGACTGGCGGGAGAGGGACGCCGAGGCGATCGAGGTCCCGGAGGGGGGTGGTGCGGATGGCTCGTGAGCGCCGCCGCAGCGCCCGCCTCGACCAGCCACGCGAGGTCCGCCGGGCCATCGTCCCGACCCCGACGTACGACCCGGAGGCCTTCGGGCGGCTCGCCGAGCGCTTCGCCCGGTTCATGGGCACGGCGCGGTTCCTCGTCTACATGACGGTGGTCGTCGCCGTCTGGCTCGCGTGGAACACGTTCGCCCCCGACGACCTGCAGTTCGACCCGCGGGCCCTCAACTACACGCTGCTCACGCTGCTGCTGTCGCTGCAGGCGTCGTACGCCGCGCCGCTCATCCTGCTCGCGCAGAACCGCCAGGCCGACCGTGACCGGGTGCAGTACGAGCAGGACCGGTCCCGGGCCGAGCGCAACATCGCCGACACCGACTACCTCACCCGCGAGCTGGCCTCGCTGCG
>DASVBJ010000119.1:0-14981 GCA_036375895.1 Actinomycetes bacterium | reverse complement strand
TGCCGCCCGGACGCCGTGTCGAAGCGCATCACCCGCGCGGTCGGCGTGCAGCCGTACGCGGCTCCCGAGGGGAGATACCGCTGGCAGGCGTTTCCGTCGGGCGACCAGTAGACGACGTCGTCGTAGACCGCGAGAGGGACGGCGTCTGCGCCTCCCAACCGGGCCAGCTCCTTCATATGCCCGGTGTCATAGACCACGACCGCAGCGGGTCCGGTCTTCGTTCCCGGGTCGATCCACGCCAGGGTCGATCCGTTCACCGTGGGGGCGATCCCGAAGCCCCGGATCCTGCTGCCCCAGGTGGTTCCGATCCGCACCGGCGCCGACCCGCTGGTGAACCACACCGCCGCCGGACCGACCGGGAGGCCCCATCCACCTCCGTCCCGGACGAGGGGTAGGCCGGTGACGAAGACAGCACCGTCGTCAGTGGCGTCCACGTAGTCGAGCACCTTCCGCGCGCGCGGCGACCGGTTGGCCTGCTGCCGGACGTCGATCGTCTGGTCGCCCCAATGGATGGTGGTGCCCACGGAGTAGGTCAGCCGCCGGGCCGCCGGGCCGGTCTGCACGGTGTCCGGGTCGGTGTTCCCCCGGTCGGGCCGTGCAGGTGCCGGCGCGCTCTCGCGGGTGCCTGGCGACGCGATCACTGCACCGCCCACCACCGCCACGACTGCCGCGGTGACCGCGGCCACGGCCGCGAGACGGCGCCGACGGATCCGCGACTCGCCCGCCGTCACCAGCGCCGCAACGTCCAGCTGTGGCGCCCGTACCGCCTCGGCACGCTCGCCGAGGTCGCGAAGCGAGGCATTCATGACGTCACCTCCGACTCGTCCGCAGATGGCAGGTCGAGCTGCGCGCCCATCCGGGCGCGCAGCTTGGCCAGCCCCCGCGAAGCGTGCCGCTTCACGCTGCCCACCGTGCAGGCCATCAACTCGGCGGTCTGGACTTCGGAGAGGTCCTGGCAATAGCGCAGCACGACCGCCGCCCGCTGCCGCGACGGTAGGGCGTGCAGATGGGTCCACAGGTCAGCATCGGCGGCGATCAAGTCCGCCATGTCGGCCACCACACCGTCAGGCAGTGCTTCGGCCGGTCGCTCGTGGAACGAGTTCCGCCTGCGCCACGAGGTCGAGGTCGTCACGATGACCCTGCGGGTGTACGCCTCGGCGTTGCCCACGTCGCGCAGCCGCGGCCAGGCTGCGTAGGTCTTGACCAGAGACTCCTGCAATAGATCCTGGGCCAGCTGGTAGTCGCCCACCATGAGGAGCGCGGTCCGGAAGAGACGGGACGAGCGGACCGCCACGAACTCGTGGAACGCCGCCTCGTGCCGCTCTCGCACCGCCACGACCCCTCCCACGGGTCATCCCTGAACCATCGTCCCCCTATTAAGGACGCCTTGAGCGGCCGCGGACGATGACAAACCGGCCAGCGGTCTCCAGAGGAACACTCGGCAGTGCCGGCTCCCCCGGGAGCGGCAGCCACCGTTCGCCGGTACCGCGGGCAGCGAGCGGCACGCCGTTGAGGCAGTCCTGGCGCAGAAGGAGACCGGCAGCGCCTTCCCCCTGGTCATCATGGACAGCAGCGGCGGTGTGGCGGGGACCCGTACCGTCGCCGCCGTCATCCGGGAGGCTTTTCAGTCGTGCAGCGTCGGCTACTGGTTGGCCGAGCGGGCTCAAGGTCAGGGGCTTGCGACCGCCGCCCTCCGGGAGGCTGCAGACCTCGCATTCGGCGACCTTCGACTGCACCGAATCCAGGCAGAGACCCTGACATGCAACCGGCGCTCCCAGCGCGTGCTTCAGCGCGTCGGCTTCGAGAAGTACGGCGAGGCTCGGTCGTACATGCACATCGCCGGTGCGTGGCAGGACAACGTCCTCTACCAGCTCCTGACGCCGACTCCGGAACGAGTGGTGACCTACCGGTAGGGCCGGATACCGATCGGTAGCGCCCGGAAGTGTGGGCTCGGCTCCGTGCGGTACGCCGGGGTGCGCCCGGTCAGGGCAGGCCGGCGACCAGCTCGGCCACCGGCTTGCGCCGCCCGGTGTAGAACGGGATCTCCTCCCGCACGTGCAGCCTGGCCCGCGCGCCGCGCAGGTGGCGCATCAGGTCGACGATGCGGTGCAGCTCGTCGGCCTCGAAGGCGAGCACCCACTCGTAGTCGCCCAGCGAGAAGGCCGCGACCGTGTTGGCCCGCACGTCGGGGTACCCGCGGGCCATCTGCCCGTGCTCGGCCAGCAGCGCCCGCCGCTCCTCGTCGGGCAGGAGGTACCAGTCGTAGGACCGGACGAACGGGTAGACGCTGACGTAGTCGCGCGGCTCCTCCTCGGCGAGGAACGCGGGGACGTGGCTCTTGTTGAACTCCGCGGGCCGGTGCAACGCCATCACCGACCAGACCGGCTCGAGCGCCCGCCCGAGGGCGGTGCGCCGCAGCCGGCCGTAAGCCTCCTGCAGGTCGTCCGACGAGGGGGCGTGCCACCACACCATCAGGTCCGCGTCGGCGCGCAGCCCGGCGACGTCGTAGGTGCCGCGCACGACCACGTCCTTGGCGGCGAGCTGCTCGAAGAGCTCCTCGACCTCCGCCACGAGGGCGGCGCGGTCGTCGGGCAGCGGACTGCGCACCTTGAACACCGACCACATCGTGTAGCGCAGGAGCGTGTTGAGGTCACGGGCCTTGGGCCTGCGGGGGTTGGTGTGCTCAGCCATGCCGCCATTGTCCCAGCACCTCGAGGGCGGCGCGTTGCGCGGTCGCCACGCAGGCGGGGATCCCGACGCCGTCGTACGTCGCGCCGCACACGGCCAGGCCCGGCTGGGCCGCGACGGCCGCCCGCACCCGTGCGACCCGGCCACGGTGCCCCACGGCGTACTGCGGCAGCCCCCCGCCCCAGCGGGTCACCCGCGCGTCCACCGGGCTCGCCGACCCGCCGATCGCCTCGGTGAGGTCGGCTGTCGCGAGCTCGACGAGGTCGTCGTCGTCGCGCTGGAGGTCGGCCTCCTCGCCGAACCGGCCGACCGACAGCCGTACGACGACGAGGGCCGGGTCGAGGTCGGCGTACCACGCCCACTTGCTCGTGGAGAACGTCGCGGCCTTGATCAGCCGCCGCTCGACGGGTGGGACGAGGAACCCTGAGCCAGGGGGCAGCGCGGGCAGCCGGCTGGCGTCGAAGGCGAGGGTGATGACCGCCATCGACGCCGTCGACACCCCGGCGAGCTCGGCCGCCGCCACGGGCACGTCGCCGCGCAGCAGCCGCGCTGCCGCGGCCGGCGGCACCGCCAGGATCACCGCGTCCGCCTCGACTCGCTCCGGCCGGCGGGTCGGGCCCGTGATGAGGGCCCACCCCTTGGGGGCGCGGCGCAGCTCGCGCACGAGCACGCCGGTCCGGATGTCGGCCCCCGACGCCTTGGCCACCGCCTCGGGCAGCCGGCCCAGCCCGCCGCGCAGGGAGCCGAACACCGGCCCGGAGGACGGTGGGGCCGCTTCCCGCGACGCGCGGGCAGCCCGCAGCAGCGACCGCTCGAGGCGCACGTGCGGCGCGAGCTGGGGCAACGTGGCGTCGAGCGAGAGCAGGCTGGCGTGGCCGGCGTAGACACCGCCGAGCAGCGGCTCGACGATGCGGTCGACAACACCTCTGCCCATCCGCGCGGTGACGTAGCGGCCGACCGACACGTCGTCTCCGACCGAGGTGCGAGGCAGCCACGCGTCGAGCGGCACCCGGGCCAGCTCGCGCGACGTGAGCAGCCCGCTGGCGGCCAGCGCACGCAGGTCGGTGGGGATGCCCATCACGGTGCCCGCAGGCAGGGGGCGCAACGCTCCCCTGCTCCACACCGACGCGCTCGCGGTGGCGGCGTGCACCAGGTCGTCGGCGAGACCGGCTGCGTCCACCAGCTCGAGCCCCTCGGCGCGACGGACGAGGATCGACTCGGCACCCTCGTCGACCGGCAGGCCGGCCACCTCCGAGACCCTGAGCTTGCCGCCGACCTGCGACGCGCCCTCCAGCACGGTGACCCTGAGGGCGTCACCCCCGACGTCGCCGAGGAAACGCGCGGCCGCCAGCCCGGCGATGCCACCGCCCACGACCACGACGTGCCGGCGAGGGGAGGACCTCATGCTCATCACCTTCCCAGACCGTGACTCAGCCGAGACCCGGGGGTGGAACCATTCGTGACCCTGCGCCGTCACAGTGCCGATCACGAGACGCCCGGCACACCGGGCCGGCGATGGGGGTCGACATGACGACGACGCGTACGACGAGACCGGTCGGCGCCCTGGTGGGCCTGCTCGCCGCCGGCCTGCTGGTCAGCGGCTGCGGCGGCAGCGGCGAGCGGGTGTCGAGCGACCGGGCCGGCTCGGGTGCCCCCGCACCGGCCGCCGGCGGGGCGAAGGCGAGCGGCGACGCCGGCACGGCGTACAGCGGCGGGACACGCGAAGGCGCCACCAAGGGCTCCGACGTCACCAGTGCCAAGGTGCTGCCCGCGGAGCGGGACATCGTCTACCGGGCCACCATCTCGGTGCGGGTCAAGGACGTGAGCGCCGCGGCGGACCGGGCCGAGGCCCTCGCCCGCGCAGCGCAGGGCGTGGTGTTCGCCGAGGAGACGTCGAGCGACCCGGCCAGGCCGTCGGCGAGCACCGCCCACCTCACCCTGCGGGTCCCCCCGAGCGAGTTCCGGCCGGTGCTGCGGTCCATCGCCGGCCTGGGCGACCGGCTCGCCCAGTCACAGACAGCCGAGGACGTCACCACGCAGGTGGTGGACACCGAGAGCCGGGTGGCCTCCCAGAAGCGCAGCGTCGCCAGGGTGCGGGCCTTGCTCGCGCAGGCGAACACCATCGGCGAGGTCGTGCAGGTCGAGTCCGAGCTCGCGCGCCGGGAGGCCGACCTCGAGTCGCTCGAGGCCCAGCTGGCCAAGCTGAAGGACGTCACTTCGCTGGCCACGATCGAGGCCGACCTGGTCGGGCCGGCGACGCCGACCGACGAGCAGGACCTCGGGTTCCTCGCCGGGCTGCGCGGCGGCTGGGACGCCTTCGCCCAGGTGGTGCTGGTGTCGCTGACCGTCCTCGGCGCGTTGCTGCCGTTCCTGTTGCTGCTCGCGGTGCTCGGCGTGCCGGCCTGGGTGGTTGCGCGCCGGGTCACCGGGTCGCGCCGGCGTTCCCCCGCCCCGGCGGAGTGATCAGCCGGCGGTCGGCGACAGCGGTCGAGTGATCAGCCGGCGGCCGACTCCGCGTGGACGAGGTCGACGACCCGGGCCAGCATGTCCGGGTCGGTGTCCGGGATGACGCCGTGGCCGAGGTTGAACACGTGCCCCTCGGCGGCCCGACCGGCGCGCAGGACCGCACGGGTGCGCTCGGCCACCGCCTCCCAGGGAGCGAACACGACCGCCGGGTCGAGGTTGCCCTGCAGCGCCCGACCCGGGCCGACCCGCCGGGCCGCCTCGTCGAGAGGCACCCGGAAGTCGACGCCCACGACCTCGGCGCCGGCCTCCCCCATGTGCCGCAGCAGCTCGCCGGTGCCGACGCCGAAGTGGATGCGCGGGACGCCGAGCTCGCCGACCGCCGCCAGCACGGCCGCCGAGTGCGGCTGGACGAGGCGCACGTAGTCGGCGGCCGGCAGCGCACCCACCCACGAGTCGAACAGCTGCACCGCGCTCGCGCCGGCCTCCACCTGCACCCGGAGGAAGACGGCGGTGATCTCGGCCAGCCGCTCCATCAGCCGCGCCCACAGCGCGGGTTCGCCGTACATCAGGGCCTTCGTGTGCTCGTGGTTGCGCGACGGGCCACCCTCGACGAGGTACGACGCGAGGGTGAACGGCGCGCCGGCGAAGCCGATGAGCGGTGTCGGGCCGAGCTCGGCGACCAGCAGGCGCACCGCCTCGGCGACGTAGTCCACGTCCCCGGGCGTGAGTGGGCGCAGCTGCGCAAGGTCGCCCTCGGTGCGGATCGGCCGCGCGACGACCGGGCCGACCCCGGGCTTGATGTCGAGGTCGACGCCGACGGCCTTCAGGGGCACCACGATGTCGCTGAACAGGATCGCGGCGTCGACGCCGTAGCGCCGCACCGGCTGCAGCGTGATCTCGGTGACCAGGTCGGGCCGCCGGCAGGCCTCCAGCATCGGCACGCCCTCGCGGACCCGGCGGTACTCCGGCAGCGAGCGCCCCGCCTGCCGCATGAACCACACCGGCGTGTGCGGGACCGGCTCGCGACGACACGCGCGCAGGAACGGTGAGTCGAGCGGAGAGTTGGCCACGTCGCATGTTCTCATCCGCGCGGCCCGGACCGGTCAGCCGGCCGCGATCAGCACCACCCCGGCGAGAGCCACGGCGACCCCGACGTTCTGCACCCGGGCCAGCCGCTCGGCGAGGACCACGCGGGCCAGCAGCACCGTCACCACGGGATAGAGCGAGCCGAGCACCGCGACCACGCTCACCAGGCCCTTGGTGCTGGCCACGCCGAAGGCCAGGTTGGCGCCCACGTCTCCGACACCCATCACCGTGATGACCGGCACGTCGCCGGCGCGCAGGCCCAACGACGTACGCCGGGCCACGGCCCCCAGCGCCACGACCATCACCGCCACCGACGTCGCCCGCATGGCCACGAGCGTCATCAGCGTGCTCGTTCGCCCGCCCTCGGCGATGAACAGCAGGGCAAGGCCGAAGGCGAACGCCGCCAGCACCGCCAGCAGCAGCGGCCGGGCCCCGGCGCGACCGGACAGCTCCGGGCCGCTCGCCAGCACCACCCCGACGACCGCGAGCACGATGCCGAAGACCTGGACCGTGCCTGGCCGCTCCCCGCGCAGCAGCCCCACCAGGACCGGCACCACGACGCCGAGCGCGGCGATCGGGGACACGACGCCCATCGTGCCGATGGCGAGTGCGGAGTAGAACGCGACGAGGCCCACCAGCCCGGCGAGCCCCGCGCCCACGGCCCACGGCAGGTACCCGGACGGCCCGCCGAGCTCACCCAACCCAGCCGTCACGGCTGTCACGGCCAGCAGGCCGACCAGCTGGGAGGCGCCCACGACCACCGGGGCCGCCAGCCGCCGTGACACGGTCCCGCCCAGGAAGTCCGATCCGCCCCAGAGCACGCTGGAGAGCAGGGCGAGGAGGGCTGCCATCCGGGCAGGCTAGGTGCCGCGCGACTCGCCCGGGCGCGCGGGGCGCGCAGATCCCTCGACATCCGGCTGTCCGCACGTACGCTGCGGACATGGCGGCTCGTCGTGAGGTCGACGAGGCGCCCGAGGAGTTCCGTCGGGCGCTCGCGTCGCTGCGCGCGGCGACCCCCCGGCCGGAGGTGGTCCTCGAGGAGACCCCGGCTCCGCAGCGGCTGGCCCCCCACGCGGTGGCGATGACCGCGGACGTCGTGGTGGCTGACGAGGAGCTGGCCACCGGCCGGCTGGTCCTGCTCCACGACCCGGCCGGCCACGAGGCCTGGCAGGGCACCTTCCGGGTCGTCACCTACGTACGCGCCGACCTCGAGCCGGAGATGGCCGCCGACCCGCTCCTGCCCGGCGTGGGCTGGGCCTGGCTCACGGAGGCCCTCGACGCCCACGGCGCGTCCTTCACCGCGCCGAGCGGCACGGTCACCCGGGTGGCGTCGGAGAGCTTCGGCGTGATGGCGGGTGACGAGGGCTCGGCGCAGATCGAGATCCGGGCGTCCTGGACGCCGCTGGACGACGCGTTCGGCGCCCACCTGCACGCCTGGTGCGACCTGCTGTGCACGACCGCCGGCCTGCCGCCGGTGCCGACCGGCGTGGTGGCGCTGCCCACCCGCCGCGGTGGCCGCCGCCACTGAGGCGCCGGCTCGCGCCGAGCACGCACCCGCGGACCGTACGCCGGGACGCTTCAGGAAACGCCTCCGCGATCCGATGTTGACGAGGACACCTGCCGCACACCGATCAGGAGACACAGGTGACCGCACTGGTCGAGCGTCAAGGGCTGGCCCATCCCGTCCCTGGGGCGGCCCGGTTCACCGCGATGGTCGTGGTGGCGAGCCCGTTCGCCCGGGACGCGATGGTCCGCTCCCTGCTGGGACTCGGCGCACGTGAGGTCATCGAGGCGGGCAGCCTGGCCGAGGCCAGGGTGCGCGCCCGCTCCGCCGTGGCCCGTGACCTGTGCGTCGTCGACGGCACCCTGCCCGACGGCTCCGGCATCGCGCTCGTGGGCGAGCTGCGCTCGCTCGGCTGGGCCCGCGGCGTCGTGGTCTCCTCCGCCGAGGATCCCTACACCGTCCGGGCGGCGCTGGCCTCCGGCGTGCGCGCCTTCCTGGTCCGGCCGTCCGCCCAGCCAGGCACGGGACCACGTCACGCCGAAACCCGTCAGGTGCCGGCCGCGACCCGACCTCGGGCCGTGCGCGCGAGCGGCGCCGAGGGCCTCTCCGGGCGGGAGGTCGAGGTGCTCCAGCTGGTGGCCGACGGCCGCTCCAACAAGGAGATCGGCGAGCTGCTCGGCCTCTCGGCGCTGACGGTGAAGAGCCACCTGGCCCGGATCGCGCGCAAGCTGGGCACCGGCGACCGGGCCGAGATGGTCGTCGTCGCCATGCGGGCCGGCGTCGTCGTCTGACCTTCCCGGCCCGGCCCCTCGACGTACGCCGGGTGACGCGCCGCGACCGCGTGCAACCACCTCCACCGATGACGCCGTACGGTGACCGGTGTGACAGACCCGTCGAGCACCACGCAGACGGCGCCGGTCGACACCGAGGGGCCGGTACCCCTCGTCGAGCCGCGTGACGGCGTGCCCAGCCCCCTGACGAGACCCGAGCAGCTCGCGGAGGTGATCGAGGCCTTCCGGGCCGGGCACGGGCCGGTCGCGGTGGACGCCGAGCGGGCCTCGGGCTACCGCTACGGGCAACGGGCCTACCTCGTGCAGCTGCGCCGCGACGACGTGGGCACGGTGCTCATCGACCCGGTCGACCTGACCGACCTGTCCGCACTGGGCGCGGCCCTCGAGGGGGACGAGTGGGTGCTGCACGCGGCGTCGCAGGACCTCCCATGCCTCGCCGAGCTCGGCCTGCGACCGCAGCGGGTGTTCGACACCGAGCTCGCCGGGCGCCTGCTGGGCTACCCCAAGGTCGGGCTGGGCTCCATGGTCGAGGAGGTCCTGGGGCTGTCCCTTGAGAAGGGCCACTCGGCCGCCGACTGGTCGACCCGTCCGCTGCCCGAGCCGTGGCTGCGCTACGCGGCGCTCGACGTCGAGGTGCTCGTCGAGCTGCGCCACCGGCTTGCCGACCAGCTCGACGAGCAGGGCAAGCGTGCTTGGGCCGAGCAGGAGTTCGCCGCCATCGCCGCGTCGCCCGCACCGGCGCCACGCCAGGACCCGTGGCGGCGCACCTCCGGCATGCACCGGGTGCGGACACGCCGCCAGCTCGCCGTGGTCCGCTCGTTGTGGGAGACCCGCGACGACATCGCCCGACGACGCGACATCTCCCCCGGACGGGTGCTTCCCGACGCCGCGATCGTCGAAGCCGCCCTGGCCATGCCGGCCACGGAGGACGACCTGCTCAAGCTGTCCGTCTTCAACGGCCGCTCGCTGCGCCGCCACGTCCGTACCTGGTTCGCCGCGGTCGAGGCCGCCCGCGGACTGCCCGACCGGGCGCTCCCGGAGCTGAAGGCCGCCCACGACGGGCCACCGCCGGCGCGCAGCTGGGCCGAGCGCGACCCGCACGCCGCGGCTCGGCTCGCCGCGGCCCGGCCCGCGGTGGCCGCCATCGCCGACGAGCACGGCCTGCCCACGGAGAACCTGCTGGCACCGGACACGGTGCGCCGGCTGGCCTGGAGTCCGCCTGCCGACCTCGACGTACCCACCGTCGCCGGATTCCTGCGCGCCCACGGCGCCCGGACGTGGCAGGTCGACCTCACCGCGACGGCGCTGGCGAAGGCGCTGGAGCGGGCCGTGCTGCACGAGGACGAGCCCCCGCTCGCCTGACGGCCGATTTCCGCAACGGCGGGCTTGCGATTTCCCTTCGCCGACCAGTTAGGTTAGGTTTGCCTAACCAGCAGTCGTTCGGAGGGAACATCCGCGTGCTCGCCAACTTCCTCATCGGGCTCCGCGAGGGCCTCGAGGCAACGCTCGTCGTGAGCATCCTCGTGGCCTACCTCGTGAAGACGGGAAACCGGTCCCGGCTCGGCAGCGTCTGGACCGGCATCGGGGTCGCGGTCGCGCTGAGCCTGGCCTTCGGCGCCCTCCTCACCTTCACCTCCAACCACCTGTCCTTCGAGGCGCAGGAGCGGTTCGGCGGGCTGATGTCCATCGCCGCGGTGGGGTTCGTCACCTGGATGATCTTCTGGATGCGCCGCACGGCCCGGTTCCTCAAGGCCGAGCTGCACGGCAAGCTCGACACGGCGCTCACCGTGGGCGCGCTCGCGCTGGCCCTCACGTCGTTCATCGCCGTGGCCCGTGAGGGCCTCGAGACCTCGATGTTCCTCTGGGCCGCAGCCCAGGCCAGCGGCTCCGGCGTCACCCCGATCGTCGGGGCCACGCTCGGCATCGCCACCGCCGTGGTCCTCGGCTGGCTCCTCTACCGCCGCGCGGTCACCATCAACCTCGCAAAGTTCTTCACCTGGACCGGCGCCGGCCTGATCGTCGTCGCAGCGGGGGTGTTCGCCTACGGCGTGCACGACCTGCAAGAGGCCGGCGACCTGCCCGGCCTCGGGTCGCTCGCCTTCGACGTGACCGGCGCGGTCCCGCCGGACAGCTGGTATGGCGCGCTGCTGAAGGGCGTCTTCAACTTCAGCCCGGCGACCACCTGGCTGGAGGCCGCCGCCTGGCTGCTCTACCTCGTGCCGGTGATGGTGCTCTTCTTCCGGCCCGCCCGCCCCGCGCCCGCCCCGGCGCCGGCCCCGCAGCCGCACCCGGCCCCGGCGCCCTCGCCGACCACGTCCCCCACGAGCTGAGCCTCCCAGCTCGGCGCCGTCACCCGCTCCTGCCCACACCGCAAGCCTCACGGAGATCCCGCATGCCCTCGTCCCGCTCGCTCCCCCACGCCGCGCTCGGACTGCTGTCCCTGCTCGCCGTCCCTGTCCTGGCCGCCTGCGGCGACGACTCGTCACCCGCGGGCGCCAGCGTCGGGGTCAGCGCCAAGGACGACGCCTGCGTCGTGGAGAAGACCGACCTGCAGGCCGGCACCACGACGTTCAAGGTGAAGAACGAGGGCAGCAAGGTCACCGAGGTCTACGTCTACGCCGAGAAGGACGGCAAGTTCACCAAGGTCGTCAGCGAGGTCGAGAACATCGGCCCCGGCACGTCCCGCGACCTGAAGGTGAAGCTGTCCGGCGGCACCTACGAGATCGCCTGCAAGCCGGGCCAGAAGGGTGACGGCATCCGCCAGAAGGTCACGGTCGCCGGCGCGGCCGCGAGCACCTCGGAGGATGGCGCGTACGACCGCGAGATCGAGGTCGCCGTCTCCGCTGCCGGCGTGACCGGCCTCGACGGCGCGAAGGCCACCAAGGGCGAGAAGATCGAGTTCAAGCTCGAGAACACCACCGACGGCACCCGCACCCTCGAGGTCCTGGACCCGAGCGGCAAGGTCGTCGAGGAGTTCGACGTGGCGGCCGGCAAGGACGGCGAGGCCGTCGTCGAGCTCGCCCAGTCGGGCACCTGGACCGTGAAGGTCGAGGGCGGCACCGCCGAGGTGGAGAAGCCGCTGCCGGTCTCCTGACCGGCAGCGGGTGCCGGCACGCCCCGCCTTGCGTACCGACCGGCACACGGTGACGCCCGTCTGGGCCCCCTCGGCGGCCCAGGACCGCGCTGCTGTGTGCCGGTCGGTACGCGAAACGGCCGGGTGCCCGGCCCGCTAGCGTGTGCGCGTGGCGGCGGACCGGACCCTGATCGACGCCGTGCGCCACGGGCTCGCCGCGGCTGCCGACCCGTCGCGGGCCCCGGCCATGCAGGCCTACATGAAGTCGGCGCTGCCCTTCTACGGGGTACCGGCCCCGGCCGCGCGCAAGGTGTTCGGTGCCGTGCTGCGGGCCCACCCGCTGGCCGACCGCGCGACGTGGGAGGACACGGTGCGGGCCCTGTGGGCCGAGGCCACCCACCGCGAGGAGTTGTACGCCGCGCTGGCGCTGGCCGGCGACCGGCTCTACCGGGGCCACCAGGACCCCGCGGTCCTGCCGCTCTACGAGCACCTCGTCGTCACCGGTGCCTGGTGGGACGTCGTCGACGACCTGGCCGTGCACAAGGTCGGGCCCATCCTGCTCACGCATCCCGGGCCGACCCGGCCGGTGGTGCTCGGATGGAGCAGGGCCGAGGACCTGTGGCTGCGCCGCACATCGATCATCTGCCAGCTGATGGCTAAGGACCGCACCGACCCCGATCTGCTCGCGGCCTGCATCGAGCCGAGCCTCGACGACCGCGACTTCTTCCTGCGCAAGGCGATCGGCTGGGCGCTGCGCCAGCACGCCCGCGTCGACCCTGACTGGGTGCGGGCCTTCGTCGATGCCCACGCCGACCGGCTCAGCACGTTGTCCCGGCGCGAGGCTCTCAAGCACCTGGGCGCCGCATGAGCGCGTCGCAGCTCTGGGCCGACCAGCTGGCAGCGTGGGCCATCGACCCCGAGATCCTCGCCGCCGCCCCGGAGTCCCCGTACGGCTTGCCGCCCGAGCTGTTCCGGGTCGGCGGGGCCGCCCCCTCCCCCTTGCTGGACCTGGCCCGGGACGTGCTCCCCCACGGCGGGTCGGTGCTCGACGTCGGATGTGGCGCGGGCGCGGCCAGCCTGCCGCTGTCACCCGGACTGCTGGTGGCCGTCGACTCGCAGCCGTCGATGCTGGACGCGCTGCGCGCCGCGGCCGCCGACGCCGGGGTGCCCGTCACGGCGTACGACGGGACCTGGCCGGACGTGGCCCCCGAGGTGCCGGTGTGCGACGTCGTCGTGTGCGCGCACGTCGCCTACAACGTCCCCGACCTCGGCGAGTTCGCGACCGCCCTGCACGACCACGCGCGGCGGCGGGTGCTGATCGAGCTCTCCGACCGGCATCCGTGGGTCGGCATGGGTCCGCTGTGGGAGCGCTTCCACCACCAGCCGCGGCCCGACGGCCCGACCGCCGAGCTGGCCGAGGCGGTGCTGCGCGAGCACGGCATCACCCCGCGGGCAGTGCGGTGGACGAGACCCGCCGTCGCCCTCGACGGCCCGCTACGGCCGGCGTACGTCGCGTTCACCCGCCGTCGGCTCTGCCTCCCGGTCGAGCGCGAGCCGGAGGTGGCGGCCCTGCTGGACGCGCATCCGCCCGGCCCGCGCGAGTCCGTCGTCCTCTGGTGGGACCGGTGAGCTCGGTGCCTGACCGCGCAACCGGCCAGTTGACCGGGCACCGATGACTTCCGGGCGGCAGTGACGTCTGAGGCACTGACAAGCACGGTCCCAGACGACCCGAGACCAAGGAGTTCTGATCATGCGGAAGCTGGTCGCGACGGTGTTCAACTACTCGCTCAACGGCCTTCTCGCCGACGAGGGCACCGAGTACTGGGACTTCTGCTTCGAGCTGCTCGACCTGCACGGCGGCCCGGACCATGACGAGCAGACACTCGGCTTTCTCCAGGGCGCGTACGCGCACATCATGGGTCGCACCACCTACGAGGGCATGGCCGCACACCTCCCGGCGAACCCCGACCACCCGTGGGCCGACATCCTGAACCGCGGGCGCAAGGTCGTCTTCTCCCGGACCCTGGAGACGGCCGACTGGGCCAACACCACCATCACCGCTGGTGACACCGCAGAAGAGATCGACAAGCTCAGGCTGGGCGGCGACGGCCACATCGTGGTCTGGGGCGGCGTCAGCCTCTGGCGGTCACTCATGGGGCTCGACCTGATCGACGAGTGGCACCTGAGCATGTACCCCTACGTCACGGGCGAGGGCACCCTGCTGTTCGACGACGTCCCCAAGTCCTACCGGCTCGACCTGGTCTCCAGCACCGCCTCCAGCAACGGGGTCCTCGAGCTGCAGTACCGCCGGCACCGCTGACCCTGCGGGCCCGGCAGTCCGCACGGGTCGCATCAAGATCGCCAGTGTGAGGTCGCGGGGAGGCCGACACGATCGCCGGTGGAGGCCGGCGATCGGCCGTCACCTGACCCGGGTGGCCGTCGTTGTTACTGACGAGTAGCATCGACCCCGAGCACGTCTCCCCCGCCGACCCCAACAGGAGGCACCCGTGCCCCGTGAGCCCAAGCAGCTGCGCGACGTCGTCTTCGTCGACGGCGTGCGCACCCCCTTCGGCAAGGCAGGCCCCAAGGGCATGTACGCCGAGACCCGCGCCGACGACCTGGTCATCAAGTGCATCCGCGAGCTGATGCGCCGCCACCCCGAGCTGCCGCCGGAGCGCGTCGACGACGTCGCCATCGCGGCGACCACCCAGACCGGCGACCAGGGCCTGACCATCGGCCGGCTCGCCGCGCTGCTGTCCGGCCTGCCCAAGACGGTGCCCGGCTACGCGATCGACCGCATGTGTGCCGGTGCCATGACGGCGGTGACGACCACCGCGGGCGGCATCGCCTTCGGCGCGTACGACGTGGTGATCGCGGGCGGCGTCGAGCACATGGGGCACCACCCGATGGGCGAGGGCGTCGACCCCAACCCGCGCATCATCGCGGAGAAGCTCGTCGACCCCTCGGCGCTCGTCATGGGCTCGACGGCCGAGAACCTGCACGACCGCTACCCGCACCTCAGCAAGGAGCGCTGCGACGCGTTCGCCGTCGCCAGCCAGGAGAAGCTCGCCAAGGCCTACGCCAACGGCAAGATCGAGCCTGACCTCGTGCCGGTGGCGACGCGCAACACCGAGCAGGGCTACGGCCTCGCCACCAAGGACGAGCCGCCGCGGCCCGGCACCACCCTCGAGGACCTCGCGACGCTGAAGACGCCGTTCCGGCCGCACGGCCGGGTCACGGCAGGCAACGCGGCCGGCCTCAACGACGGCGCGACCGCGTGCATCCTCGCCGCGGAGGAGACCGCAGAGGAGCTCGGGCTGCCGGTCCGCATGCGGCTCGTCAGCTACGCGTTCGTCGGCGTCGAGCCGGAGGT
>DASVBJ010000112.1:0-8035 GCA_036375895.1 Actinomycetes bacterium | reverse complement strand
CCTGTGGCTGGTGCGGCACGGCGAGACCGAGTGGAGCGCGTCGGGTCGGCACACCAGCCGGACGGACGTGGACCTGACCGAGGCGGGGCGTCGCGGGGCCAGTGCGCTGCGGCCGCGCCTGGAGGGCGTGACGTTCGCCCGGGTGCTGACCAGCCCCCGGCTGCGGGCGCGGCTTACGTGCGAGCTGGCCGGCTTCGCCGACCGGGCCGAGGTGGTCGACGACCTGGTCGAGTGGGACTACGGCAAGGACGAGGGCCGGACGAACGCCGAGATCTCGGCCGAGCGGCCCGGTTGGACGCTGTGGCGCGACGGTCCGGCCGGCGGCGAGACCGCGGCGGAGGCCGGTGAGCGTGCCGACCGGGTGGTCGGCGCCGCCCTCCGGTCCGAGGGGCCGGTGCTGGCGTTCACCCACGGGCACATCAGCCGGGTCATCGGCGCGCGCTGGATCGGGCTGCCCGTGTCCGCCGGCGGCAACCTGCGGCTGTTCACGGCGTCCGTCTCGGTGCTCGGCCACGACCGGGAGACGCCCGCCATCGTGCGGTGGAACGACACCGGCCACCTCGACGACTGATCGGCCAGCTCGACGACCAGCAACCGGGGGCGGCCGCGCGGGAGTCAGGGGCGGATCCGGCCGCTGGCACGGACCTCCTTGTGGATGCGCTTCCACCGGGCGCGCTCCTCGGCCCGCAGCCGCGCGTCGTGACGCATCGCCATCCAGCGCGCCTCCCGCAGCAGCTTGCGGTAGCTCTCCAGCCGCCGCTCCGGCAGGTCGCCGGACTCCACGGCCGCGAGCACCGCGCAGCCCGGCTCCTGCTCGTGGGCGCAGTCGGCGAAGCGGCAGTCCTCGGCCAGCGACTCGACCTCGGCGAACACCATGTCGAGCGACTCCGACACGTCGGTGAGGCCCACGCTGCGCAGCCCCGGCGTGTCGACCACGAGCCCACCGCCGGGGAGCAGCACGAGCTCGCGGTGCGCGGTCGTGTGCCGGCCCTTGCCGTCCGCGCGCAGGGCGCGGGTGGCCATCACGGCAGTGCCGGCGAGGGCGTTGGTGAGGGTCGACTTGCCGGCGCCGGACGGGCCCAGCAGGGCGAGGGTGCGACCTGCCCCGACGTACGCCGTGAGCCCCGCGAGGCCCTCCCCCGTCGCGGCGCTGAGCGCCAGCACCTCGACGCCCGGCGCCGCGGCAGCCACGTCGGCCCGGACCTGGTCCGCGTCGGGCACCAGGTCCGCCTTCGTCAGCACGACGAGCGGGCTCGCCCCGCTCTCCCACGCCAGGGCGAGGAAGCGCTCGATGCGGCCCAGGTCCGGCTCCGGATGGAGCCCCTCGACCACGACGGCGACGTCGACGTTCGCCGCCAGCACCTGCCCGTGGGACACGCCCGGGGTCACGCTGGCGCGCACGAACGCCGACCGCCGCGGCAGCACGGCCTCGGCGGTCACCCGGTCGTCGGGCCAGCGGCGCACGGCCAGCCAGTCACCGACGCACGGGGTGGCCACGGGGTCGGCCGCGCCGGCCGCGAGCAGGGCGCCCGAGAACGTCGCCCGCAGTGGGCCGTCGGCGGCCAGGGTGTCGCAGGCGCCGCGGTCGACACGGCTCACCCGGGCCGGGACGTGCTGCTCACGGAACGGGTGGAAGGCGGCGGAGTGCTGGTCGTCCCAGCCGAGGGACGACAGGTCGAGCTGGCTCATGGTGGAGGCCCTTCGGTGAGGATGGGCACCCCGGGACGCGCCGGTCGGCTGCGTCAGCGGGTGGCCCGGCAGAAGGAGGGGCGCAGGGACGTCGAACGACGCCGGCAGACGGTCATGACGCGCCACCTCCTCTCGTGCGCCGGGGTCTCCCCCACCGGCGGCTCGGGTCGGGCCCCTCGGCCGCGACTGCGGGGAGGCTAACCGCGGTCCGCGGGCCCGGCCAACGGAATTTCCCGGCCCTTGTCGGCGGCCCGGGCCTCGTCCATCGTGCTGTCCCGCCAGATGCTGTCGACGGCGGCGTTCAGGGCCGCGCCGATGAGCACGGCGATCGCCAGGCCGTAGAGCCACAGCAGCACCACGATGGGCGCCGCGAGCGGGCCGTAGATCGACGTTCCCCCGACCGAGACCTCGATGATCCAGCGCAGGACGAAGCTCCCGCCGATCCAGAGCAGCAGCGAGAGCACGGCGCCGGGCAGCCCCCGCCACCAGCGGATCCGCACCGGGATGCTCACGTGGTAGAGCGAGGTGAGGGTGCCCAGCGTCAGCAGCACCACGACCGGCCAGTAGAGCGCGGTCAGCACGCCGAGCCCCTCCGGCACGAGCTTGCCGACCAGGTCCGGGCCGACGAGCACGAGCGGCACGACGAGGACGGCGAGGACGAGGCCGACGATGTACAGGCTGAAGGACAGCGCGCGTGTCCGGATGATGCCGCGATGCCCGGAAAGGCCGTACATGATGGTGATCGTGTCGACATAGACGTTGAGAGCCCTGGACCCCGACCAGAGCGCCAGCAGGAAGCCGAGCGAGATGAGGTCGACGCGGCCGCCCTCGAACACGTCGTTGAGGGTGGGCACGATCACGTCGCGGACGCTGTCGGCGGACAGGGCCGTGCGCGCGAACTCCACGATCTGCGCCTGCACGTCGGCCACCACATCGGCGCCCAGGAAGCTGCTGAGGTAGCCGATCGACCCCACCAGCCCCAGCACGACCGGCGGCAGCGACAGCAGCGCGAAGAACCCCGCCTCGGCGGCCAGCCCGGTCACTCGGTAGCGGAAGCAGGTCGCGACCGTCTCCCGGACGAGCCGCCAGAGCAGCGACCGGACCCGGGGGCGCGTCGCCGTCCCGGCCGTGTCGGTCCGAGCGATTCCCGCGGCCACGGGCTCTACGGTAGGACACATGAGCGGCCCCACCCACGAAGTGACCAACCAGCCGCCTCCCCTGGTCGGCTACGACGTGTTCGGCGCGGACCGCGCGCTGGCCGAGGCGGTGCGGCGGTACGCCGGGGACGGCCCGGTCCCCGGCCTGCAGGCGCTGGGCGCCCTGGCCGGCACCGAGGAGGCCCAGCGCTGGGGTGTGGAGGCCAACAGCCATCCGCCGGTGCTTCGCACCCACGACCGGTACGGCCACCGCGTCGACGAGGTCGACTTCCACCCGTCGTGGCACGAGCTCATGCGGGTCGCCGTGCGCGAGGGGCTGCACGCCGCGCCCTGGGGGTCCGGCGCCGGTCCGTCCCCCCACGTGCGGCGCGCCGCGGGGTTCGTCGTCTGGTCCCAGGTGGAAGCGGGCCACGGCTGCCCGGTGTCGATGACCTACGCCGCGGTGCCCGCGCTGCGCACCGACCCGGCGGTGGCCGACGAGTGGGTGCCCCGGCTGGTCTCCACGACGTACGACTTCGGCCTGCGCGCACCGGCCGGCAAGGCCGGCAGCATCGCCGGGATGGGCATGACGGAGAAGCAGGGCGGCTCCGACGTGCGCACCAACACCACCCGCGCGGTGCCGCTGAGCGCCGACGGGGAGTACGCGCTCACCGGGCACAAGTGGTTCTGCTCCGCCCCGATGAGCGACGTCTTCCTCGTCCTCGCCCAGGCCCCCGGCGGACTCACCTGCTTCGTGGTCCCGCGCGTGCTCGACGACGGGGTGCGCAACGTCTTCCGGATCCAGCGGCTCAAGGACAAGCTCGGCAACCGGTCCAACGCCTCCAGCGAGATCGAGCTCGACGGCACCTGGGCCCGCCGGCTCGGCGACGAGGGGCGAGGGGTCGCGACGATCATCGAGATGGTGTCGATGACCCGCCTGGACTGCGTGCTGGGCTCGACCGCGCTGATGCGGCAGGCGGTGGCCCAGGCCACCCACCACGCCGCCCACCGGTCGGCGTTCGGCTCGGTGCTGGCCGAGAAGCCGCTGATGCGCAACGTCCTGGCCGACCTCGCGGTCGAGTCGGAGGCGGCGACCGCCCTGGCGATGCGGCTCGCCGCGGCGTTCGACGCCGGCGAGCGCGACCTGCGCCGGCTGGCCGTGGCGGTCGGTAAGTACTGGGTGTGCAAGCGCACCCCCGTCCTGGTCGGCGAGGCGCTGGAGTGCCTCGGCGGCAACGGGTACGTCGAGGACAGCGGCCTGCCCCGGCTCTACCGCGAGGCGCCGCTCAACTCCATCTGGGAGGGCTCGGGCAACGTCAACGCGCTGGACGTGCTGCGGGCGCTGCGCAAGGAGCCGGCCTCGGTCGAGGCGTTCTTCGCCGAGGTCGAGCAGGCCCGGGGCGGCGACGCCCGCCTCGACGAGGCCGCCGACGCGCTGCGCAAGGCGGTCACGGTTGCCGACGAGGCGACGGCGCGGCGGCTCGTCGAGCTGATGGCGCTGGTGCTGCAGGGGTCGCTGCTCGTGCGGCACGCCCCGGCGTACGTCGCGGACGCCTTCTGCGCGACCCGCCTGGACCGCGACTGGGGTCACGCCCTCGGCACCCTGCCGCCCGGGCTCGACACCGCCGCGATCGTCGAGCGGGCCACGCCTCCCGTGGCGTGATCGTCCCGCCCGCCACCTCTCATCGTCCCGCCTGCCACCCCTCGCCCAGGCCTCTTGCGGCGCCCTCCCCCGCGCTGATCAGCGCGCGGTGACTGCGGCGACCTGACCGCTGCGGCGCGCGCAGCGATGAGTTCTGCGTGCCCGCCGAGTCAACCTCCGTGAATGCCGGCATGCCAGCCAAGTCCGGCCTTCACGGCCCCGGAACTGTCGGAGGGGCCGCCTAGCGTCGGTCGGGTCAGCAGGGAGGCGAGGTGAGGCGAGATGCGCTCCGTGATGATGGTGAGGCCGCGACGCCGGGTGCTCGAGGAGGTCGATCTACGGACGCCTTCTGGGCGGACGCTCTCGTTCTAGGCGGGTCGTGGTGAGCAGAGATCAGAGTCTGAGCAGAGATCAGAGTCGCTGGGCCGACCACACCGTCGTCGAGGTCCCGACGCCGTGCGTGCGCGAGCCGGAGCTGTGGTTCGCCGAGTCGCCCGTCCGGCTCGAGCAGGCCAAGCACCTCTGTGGCGGCTGCCCGCTACGGGTCGGCTGCCTGGCCGGCGCGATGGAGCGACGCGAGCCCTGGGGGGTCTGGGGCGGCGAGATCTTCCAGGACGGCGTGGTCGTCGCCAGCAAGCGGGGCCGCGGCCGACCGCGCAAGGAGCGGCCCGCGGCCTGACGCCGGGAGAGCCGACGAGCCGCCGTTCGCGGTAATCGCCGACGAGGTGCCGCGCCGGCTCCGCGGCGCCGCTCAGCTGCCGACCGGCCTGCCGAACCGCGCGACGCAGTGCCAGACCTTCTTCAGGTCCTGAGGGTCTTCGTGCCCGGCGAGCGCTGCCCGACCGATGGTCGCCGCGTCCAGGACGCCGCCGTCGGCGACCCGGCGGCCGACCTCGACGATGCGCGGGCCGCGGAACTCGGGGTGCTCGGCCAGAGTCTCCACCCTCAACCGCCGCCCCTCGTGCCACTCCACCGGCACACCGAGGGACGTGGCCTGGTCCTCGATGACCGAGCCGCGGAAGGACGGGTCCAAGACCACGGCCTCGACGTCTGCGGCGAGCTCGATCGTGCCGTGGACGTGCGCCTCGATGTAGTCATCGAGCAGGCCCCCTTCGGTGGCCTCGACCTTGTCGGTGCGTTCACGTGCGTCGAAGAGGTCGACGAGGCTGAACAGGTCGAAACAGTCAGCGGTCGCCATCGCAGTGGGCTCGAACACCGAGTCGGGGAAGCAGAACGTGCTCCGGTCCAGCACGGCTTCGGTCAGGCGCACGTGCGCCGAGCCGAACCGTGGCGCGGCGCCGATGCGGCGACGACGGTGGTTGAGGGCACCGTACTTCGGCCGCTCCGCGACCGGGGCGTCGTCGTAGACGTGCCCGAACATGCGCTGCTCCCACCGCCACCGTGCGCCGCCGGGGTGCGCGGTGAGCCCGCCGTTGCTGGTGCCGGTCTCGAACTGCGAGCGGTAGACGCCGTCGCGGGCGAGCCACTCCAACACGGTGGCGCCGTCGAGAAGGCGGTCGGGGTGGAAGTTCAGGGTCACACGCAGTGACCGATCCAGCGTCCCGCCCGACGACGCACGCGCCACGTGCTCCGTAGCGCGTGCTGCCCAGGTGCTCGTCTCGCTCCTCACGCAGCTGATAGTGCCAAGCGCCGCTCGCCTTGCACTTCGCAACACGGCGACACACCGGACCCCGGAGTACTTGGCCCCACCAGCCGCGGCCGGCCGCGCAAGGAGCGGCCCGCGGCCTGACGCCGGGAGCTCAGGACTCGTCGACCTCGGCGGCGCCGACGTTGGCCACGATCCAGGTGCTGAGCGGCGCGACCTGACGCCAGGCGGTCCGCACCTCGTCGAGCGCCTTCGGGCTCGCCAGCCAGGACGGCGCGCCGAACCGTTTGATCGCCATCAGCGACTTCCGGCGGAGCAGCTCGATGCGCGGATGGTCCCCGGCGTACCCCCGGGGCCGAGTCTTCAGCTGCTCGCCCTCGATCTCGAAGCCGCTCGCCCGCAGGGCGGCCACGATCGTGGCCAGCTCGGAGCCCGTGGACTCCGCGTCGACCGCGTCCCGGTAGCGCCCGACCTGGTCCGGCCCGTGCGAGTGGAAGCCGCCGCCGGCCGACAGACCCGTCGCGTCGAGCTGCACGTAGTAGCCGATGCCGGGCCCGACCCCGGCAAGGGCGCCCTGGTGGGTCTTGTAGGGAGACTTGTCCCGGCTGAAGCGGGTGTCCCGGTGCGGCCGGAAGACGGTGCTCGGCCCGAACTCGTCCTCCAGCTCACCCACCAGGGCCTGCATCGGCCCCCGGACCTCGTCCTCGAAGACCGTCTTGTGCTCGGCCCAGAACTCCCGGGTGTTGGTCGCCCCGAGGGCGGCATAGAAGTCCAGGGCACGGTCGGAGAAGCCGGTGAAGGTCGACACGCAGCCGACTCTCACACCGGCGCCGCAGTCCGGCAAGGCACCCGACCGCAGCCACCGAGTCGCAGCGCAACCCGGTCGTTCCGGATGCTGGGACCGGATGGACACCCGCGCGACCGGCTGGCACCTTCTTCGACATGTTCTCGACCGGCGCGCACCTCGTCGCGCGGCTCCACGTGGACCACGGCCACGTGTCGAGCGCGGTCTGTATGACGGCCTGACCCAGCCGTCCCTTTCCCGACGGCGCACGGTCGCGCCGGTTCACGCCCCCGATCGGGGGCTCCTCGGCGTACCCCGCGCGCCCCACCACCCGGAGAACGCCGCGCATGGCGCCGACCACCGCTACCCGCAAGGGCCAGGGCCAGTGGGCCCTCGGCCACCGCGAGCCGCTGACGCCGAACGAGCGCGTCAAGAAGGACGACGACGGCCTCAACGTCCGCGCCCGGATCGAGGACATCTACGCCCACCTCGGCTTCGCCTCGATCGACCCGGCCGACCTCAGAGGCCGCTTCCGCTGGTGGGGCCTCTACACCCAGCGGCGCCCGGGCGTCGACGGCGGCAAGACCGCGATCCTCGAGCCGCACGAGCTCGACGACGAGTTCTTCATGCTGCGGGTCCGCGTCGACGGCGGCCAGCTCAGCACGGATCAGCTGCGCGCCATCGCCGAGGTGGCGCAGGAGTACGCCCGCGACACCGCCGACATCACCGACCGGCAGAACATCCAGCTGCACTGGATCCGCATCGAGGACGTGCCCGCGATCTGGGAGAAGCTGGAGGCCGTGGGCCTGTCCACGACCGAGGCGTGCGGCGACTGCCCTCGCGTGGTGCTGGGCTCTCCGCTGGCGGGAGAGTCGCTCGACGAGGTCATCGACGGCACGCCCGCGATCAACGAGATCGTCAAGCGCTACATCGGCAAGCCGGAGTACTCGAACCTGCCCCGCAAGTTCAAGACCGCGATCTCCGGCTCACCGAGCCTCGACGTCGCGCACGAGGCCAACGACGTCTCCTTCGTCGGCGTGGTCCACCCGGAGTTCGGCCCCGGCTTCGACGTCTGGGTCGGTGGCGGCCTCTCGACGAACCCGATGTTCGCCCAGCGGCTCGGCGCCTGGGTCAGCCTCGACGAGGTCCCGGAGGTATGGGTCGGCGTCGTCTCCATC
>DASVBJ010000052.1:0-14525 GCA_036375895.1 Actinomycetes bacterium | reverse complement strand
GAGCGTCCGCCCTCCTCCGCCCGGGGCCTGCACCACTTCGCCCTGGTCTCCTCCGACGTCGAGCGGACGGTGCGCTTCTACCAGGAGCTGCTGGAGTTCCCGCTCACCGAGATCTTCGAGAACCGCGACTACAAGGGCTCCAACCACTTCTTCTTCGACATCGGCAACGGCAACCGATTGGCCTTCTTCGACTTCCCGGGCCTCGACGTCGGTCCCTACCAGGAGGTCCTGGGCGGGCTGCACCACATCGCGATCTCCGTGGAGCCGCAGCGGTGGGAGCACCTGCGGCGCAAGCTCGACGACGCCGGCGTGGAGTACCTCCTCGAGAGCAAGGTCTCCATCTATTTCCGCGACCCGGACGGCGCCCGGCTCGAGCTGCTCGCCGACCCGCTCGGCGAGATGTACGGCATGACAGACATCTGACGGCCGCGGTGGCGGCTGGCGGCTGCGCCTGCCATGCGTGGTCGGCTGTCGTCGGCGGTGGCCGGCTGGGGTCAGCCGTCTCCGTCGCCGTCGCCCGGGGGCATCCCCTCGTAGATCTCCTTGCACGCGGGACAGACCGGGAACCGCTTTGGGTCGCGCCCGGGCACCCAGACCTTGCCGCAGAGCGCGATCACGGGGTCGCCCGACAGCGCCGACTCGAGGATCTTCTCCTTGCGCACGTAGTGCGCGAAGCGCTCGTGGTCGCCGTCGCCGTGCGACGTCCGCGCGGTAGGGGCGACGTCGTGCTCGATCAGCGTGCCGGTGCCGCCGCTGCCGATGCCGGGCTCGTCGATGCCTGGTTCGTGCATGCTGCGAGTCTAGGCACCGCGGCCACATCCCCGAAGGGAGCACCCCGCTCGTGAGCCCCGAGATCCTCCGCTACGCCGCCTTCACCCGCGACCCCTCCGCCGGCAACCCGGCCGGGCTGGTGCTCGACGCCGCCTCCCTCGATGACGTGGCCATGCAGGCGATCGCGGCCGAGGTCGGCTACTCCGAGACGGCCTTCCTGGTCGGCGGGGAGATGTCGAGCGGCCGGCTCGCGGTGCGCTACTTCAGCCCCCGCGCGGAGGTGCCCTTCTGCGGGCACGCGACCGTCGCCCTGGCGGTCGCCCTGGCCGAGCGGCGCGGACCGGGGCCCCTCCTGCTCGACACGCCTGCCGGCCCGGTGCCGGTCGCGAGCGCGTACGACGAGCACGGTCACCTGGTCGCGACGCTCACGAGCGTCGAGCCGCGGGTGGCGCCCGTCCCGCCGGACCAGCTCGCAGCGGCGCTGGAGTCCCTCGGCTGGTCGCCGGCCGACCTCGACCCGGACCTGCCGCCGCGGCTCGCCTACGCCGGGCTCTGGCACCTGGTGGTGGTGGCAGCCACCCGCGAGCGGCTCGCCGACCTGCACTACGACATGGACCGGCTCGGCCGGCTGATGGCCGACCAGGGCTGGACGACGGTGCACCTGGCCTGGCGGGCCGCGCCCGACACCTTCCATGTGCGCGACCCGTTCCCGCCGGGCGGCGTGGTCGAGGACCCGGCCACCGGCGCGGCGGCCGCAGCGTTCGGCGCCTACCTGCGCGAGCTCGGGCTCGTCACGCCGCCGGCTCAGCTGACCCTGCACCAGGGTGAGGACATGGGCCGGCCCAGCATGCTCATCGTCGACGTGCCGGCCGCCGGCCCCGTCCGCGTGACGGGGACCGCGGTGGTCATCCCCGACTGAGGCGCCCGGCAACGGCACCTGCCGTCCTCGACGGGCGCTCGCCGGACCGGGCGATGCCGACGATGGCGAGGACCCGGAGGTGGATCCGCTCCGCCTCGGCGAGCCGCCCGCGCTCCTGGCAGAGACTGCCCAGTGCGCTCAGCGGGGCCGCCAGCCGTGGATCGTCGGGGCCGTACACCTGCTCGCAGGCGTGCACGGACCGCCTCAGGAAGTCCTCGACCGCCTCGGTGTTCACCGGAGGTCGGCCCCGACCGGCGCCTCACGACGGCCGTTCGATGCACTCGACGCCGCACGCGAGCTGATGTGCCTCGCAAGGTGTGCGGCGTCCGTGCCCGCGCCGCCGACGAGCATCGAGGCGAAGGCGCGCTGGAAGGAGAGCCCGCAGAAGTAGAGGCCTGGTGAGCTTGTCGACACGCCGAGGTGCTCCAGGGGCCAGCCGTCCTCGCCGGTGACCGGGAGCTTGATCCAGCTGAAGTCCTGACGGAAGCCGGTGCACCAGACGACGTTGGACACGTCGAGGACGCGTCCGTCGTCGAGCATCGGCAGGCCGTTCTGTGCGCCGGCGACCCTGCTGACCACCCGCTCGACGCCGCGAGCCTCCAGGTCGGGCTTCTGCACCCTCAGGAGGGGGCCGCCGTGGAAGCGGACATGGTCGCGTTCCTTGCGGCCCATCGGCGTCTTGACCGTGAGCAGGTGGTTCCACACGAACCACAGCACCGGGAAGACCACCCGGGCCCGCTTGCTGTCGATCCGGATCGGGATCTGGCCGGTGTCCCGCCCGCACAGGACGGTCTGGTGCTCGGTCGCCGCCTCGTACGCGATGTCGCCGCCGGAGTGCGAGCCACCGACCACGAGGACCGGGCCCGGCTGCAGGTCCGAGAGCCTGCGGTACTCGCTGGAGTGCAGCTGCCGGATCTCTGGGCGCAGCTGTGCCGCGAAGTCGGGGGTATGCGGCCGACCGAAGGTGCCGGTGGCCACCACGACGTTGTCGGCCTCGAACCGGTGCGCGCCGGCGGTCACGACGTACCGGTCGCCCTCCTTGGTCAGCTCCTCCACGCTGACTCCCGCGCGGACCGGCAGCTCGAACCGTTCCGCATACGTCGCCAGGTAGTCGGCAACCTCGTCCTTGGTCGGGTAGTGCCAGCGGCTGGCGGGGAACCGCATACCCGGCAGGCCGTCGTAGCCGGCCGGGCTGTACAGCCGCAGCGAGTCCCAGTGCCGCCGCCAGTTGTCCCCGACCCGGCGGTGGGCATCCAGGATCACGAACGACCGCCCCCGCCGCGCGAGGTGGTAGCCGGTGGCCAGGCCTGCCTGGCCGGCACCGATGATCACCGTCTCGAAGTGCTCCGTGCTGTTCATGGCCGCCGTCCTCCCGCGCGCCGAAGTGGTGCCCTGACGCTAGGAAGACCCGGCTCCCGCCCGCGTCGGGAGAAGGACCCAACCACCCCGTCCAGGAATGGGTAGATGTACGCAGGGCCGTCGCGGCCGGCGTCGGCGCGATGTGCTCGCAGGTCGGCGCCGGGCGGCTGCTAGACGAGGTCGTGCTCGAAGGCGAAGGCCGCGGCCGCAGTCCGCGAGCCGACGCCAAGCTTGGTGAAGATGTTGCTGAGGTGCCGAGCCACGGTCTTCTCGCTGAGAAACAGCTCCGAAGCGATGGCGGCGTTGGACTTGCCTGCCGCCACCAGCCGGATCACCTCGAGCTCGCGAGGGCTGAGCCCGGCGGCGGCGCGGGTCGTGTCCCCCCGCGTGAGCGCGTCGATCCGGGTCACCTCCGGGCCGGCGCCCAGGTGCTGGAAGACGTGGCGGGCCGCGTCGAACTCCATGACCGCCGTGTCCTCGTCGCCCAGTGCCCGGCAGGCCTGGCCGACCAGCACGCGGGTGCGTGCCGCCTCGAACGGCGCATCGAGGCTCTGCCACAGGCGCCAGGCGCGCCGCAGCGCCGGCAGGGCGGTCTCCGGGGAGCCCTCAGACAGCTGCACGGCGCCGCGGGCGTACTCGGAGCGGGCGTGCAACGCGTCCGTGTCGTACTCCTCGGCGATCTCGCTGAGCTCGGTCGCGGCCTCGCGGGCCTCGGCCTCCGCGTCGACGGCGAGCATGATCTCGACGTACGGCGGCAGCAACGCGGACCGGAGCAGCCGCTCCGAGGTCTCGGCCAGCAGCCGGCGGATCGCGGCCGCGGCCGCCTCGCCCCTGCCCTGGGCCAATCGCAGCAGGGCCAGGCCCGGCTGCGCGTCGTGACCGTACTGGCTCGCTCGCCGGTACCCCTCCTCCGCCAGCGTCAGCTCGCCGCGCAGCCGGTGGATCTCGGCCAGCTGGTAGAAGGCGCCACCCGCGACGATCTCGCCGTACCCGCGAGTCAGCAGGTCGCAGGCCGACTCGGCCTCGCGAAGGGCGTCCGGCCACTCCCCGCTCAGCTGGAACAGCTCGGAGCGATGGATGCGGCAGATGCCGGAGAAAGCGCCGGTGAACTGCGGCTGGGCGTCCACCCAGGAACGAAGCGCGGTCGACCACTCCCGTGCCCGCCGCAGCTCGTGCAGCTCGTAGCAGGTGGCGATGGTGCTGCAGTAGATCCAGCCGGAGACGCGGGAGGACGTCTCGCCCGCGGTGATCCCGATCATCGCCTCGTCCAGGAGCGCCAACCCTTCCTCGACGTGGCCCTGCTTGACCCGGGCGCGACCCTGCATGTGGGTGGCAACAGTGATCAGATCGACGTCCGCGCACCGCTTGCCGAGCTCGGCGGCCTCGCTCGCCAGCTCGAACTGCCTGGCGTGGTCGCGCTGCCTGTCGGCCTGGTCGGCCTCGGGGAGGACGAGGTAGCCCCGCTGGGCGCACTCGGGCTGGGATCCGGCCAGCCGCGCGGCCCGGCCGATCCAGCCGCCGGCCTGGGCGAACTCGCCCTTGAAGGTGAGCGCCTGGTGCAACCAGAAGACGCAGCGCAGGGCGCCGGACAGCTGACCGGCATCGGCATGTCCCTGATAGGCCCGCTGGAGGATGCGCACCGTCTCGTCGCCCAGGCCGAGGGCGTCCGAGGCCTCGCCGTAGAGCTCCAGGTCGCTGGGCTCGAGCGGCTCGACGGCGTCGACTGCCGCGAAGGCCGCGTAGGCATCCGCCCATGCGCGGCTGACGTAGAGCTCCCGCGCCCGGTCGCGGGCGGCAGCGCCGTCCATGGCCCCCATTACACCGCCTCATGGCGCGTGGGAGGTCGGACTCAGCCAGTGCCACGAGGTCAGTTCACCGTGGGGTCTTCGACGTAGGTCGAGACGAAGGCCAGGTCGCCCCCCTGCCGGCGCAGCACCGCTCGCCACAGCCGGTCGGGGTCGTCGGTGAACGCGTCGCGTGGCTCGGCCTGCACGACGTACCAGGCGCCCTCCACCAGCTCGGCCTCCAGCTGGCCGGCGCCCCACCCGGCGTAGCCCGCGAAGATCCGCAGGTCGACCATCTCCGCGGCCAGCACCTCGGGCGGCGTGTCGAGGTCGACCAGGCCGAGCCCGTCCACGACGCGGCGCCAGCCGAGGGGCTCGTCATCGCCCTGCGCGGGCATCACTGCGAGCCCCAGGGCGGAGTCGAGCGCCACCGGACCGCCCTGGAAGAGCACCCCCGGGGAGGTGGTGAACCGCTGCCAGGTCGGCAGCACCTGCCCCACCTCGACCGGAGTAGGACGGTTGATCACCACGCCGAGGGCGCCCTCCTCGTCGTGGTCGAGCAGCAGCACCACGGACCGGGCGAACGTCGGGTCACCGAGGGCCGGCGTCGCCACGAGCAGCCGCCCGGTCAGCCCGCTCGTCACCTCCGGTGTGCCCATGTCGCCATGATTCCCCGATCAGGCCCAGCGCGATACCCGCGACATCGGCCACCGCGTCTGCTGGGTCACCGTCGCGGCCCGGGAGCAGCCACTGCTGCACGAGCTCGCTGGTCACGGCGTGCGCGGCGAGCAGAGCTGCCAGCCACCGCCCCGGCACACCGGCCCGCAGACCCGCCCAGGCCACCGAGGCGAACGTGGCGGCGTGTACCACCTTGTCGAGGTGCGGCACGGCACTCTCGCCGACGCCGCGGGGCCAGTAGAGCAGCACGAGGTTGACGGCGAGGGTCGCCAGGAAGACGGCCCCCCGCCGGCCCGTCAGCGCCGTGGGTCTCGTCAACCGGCGTCCTGTTCGGTGACACGCACCGCCTTGCTCACCGCCGCCGCGACGGCGCCCGCGACGTCGGGGTGGAACACGCTGGGCACGATGTAGCTCTCGTTGCGCTCCTCGTCGGTGACGACGTCGGCGA
Organism: Actinomycetes bacterium; assembly: GCA_036375895.1. Classification (GTDB taxonomy): domain Bacteria; phylum Actinomycetota; class Actinomycetes; order JACCUZ01; family JACCUZ01; genus DASVBJ01. Next base: position 8,566 of record DASVBJ010000052.1, on the reverse strand, counting down.
GCGCCCGGGCGGCCGCCAGCAGCGTGTCGATGGTCACCGTGTGGCTGTGCGCGTCGAGGAGGCCCCGGAACACCCCCGGGAAGGCAAGGACGTTGTTGATCTGGTTCGGGAAGTCGCTGCGCCCGCTCGCCACCACCGCGGCGTGCTCGGAGGCCTCCAGCGGGTCGACCTCGGGCACCGGGTTGGCCAGCGCGAACACGATGCTGTCGTCGGCCATCGTGGCGATGTCGGCGCCCGTGAGGATGTTCGGCGCCGACACGCCGACGAAGACGTCGGCGCCCGCGAGGGCGTCCCGCAGCTCCCCCTTGAGACCCGACTCGTTGGTGTTCTCGGCGACCCACACCAGCTCGGGCGCGAGACCCTCACGCGCGGTGTGGATCACCACGTCCTTGTCGGCGACGACGACGTGCTTGACCCCGGCGGCGAGCAGGACGTGCAGGATCGCCATGCCCGCGGCGCCGGCGCCCGACATCACGATCCGCACGTCCTCGATGCTCTTGCCCACGACCTTGAGGGCGTTGATGAGCGCGGCCAGCACGACGATGGCCGTGCCGTGCTGGTCGTCGTGGAAGACCGGGATGTCGAGCTTCTCCCGCAGCCTCCGCTCGACCTCGAAGCAGCGAGGGGCCGAGATGTCCTCGAGGTTGATGCCTGCGAAGACCGGGGCGATGAGCTCGACCGTCCGCACGATCTCGTCGACGTCCTGGGTGTCGAGGCAGATGGGGAACGCGTCGATGCCGCCGAACCGCTTGAACAGCGCGGCCTTGCCCTCCATGACCGGCAGCGCGGCGGTCGCGCCGAGGTTGCCCAGGCCGAGCACCGCCGACCCGTCGGTGACCACGGCGACCGTGTTGCGTTTGATGGTGAGTCGTCGCGCGTCGGCGGGGTTCTCGGCCAGGGCGAGGCAGACCCGCGCGACGCCCGGCGTGTAGATCATCGAGAGGTCGTCGCGGTTGCGGATCGGCATCTTGGGCTGCACCTCGATCTTGCCGCCGAGGTGCATGAGGAACGTGCGGTCCGAGACCTTCCCGATGACGACGCCCTCGACGCCTGCCAGCGCGGCGGTCAGCTGCTGTGCGTGCTCGGTGTCGCTGGCGGCACAGGTGACGTCGACGCGTAGCCGCTCGTGGCCGCTCGCCGTCACGTCGAGCGCGGTGACCACGCCGCCGGCCTGCTCGACGGCTGCTGTGAGCCGACTGACGGCGTTGCCTCGGGCCGGCGCCTCGAGGCGCACGGTGATGGAGTACGAGATGCTCGGCACGTTCGCCATGGCGGGATCGTCCCAGATCCCTGCGGCCGGACACTCACCGCCCCGCGTGGGCGTTTTGTCCGGAATGTGACGCCGGTCACATTCCGTGCGTGGGGTGTTCAAGACCGGCGCCCAGGACCCCGATACTCCTCCGAGAGGTTTCGCCGCGATCTCATAGGCAATCTACTGCGGCGGTAGGTGAAGACATGATGTTCCTGGCACTGCTCGTCCCGGTCGGACTGCTCGGCCTCCTGCTCGGCATGGAGCGCCTCGAGCGCTGGACCGTGGGCGAACGCGAAGACTCCTCGGTCTGACCGCCTCCAACACAAGAGACGGCCGAGCCGGTGGGGCGCGACCCTCTCGGGCTCCCGGCCCGCTCTGGGTCAGCGCGCCGGCAGCCTCACCACGGTCACGAAGAAGTCGTCGATCTGGCGCACGACCTCGATGAACCGCTCGAAGTCGACGGGCTTCGTGACGTATGCGTTGGCGTGCAGCGAGTAGCTGCGCAGGATGTCCTCCTCGGCCTCGGACGTCGTGAGGACGACGACCGGGATGCTCGCGAGCTCCGCGTCTGACTTGACGGCCTGCAGCACCTCGCGGCCGTCCATGCGGGGCAGGTTGAGGTCGAGCAGGATGAGGTCGGGCCGCGGCGCCTCGGCGTACTCGCCCTCCCTGCGCAGGAAGGCCATCGCGTCCGCGCCGTCGTTGACGACGTGCAGCTGGTTGCGGACCTTGTAGTCCTCGAACGCCTCCCGCGTCATCAGCACGTCACCCGGGTCGTCCTCCACCAACAGGACCTCGATCTGCCGGGCGGGCTGCGTCTGCGTCATCTGTCGCATTCCTCTCGTCATCTACGGGGAGTGTCCATCGGAACGTCGCGCCGTCCGACACGGCGGAGTCCAGCCACATGCGGCCGCCGTGATACTCCACGATCTTCTTGCACATCGCCAGGCCGATGCCCGTGCCCCCGTAGGCGTCGCGACCGTGCAGCCGCTGGAAGATCACGAAGATCTTGGCCGCGTACTGCGGCTCGACCCCGATGCCGTTGTCGGAGCAGGCGAACTCCCACATCGGCCCATCCCGGCGTACTGCGATGTGCACCCGCGGCGGTTCGTCGCCGCGGAACTTGATGCCGTTGCCGACGAGGTTCTGGAAAAGCTGCACGAGCAGCCCTGCCTCGCCGCGGACGACAGGGAGCGGGTCACTCGTCACCGTCGCGCCGGTCTCCGTGATCGACATCTCGAGCTGTCGCAGGGCCTGCCCCAGCACGTCGTCGAGGGGGACGAGCGTGAACTCGTTCGTCAGTCTCCCCACCCGGGAGAAGGCCAGCAGGTCGTTGATGAGCAGCTGCATCCGCTTCGCCCCGTCGACGGCGAACTCGATGTACTGCTCGCCCCGCTCGTCGAGCTTCCCCTTGTAGCGCCGCTCGATCAGCTGGCAGAAGCTGGCCACCTTGCGCAGCGGCTCCTGCAGGTCGTGGGAGGCGACGTAGGCGAACTGCTCGAGCTCGGTGTTGGACCGCCTGAGGTCCTCCGCCTGCTCCTCCACGAGCCGGCGCGCGTCCAGTGCCTCTTGGCGGGCGGCCTCGGCCACGTCGTACTGCTGCACGATGCGCACCCGCATGTGGTCGACCTGCTCGGCCAGCACCCGGATCTCCTCCGGTACGTCGGGGAGCTCTACCCGGTGGGAGAGGTCACCCCCTTCGACCCGGTCCACCTCGTGACCCAATCGCTGCAACGGCTGCGTCACCCACCGGCGCAGGGCCACCCACAGCAGCGCCGCAGTGCTGGCGAGCAGCACGACACCCAGCCCTACCCCTGCGAAGAGCACGACGTCGGCCCGCCTCAGGTCGCGGACGCTTGTCGTGCGGCGGTCCAGGATCTCCGCCTGGTAGTCAGCCGTGGCTGCACGGACCGCGTCGAAGCCCCGTTTGGCGCTCAACAGCTGCGCTTCCGAGACCGTGCCGCCGGACCTGACGGTCGCCAGCGCCGGGTCGACGCTCTGCGTGCGCCAGCTCTCCACGCTGCGCTGCACCGCCAGCCGGCTGGCGCGCAGCTCCGGCAACGCCTGCTCGACTCCGTCGAGGCGGCGGCCGGCCTCCTCGGCTCGACGTTGACCGGCGAGGTACGGCTCGAGGAACTCGTCGTCACGGGTCAGGACGTAGCCGCGGAACCCGGTCTCCTGGTCGAGCAGCGCCTGTTCGAGGTCCGAGGCGAGCGAGTAGGCGGAGAAGAAGTCATCGGTCACCCGGGACTGCGCGTCGTAGAGGCGCACCGCGGTCACGACCGCCAGGAGCATGCCGATGGCGGTCACGGCCGCAAGCGCGACGAACGCGATGGCCAGTCGGCCCTGCAGGGTCGACCGCTTCACGCGTCGCCGACCCAGGACAGCAGCAGCACGGCGACGTCGTCGGTGAGCTCTCCCCCGTTTCGGTGCTGCACCTCCCGGAGCAGGGCGTCGACAAGCTGGTGGGGGTCAGGGACGTCACGCACGAGCTGGTCGAGCAGCCTGTGCATGCCGTCCTCGCCGAGACGCCGGTGGCCACCCTGGCCGTCGTAGCCCTCGATGAGGCCGTCGGTGTAGAGCAGCAAACGGCTCTGCGGCCCCACCGAGATATCGATCGACGGCCAGTGGGCGTCGTCGAGGATGCCGAGGGCGAGACCGGCCGCCTCGTGCGGGACGGGGCTGACGCCCTCTGGGCCTACGACGACCGGCAGCGGGTGTCCGGCGAGCCAGAACCTCGCGGTCCGCCGCGCGGGGTCCACCCGCACCATCGAGACGGTCGCGAACACCTCCTCGGACCCGCGCTCGCTGACGAGCACCGCGTCCATGGAGGGCAGGATGGCGTCCGGGTCGGCGCCGGACAGCACCAGCGTGCGCCACGCGATGCGCAGGCAGACCCCGAGCGCCGCCTCGTCCGGGCCGTGGCCGGCGACGTCACCGATGAGCGCGAAGACAGCCCCGTCGTCGACCTCCACGACGTCGTAGAAGTCGCCACCGAGCAGCGACTGCTGGCTGCCCGGGCGGTACCGGGAGACGGTCTCGACGTCTTGGCTGCGGACGAGCGGCTGCGGGAGGAGGCCACGCTCGAGCCGCGCGTTCTCCGCGGCGCGGACCTCCGACTCGTAGAGCCGGCGCACCGACTCGTCGGCCCGCTTGCGCTCGACCGCGTATCGGATGGCCCGGGTCAGCAGCTGGCCGTCGATGGTGCCCTTCACCAGGTAGTCCTGGGCGCCTGCGGCGACGGCCTCCATGCCTCGATGCTCGTCGGCCAGCCCGGTGAGGACGAGGACGGCGATCTGCGGCGCCGCCTCGAGCACCACGCGCAGCGCCTCGAGGCCGGTCGCGTCGGGCAGGCCCAGGTCCAGCAGGACGCAGTGCACGTCGCCGGGCAGCTGCAGGTGAGCCTCGGCGACGGACCGGGCGCGACGGATATCGACGTCGGCACCGGCATCGAGCAGGAGCTCGCGCACCAGGAAGGCATCGCCCTCGTCGTCCTCGACGAGCAGCACGCGCATCGTCCCGGCGACGACGGGCATCGCGGCGGCGCCTCTCGGCGCCCGGCTGGTGTCCGTCACGTGGCGACCGCTCCAGTCGGCAGGTTACGTCGGTGGGGTAGGCGTCCTTCGAGACGCCCGGCCATGATGACAGACCACCTGCCTGACCACCGGATCGGTGGTCAGCCCAGGTCGCCCGGCCAGGGAGTCGGCGCGGCACCGCGGATCTGGGCCGCCACCTCCCGGAGGTACCACCGGCGGAAGGCGGTGACGTCGGGTGGCGCGGCCAGCGTGAGCAGCGCCCCTGCCCGGCAGTAGTCCTCGGCCTCGTCGAGCAGGGCGTCGAGCGCGAGGCCGGCCTCCGCGGCGGACGCGGGAACCTTGATCGAGAAATCGGCCTCGCGGTCACCGCGCGCCAGGGCTGCCTCGCGCTCGGCCTCGTGGTCGGTCTGGCGGGGGTACCTACGGCTCAGCTCCTCGACCAGCTCGAGCAGCCGGGCCGGCACCGTGTGGCTGTCGGCGGGAGTCGAGGCCGCGAGCAGCGCGAACTCACGCAGCAGCTCGTTGACGTGCTCGGTGGCGCGGGCGTAGACCCGCAGCGGGAACCGCACCAGCCGCACCTCGACCAGCTCGTCGTGCTCAGAGCTCACCGCCGACCCCCTCCACCAACCAGTCGTCGTCGAAGACCGCCCAGGCGGCGTCGGACGGCAGCCCGACGACGAACCAGACGACCTTGCCCCCGGAGGCGGGGTCGACCTCGACGCCCCAACGCTCGGCGAGCCGGTCAAGGAGCCGCAGCCCTCGACCGGTGGCGGAGGTACGGGAGAAGGCGTGGATGCGCGGGTGCGTGGGTGAGCCGTCGCGGACCTCCACCCGGACCTCGCTGCCGCTGTCGAGGACGTCCAGGACCAGCGGCGTGCGCGCGTGCAGGATGGCGTTGGTCACGACCTCGCTGACCAGCAGGACCGCGGTGTCCACATCGGCCCTGCCCTCGGCGCCGCTGAGCTGCTGCGCCACGAACCGCCGCGCGACCGGCACGCTGTCCGTCGACGCAGGCAGGTGGAGCGGGCTCACGGCACAGAGGCTACCCTGCGCGGGTCTCATGATCGCGGATCAGCGCTCGGGGCGGGCCTCGCGGCGGCGGGCACGTCGCTCCCGCTCCTCCTCATCGAGGCGGGCCGCCACCTCGGGGGTCGGCGCGGTCCCGCCGAGCCGAGCGGGGAGCCACCACCGGTCGCCGTCGTCACGAGGCCGGTCGGGATAGGTCGCCTGCGCCTTGTGCAGCAGCCCCTCCATGCGGTCGCGCAGCTCGGCCGTGGCCGCCTCGGCGTCGGCACCGCGGGGCGGCGCGATCGGCTCGCCGACGTGCACCTGGATGGGTGTCCGGGTGCGGCCGAGCCGCCGCGGATGGTCCTTGGTCCACACCCGCTGGGAGCCCCAGATGACGGTCGGCAGCAGCGGCACCTTGGCCGCCGCGGCCATTCGCGCGGCGCCCGCCTTGAACTCCTTGAGCTCGAAGGACCGGCTGATCGTGGCCTCGGGGAAGACACCCACGATCTCCCCGGCCTTCAGCGCGGCGACGGCTGCGCGAAAGGCTCCGGAGCCCGCGGCCCGGTCGACCGGGATGTGCTTCATGCCCCGCATGAGCGGGCCGGAGACCGGGTGGTCGAAGACCTCCTTCTTGGCCATGAACCGCACCAGCCGGCCGGCCGGGAGCGCGGCGAGCCCGGCGTACGTGAAATCCATGTAGCCGATGTGGTTGATGACCATCACCGCCCCGCCCTCCCTGGGCACGTGCTCGGTGCCCTCGAGGTCGAACCGCAGTCCCTGGGCGGCGAACACCACGCGGGCGAAACCGATGACGGGGCGGTACACGAGCTCGGCCACAGCCCGAACCTACCCGTCCGTAGGTTGGGCCTCGCCACCGCCCCCGGCACGGCGACGCCCGCTGGGGCTCACCATCTCGACCTCAGGCGTCGTAGCCGCGGCTGCGCTCGGCGAGCTCCTCCTCGCCCGACAGCGTCGCCACGAACTCCGTCGAGGAGACGGGGTGGGAGAACATCGGGTAGTCCTTGCTGATCGCGTTGTCGTGCTCCTCGACCGAGGTCGCCGCGACGCAGTCGGTCAGCGTGAAGACGTTGAAGCCCTTCTCGTACGCCGAGCGCATCGTCGACTCCACGCAGCAGTTGGTGAGGAAGCCGCCGAGCGCGACGTTGCGGATGCCCTTGCTGCGCAGGATGAAGTCGAGGTTGGTGCTCGCGAAGGCGTCCAGGCCGCGCTTGCCCTCGACGACGATGTCCCTCTCCTCGGGCGTGAGGTCCTCGACGATCGCGGCGCCCCAGGAGCCCTTGACGAACGCGTTGCTCTCGACGACGCCGGCGAGGATGCCGTACGGCGTGGCGCTGATCTCGCCGTAGCCCTCCGCGAACGTGATCGGCGCGTGGATGATCGTCGCTCCCGCGTCGCGCGCCCGGCGGACCGCCTCGACCGTGTTGCCGAGCATCCCGGTCTTGTCCATGACCTCGGAGACGGCGCCGTGCAGCGCGCCGCCGTCGGACGTGAAGTCGTTCTGGTACTCGATGAGGACGACGGCCGTCTCGCGGGGATCGAGCTCCATGCTTGCCTCCGGCGGGGAACGCAGGGCCAGGTGTCGACCCGGACGCTAGCGCGGCCTCGCGGCGGGGCGCTACGGGGCGGGAACTGCTTTTCCGGGGTTCAGGATGCCGAGCGGGTCCAGCGCCGACTTGATGGCGGCGTGCAGCGACCGAGCGGTGGGGTCGAGCTCGTGACCGAGCCAGCCGGCCTTGAGCAGGCCCACGCCGTGCTCGCCGGTGACCGTGCCACCGAGTCCGAGCGCCACGTCGACGACCGCGTCGAACGCGGCGAGACCTCGCCGGGCCGCGTCCGCGTCGCCATGGGGCGTGACGATCGTGGGGTGCAGGTTGCCGTCGCCGGCGTGGCCGAAGGTGCCGATCAGGACGTCGTGCCGACGAGCGACGTCCTCGATGCGGGCGACCGCCTCGGCGAGCTGCGACCGGGGCACGGCGACGTCGTCGAGCATGGTGGCGCCGAGCCGTTCGAGGGCGGGAAACGCGAGCCGACGGGCCTCGAGCAGCTGGTCGGCCTCCGTCGGGTCCTCCGACCGATAGCCCTCCGTGGCCCCGGCGGCCTCGCACGCCGCCAGGACCGCCGCCGCCTCGGCCTGCCCGGCGGCTCCGGGCAGGTCGCTCTGCGCGAGCAGCAGCGCGGCGGCGGACGTGTCCAGGCCCATCGGGCGCAGCTCCTCCACGGCGGCCAGCGTCGTGGAGTCCATGAGCTCGAGCAGCGACGGCGTGCAGGTCGCCGCGACGGACTGCACGGCCCGGCCCGCCGAGGCCAGGTCGGGGAAGACGGCGACGACCGTCGTCGGGGCCGGCGGGAGCGGCCGCAGCCGCAGCGTCGCCTCCGTGACCACCCCAAGGGTCCCCTCGCTGCCGACGATCAGCGCGACGAGGTCGTAGCCGGCCACGCCCTTGATGCTGCGCCGCCCGAGCCGGGTGACCCGACCGTCGGCGAGGACGACCTCGAGGCCGAGCACCGCGTCCCGGGTGGTGCCGTACTTCACGCAGCACAGCCCTCCGGCGTTCGTGCTGACGTTGCCCCCGATCGTGCACCAGTCCCGCGAGGCGGGGTCCGGCGCGTACCAGAGGCCGCGCTCGCGCGCGGTGTCCCGCAGCGTCTGGTTGACGACCCCGGGCTCGACGACGGCAACGCCGTCGCCCGGGTTGATGTCGCGGATCGTCGTCATCCGCTCGAGCGACAGGACGATGCAGCCGTCGAC
>DASVBJ010000035.1:0-3697 GCA_036375895.1 Actinomycetes bacterium | reverse complement strand
TCGGTCGACGTCGGTGCAGTGGCGACGACGTTCGCCGGGACGGTGGGCGGCGTGGTGTCCGCGTTGACCAGGCTCAGAGCGTCGGCCTCGAAGCTGTCACCGGACACTCCCTGGGGCGAGGTCACGCCGACGGACACCGCGTCGCCCGCCCCCTGCACGGTGAGCGACACGGCGGGGAAGGCCGTCCACGTGACGGTGCGGGTCATGCACTGCTGTGCGGTCTGCACGGTCGAGCCGCCGGGGGTGATCTCGCGCATCACGAGGCAGACGGGCCTGCCCGGCGAGGCGCTCCGCTGCACTCCGGCCGCGGCGAACGTCTCGCCCGCCGGGGCGTTCACGACCGGGTTCGCTGACGTCGTCAGCCCGAAGTCGCCCTTCTTCCCGCGCAGCTCGGCCAGCGCGGCGTGGCCGCCGTTGTAGCCGTCCGCCGCCAAGGCGAGCCGCGCCCGGACCGCGCTCCATCCCGTGAGCGACCCGCCGCCCGACTCGAAGTCGCCGTTGGTCAACAGATTCGTGCCGCCGGCGGCGAAGCCTGCGCCCTGACCAAGCAGTAGCCACCCGGCGGTGACCAGAGCCACCACCCCGGCCCGCGCCACCCGACGACCCGGCAGCACACGCAGCGTCCGCATCGGACGGCCTCCATCCCGGGGCCCCGTCCCCCGAGCCGGAGTGTCGCCCGGCGGCGGTGCGCCGTCCTCGTCCGAACGGCGTAGGCCGCGTCCCACCCCCGCAATAGGGCCTGCCGGTCGTCAGGTTGGCGGCATGCTGACCGCGATGCCCTCCTCGGCGTCGGCCGCCTCGATCTCGTCCCGCGGGATGCCGAGCAGGAAGAGGATCACGTCGAGATAGGGCACGTTGATGGATGCGTCGGCGGCCTGGCGCACGACGGGCTTGGCGTTGAACGCGATGCCGAGGCCGGCGCGGGCAAGCATGTCCAGGTCGTTCGCGCCGTCGCCGATCGCGACCGTCTGCGACAGCGGCACCTCGGCCTCGTGCGCGAACCGCTCCAGCGCGTCGGCCTTGGCCTGCCGGTCGACAACCGGGCCGACCACGCGACCGGTGAGCCGGCCGTCGACGACCTCCAGCGTGTTGGCCAGGGAGTAGTCGATGCCCAGGTCGGCCACGAGCGCGTCGGTGATCTGCGTGAAGCCGCCGCTCACGATGGCGATGCGGTAGTCCAACCTCTTGAGGGTGCGCACGACCGTGCGGGCCCCGGGGGTCAGCACCAGGTCCCGGCGTACGACGTCGAGGGCTGACGCGTCGAGCCCCTCCAGCAGGCGCACCCGGGCCCGCAACGACTCGGCGAAGTCGAGCTCACCGCGCATGGCGGCCTCGGTGACCCGGGCGACCTCGGCCCCGCACCCGGCCTGCTCGGCAAGCATCTCGATGACCTCGCCCTGCACGAGCGTCGAGTCGACGTCCATGACGACCAGTCGCTTGGCGCGGCGGTGCAGGCCCGACCGCTCGACGGCGACGTCGACACCGAGGCCGGCGGCGGCCAGGGCGAGCCGGGCGCGCAGCTCGGTCGGCTCGGCGCCGGAGACCTCCAGCTCGACCGCCGTGACGGGGTAGTGGGCGACCCGCACGATCCGGTCGATGTTGGCACCGAGCCCCGCGACGGCTCCCGCGATGCCCGCCATGGCGGCCGGGAGCAGCGGATGACCGACCACGGTCACGTGGCTGCGGCCGCGTCGGCGTGGATCGTCGTCGCCCTCGCCGGCGACGACCTCGACGTCCATGCCGAGCGGCCCCAGGGCCTCCCGCAACGCGACGTCGACCGCCTTCTCGTCGACGTCGGCGGCCGAGAGCAGCACCCCCAGCACCAGCCGGCCGCGGATCACGACCTGCTCCACGTCGAGCACCGTCACGGCGTAGGGCACGAGCGCCTCGAACAGGGCAGACGTGACACCCGGGCGGTCGCGACCGGTCACCGTCGCGAGCAGGGTCGGCCGGGTCGTCATGACCCGCAGGCTACGGCAGTCGGCACGTGCGGCCCGGAGACGTTCAGGGGTCGGTCCGCGGGCCCCCGCGGGTGTCAGAGCGTCACGCGCTGGCCCTTGCCCAGCACGGTGACGCCCCCGGGGGACACGACGAAGCCACGGGCCCGGTCGTGCTCGGGGTCGACCCCGACCTGCGCCCCCTCCGGCACGACGACGTTCTTGTCGAGGATCGCGTTGCGGACCACGGCGTGCCGGCCCACGGTCACGTTGTCCATGAGCACCGACCCGGTCACCTCGGCCCAGGAGTGGACGACGACGCTGGGGGAGAGCACCGAACGCTCCACCCGACCGCCGGACACCACCACCCCGCCGGAGATGAAGGAGTCGACCGCGTGCCCCACGCGGCCCTGCTCGGAGTGGACGAACTTCGCGGGCGGCAGGGGTCCGTGGCTGGTGTAGATCGGCCAGTCGCTGTTGTAGAGGTTGAACTCCGGGTGGACCGCGATGAGGTCCGAGTGTGCCTCGTAGAACGCGTCGATCGTGCCGACGTCGCGCCAGTAGTCGCGGTCGCGCGCGGTCGAGCCGGGCACGTCGTTGTCGCGGAAGTCGTAGACCTGGGCCTCGCCCTTGTCGACGAGCCTCGGGATGATGTCGCCGCCCATGTCGTGCTTGCTGGTCGGGTCGAGGGCGTCCTGGCGCAGCGCCTCCAGCAGCACCCGCGTGGTGAAGACGTAGTTGCCCATCGATGCGTAGACCTGGTCGGGCGCGTCGGCCAGGCCGACGGCATCGGTCGGCTTCTCGCGGAAGGCCGTGATGGCACGGCCGTGCTCGTCGGTCTCGATGACGCCGAACTGGTCGGCCATGGAGAGCGGCTGCCGGATCGCCGCGACGGTGACGCCGGCACCCGCGGACACGTGCTGCGCCACCATCTGGCTCGGGTCCATGCGGTAGATGTGGTCCGCGCCGAAGACGATGACGTGGCTGGGTCGCTCGTCGCCGATCAGGTTGAGGCTCTGGTAGATCGCGTCGGCGGAGCCGGCGTACCACCGAGGACCGAGCCGCTGCTGCGCCGGCACCGGCGCGATGTAGTTGCCGAGCAGCGTGGAGAGCCGCCAGGTCGACGAGATGTGCCGGTCCAGGCTGTGGCTCTTGTACTGCGTGAGCACCACGATCTTGCGGTAGCCGCCGTTGACCAGGTTGGAGAGCACAAAGTCGATGAGCCGGTAGATGCCCCCGAAGGGGACCGCCGGCTTGGCGCGGTCGGCCGTCAGCGGCATCAGCCGCTTCCCCTCACCGCCGGCGAGGACGATCGAGAGCACCTTCTCCGCCATGGGCCGACGGTACCCCCTCGATCTTGGTCTAGCCCTGGCACCGGCCAGCCGCAATCATGAGCGGGTGCGCATCGACCTGCTGACCCGTGAGTACCCGCCGGAGGTCTACGGCGGTGCCGGCGTGCATGTGGAGTACCTGGCTCGCGAGCTGCGGCGGCTGGTCGACGTCCGGGTGCACTGCATGGGGGCACCGCGCGACGAGCCCGGCGTCACGGCGTACGACGCGCCGTCCGGTCTCGAGGAGGCCAACGCCGCCCTGCGCACGCTGGGCACCGACCTGCTGATGGCCGCCGGCTGCGCCGGCACCGACCTGGTGCACTCGCACACGTGGTACGCCAACCTGGCCGGGCACGTGGCCAAGCAGCTGTACGGCGTGCCGCACGTCGTGTCCGCGCACAGCCTGGAGCCGCTGCGCCCCTGGAAGGC
>DASVBJ010000332.1:0-15309 GCA_036375895.1 Actinomycetes bacterium | reverse complement strand
GCCCGCGGCGATGAGCGGCACCTGGTCGAGACTCGGCGCCGGCGCCGCCCTCCTCGCCCTCTGGCTGGGAACGGGCACCGCTGCCGGCAACTCCTGGGGCTCGCCGGGGGAGTGGTGGGGGGCCTCCGGCGAGTCGCCGGGACCCAGCAACTCGCTCGACCTCGTCGCGACCGCGCTGACCGGGCCTGACAGTCAGAACATCACGGATGACGCCTACGGGCTCACCCGCTCCGGCGACCCCGAGCCGACCGTCGACTCGACGGCCTCGTCGTCCGCGGACTGTGACGGCTGCACCGCCGACTCCACCCTGGTCCACGTCGTGTACCTGGACCGGTCGGCCCAGGCGACCCTCGACAACGTGAGCGCGGCATGGTCCACCTGCCGGGACTGCCGGGCGACCGCGATAGCGGTGCAGGTGATCGTGCTGAGGGCCCCTCAGTCGGTGCGCGCGAACAACCGAGCGTTGGCGGTGAACGCTGACTGTGAGCGCTGCCACGCCGCAGCTGCGGCCTTCCAGCTCGTGGTCGCAAGTGACCGGTGGGACCGACTGTCCCGCGCGGAGCTCGACGAGCTTCGACGATGGGCTGCGGAGCAGGCCGCGGCACTTCAGGGCGACCCGTCGGGGGCGGCAGCCTCGCCGGTCCGGGACCAGGACCGCACGCAGGCGGCGCTCGACCAGCTCGAAGCGCTCGTCAGCGAGGAGCTGGACGGCAGCGTGACCGTTGATCGGGACGTCGACGTAGAGATCGCCACGCCAAACCCGGCGATGCCGACACCGGGCCCGGTCGCGGGACAAGCCGGGATGCCAGTGACAGTGGCCTGACCGGGAGGTTGCCAGGCAAACGGGCGACGCCGGGACCCGCCAGGGCACTGGCTGGCTGGTGTTGGCTGCTGGTGGGCAGGGGCGGGGTCGAACCGCCGACCTTCCGATTTTCAGTCGGACGCTCGTACCAACTGAGCTACCTGCCCGAGCGACCGGCGTCATGGCGGCTGCCGGTCTACGCGGTCCTGACGGGATTTGAACCCGCGACCTCCACCTTGACAGGGTGGCGAGCACTCCACGCTGCTCCACAGGACCTTGCTTGTGCGTGCCCCCAACGGGATTCGAACCCGTGCTACCGCCTTGAAAGGGCGGCGTCCTGGGCCACTAGACGATGAGGGCGTTTGGCCCACGGCGTCCTAGCCGTCGGGGACCCGGAAAGCATAGGGGACGCGGGCGCGGTTCACCAAAGCGATGGCCGATCCCACCGGGCGGCTCAGCCGGACCCGGCGGCTCCCACCCCGGACTGCGTGGGTGAGGAGGTCCCGCTCGGCGACGGTGGCGACTTCGGCGACGGCTTGGCGTAGACGTGCCGCTCGATCTGCGCGGAGGTCAGGCCGAGACCACCCAGGGTGATGTCGTCGTACGCCTGCAGCGCCCCTGTCGCCTTGTCGAAGTAGAGGACCGAGCACTGCACCGGCGTCGGGCTCTCGTGCTCCAGGCCGCGCAGGCCGGCCCCTCCGGTCGAGCCCTGCTCGAACAGCAGGGTGCCCTGGTCGAGGGAGCGTACGTCGCGCTTGTGGCCGTGCCCCGCGAACACCAGCGGCGCCGAGCCGTCGATCGGCATCGCCATCTCCGGGTCGTGCACGAGCACCGCGTCGACCGGCTCGCTGCGGGCGGTGGCCGCCAGCCGCTCGCCGATCAGGCGCAGCTCCTCCGCCGGCGGCTGGTCCCGGGTGTCCTTGTCGGGGGTGAACCTCGGGTCGGGCGCGCCGAGCAGGCGGAGGCCGCCGACCTTCACCACCGAGCCGTTGAGCACGACCGCGTTCTTCTGCCGGGCGACGGCGCGCTCCGTGCCGGCCGAGTCGTGGTTGCCACGGATGAACACGTAGGGCACGCCCAGCGTGGAGATGGAGTTGGCGAACCGGTCCTCCGCGGACGAGCCGTGGTCGGTGAGGTCGCCGGTGTCGACGATCACGGTGACGTCGAACTGCTCGGTGATCGACCGGATGATCTCCCACGCCGAGGGGTTCAGGTGGATGTCCGACACGTGCAGGACGCGGATGGTCGACGGGTCGGGGGTGTACGCCGGCAGGGTGCTGGTCACGTCGTACAGCCGGGAGACGTTCGTCACGATCTTGGCGAGCTGCGCCTCGTACTTCTGGAAGTCGGTCACGATGCTGCGCGCGTCGCCGACGACCGTCGGGGCGATCGCGAGCAGCCCGTCGTAGCGCGGCTCGTTGATGGCCTCGGGGTTCCAGGTCGCGGCCGCGGCGCCCCCGCCGGCGAGCACGAGCCCGGCCGACACCGCGCCGGCGAGCAGCACCCGTCGCAGGCGTCGGCGGAACACCAGCAGCCCGAGCAGCAGTGCGCCGGCCACGGCCGCCAGCGAGGCCCGCACGGCCAGCCGCTCGATCCCGTGACGCATGTCGGTGGCGACCCGCTCGGGCAGCCCGTGCAGCGAGGCGGGGTTGCTGAAGATCTGGCGTGCGTCGGTAGCGTCGAGCCGGTCGACCTCGGCGTCCAGCCGCCACGGCCCGTCGTGGCTGTCGAGGCTCAGCCGGCCGAGCGGCGGCACCGAGACGACCGAGTCACCGGTCAGCGACGGTACGACGGACAGCTGCGTGCGCACCGGTCCGACGGCCGCCTCGACGTGGCCGGCGGCCAGCAGCCCCAGCCAGCAGCCGAGCAGCCCGACGAGGGCGATCTCGGCGGCCACGGCGGCGCGCGGCCAGCGACGCCACGGGGTCCACCACGGGCTCCGGGAGGCAGGTTCTGGTTCGGACATCGCCTTCTCTCTACCCCATGATCTTTGTCGTCACCGTGGCGGCCCCTGCTCGGACGGGTGAGAATCCCGGTGTGCTCGACATCTCGGCGGCGGAGTTCGAGGAGCTCGTGAGCGAGGCGCTGGACCAGGTGCCCCCCGAGCTCACCGCGCTGATGGACAACGTCGCGATCTTCGTCGAGGAGGAGCCGTCCGGGAGCGACCGCGACCTGCTGGGGGTCTACGAGGGCATCCCGCTGACCGAGCGTGACGGCATGTACGCCGGGGTGCTGCCCGATCGGATCGTCGTCTTCCGCGGACCCACGCTGCGCATGTGTCGCAGTCCGGAGGAGGTCGTCGAGGAGGTGCACGTCACGGTCGTGCACGAGATCGCCCACCACTTCGGCATCGACGACGCCCGCCTGCACGAGCTGGGCTACGGCTGACCGATGCGCACCTTCCGGCGCAGGATCACCTCGCGCAGGTCGGTCAGCGGCCGA
Organism: Actinomycetes bacterium; assembly: GCA_036375895.1. Lineage (GTDB taxonomy): Bacteria > Actinomycetota > Actinomycetes > JACCUZ01 > JACCUZ01 > DASVBJ01. The sequence goes on along the minus strand of DASVBJ010000332.1, from coordinate 12,065 downwards.
GGCCGTCCGGTGAGGTAGCCCTGCACGCACTCGCAGCCGAGCTCCCGAAGCCGCTCGAGCTGGTCGAGCGTCTCCACGCCGGACGCGAGCGCGTGCCGGCCGGTGGCCCGCGCAGTGGTGGCGATGGCCTCGACGATCGCCGCGTCGGCGGGGTCGTCGCAGATCCTCGCCACGAAGGCCCGGTCGATCTTGACGGTGTCGGCGGGCAGCCGCTTCAGGTCGGAGATCGACGACTCGCCGCTGCCGAACTCGTCGATCGCGAGGCCCACGCCGAGCTCGCGCAGCCGGGCCAGCTCGTCGGCGAGCGCCCTGCCGCCGTCGGCGAGGTCGCCCTCGTGGATCTCGAGGTACAGGCTGCGGGCCTGCAGCCCCGCCCAGGTGAGCAGGGCCGCCACCTTGTCCGCGAACCCTGGCCGGGCCACCTCCTGGGCCCACATGTTGACGCTGACGCGCAGGGACGGGTCGTGCCAGGACGCGGCGTCGGCGATGGCGGTGCGGAGCACCCAGTCGGACAGCGACGTGGCGAGGCCGGCCTGCTCGGCGATCGGGAGGAAGTCCCGAGGCAGCAGCAGGTCGTGGCGAGGGTGCGGCCACCGCAGCAGCGCCTCGAGGCCGATCACGGTGCCGTCGAAGCGCACGACCGGCTGGTAGTGCAGCTGCAGCTGGTCGGCCTGGATGGCATGGCGGAGCTCGGCCACCAGCTCGGCGCTCTGTGCGGCCCGGGTGGCGCGCTCCTCGCCGGCGATCACGTAGTCGGCGTCGCCGCGCCGCTTGGCGCGGTACATGGCCACGTCCGCCAGCCGGATGAGCTCGTCGGGCGACTCGGTCGGCGCGCCGGAGACGGCGACGCCGATGCTGGCGGTGACCGACACCTGGCTCCCGCGCAGCCGCACCGGGCGGCGGATGGCGGCCAGCACCCGGCCGGCGAGGCGTGAGATCTCTCCCTCCGCCGTGACGTCCTCGCAGATCACGACGAACTCGTCACCCCCGAGCCGCGCCACCGTGTCGCACGAGCGCAGGACCGAGCTGATGTTGCGGGCCACCGCGACGAGCATCTCGTCGCCGGCGTCGTGGCCCAGCTCGTCGTTGATCTGCTTGAAGTCGTCCAGGTCTACGAACAGCACCGCGACGGTCTCGCCGCTGCGCCTCGACCGGGCCAGCGCGGTGTCGAGGCGGTCGCGCAGCAGCCGTCGGTTGGGCAGGTTCGTGAGGCTGTCGTGGAGGGCGGCGTGGAGGAGCAGCCGCTCGGCGTTCCGCCGAGCAGTCAGGTCGTCGACACAGACCAGCCGGCTCCCCTCGCCGGCCTCCGCGAGGTCGACGACCGAGGCCATCGCCCAGACGGTCTCGCCGTCCGGGCGGACGAGGCGGCGTTCCGTCCGGCCCGGCAGGAAGGGGCCGCGGTCGTCCGGGTGGCCGAGCTGCGCGAGCTCCGACCCGACCAGCTCCTCGCGGGCCCGACCGAGCAGGCGGCACAGCGCAGCGTTGGCGTCCACCACCCGGCCGTCGAGGTCGAGCAGGGCGCTGCCGATCGGGCCGTGCTCGAAGATCGTCCGCAGCCGCGCCTCGTTCTCGCGCAGGCTGCGCACGGCCTCGGCGAGCCCCGCCAGGCCGTCCACCATGTCGCCGTGCGTCAGCGGTTCCTCCCCTCCGGCGCAATCCGCCCGACACCCCCTGGGGCACGTCCCGGGTCACATGATCAAGGCGGCCCGAGCCCGGTCGCCAGCCCGACGCGTCAACTTCACACGGACGCACTGTCTGTGACCCTGAGCAGGGGATTGTCACGCAGCGTCACCATCGCGGTCGGCCCCCTGGCCCCTCGGGCGGGTGGACGAAGGTCCCGGCCGGCACGACCGGGTCCCGTCCGAGGCCGCGCCGAAGGTCCCTCCCGTCCCCGACGGGTCCTCGGCAGGATGGGGGCCATGCGCATCGTCAGTGCCGCGTCGGTCGGCACCCTTGTCTCCGCCCTTCCCGGGACCCCTCGCGTGGTGGCCAGCGGCAACTTCGCCACCCCGTCCGCCGTGCTCGACGAGATCGACGCCGCCGTCCCCGAGTACCGGCTGTACATGCTCAACGCCCAGCCGGGCATCCCCACCCGGGAGGGCGTCGTGCACGAGACGTCCTTCGTCGGCGCCGGCATGCGCCGGACGCCGGGGCTGCGCTACGTCCCGAGCCGGCTGTCGCTGGTGCCGCTGCTGTTCGGCTCGGCGCTGCCGCCGGACGTCGTCGTCGTGCACACCTCGACGCCGCGCAACGGCACGGTCTCACTCGGCACCGAGGTCAACATCCTCCCGGCCGCCATCGAGGCGGTCCGGGCCCGCGGCGGGATGGTCGTCGCCCAGCTCAACCCGCAGATGCCGTACACGTACGGCGACGGGCAGCTGTCCACCGAGCTGATCGACTGCGCCGTCGAGGTGGACCTGCCCCTGACCTCCCCGGCCACGACCGAGCCGGACGAGTGCTCGCTGGCGATCGGTGAGCGGGTGGCCGCGTTGGTGCCGGACGGCGCGACCCTGCAGCTGGGGATCGGCGCCGTGCCGGACGCGACGCTGCTCGGTGTGGTCGGCCGCAGGGGCCTGCGGATCTGGTCGGAGATGTTCAGCGACGGCGTCCTGGTCCTCGACCGGGCCGGCGCCCTCGACCCGGACGCGGTGCTGACCTCGTCCTTCCTGTTCGGCTCGGCCGACCTCTACAAGTGGGTCGACGGCAACCCGCGTGTGCGCATCCTGCGGACCGAGAAGACGAACGACCCGGGCCTGATCGCGGCCAACCCGCAGCTCACGTCCGTCAACTCGGCGCTGCAGGTCGATCTCTACGCCCAGGCCAACGCGTCGCGGGTCCGGGGCCGCATCTACTCCGGGTTCGGTGGCCAGACCGACTTCATCGTGGGCGCCCTTCACTCGCGCGGGGGCCAGGCCCTGATCGCTCTGCGCTCCTGGCACCCGCGGGCCGACGTCTCCACGATCGTCCCGATGGTGGAGGAGCCGGTGACGTCCTTCCAGCCGAGCGCCGTCGTCACCGAGAACGGCATCGCCCGCATCTGGGGCCTCGACCAGCGCGAGCAGGCCGCCGAGCTCATCGACCACGCCGCCCACCCCTCGGTGCGCGAGGAGCTGGAGGAGGAGGCGCAGGCGATCGGCCTGTTCTGAGGTTGGTACGCCGGGGTGTGGCCGCCGTCTGCGCGTCCCGGCGCCCGCGGTGTCGCCGTGGCTGCCGGTCGCGGATTGGGGCCACAATGGCAGGGTCCCGCACCCCAGCGGGCCGTAAAGGGGCGGCGCCGATGCAGGTCGAGGTAGGTGAGCTGCGGCTCGACCATGAGCCGGATGCCGTGCCTCGTGCCCGCAGCTTCGCCGCCGACCTCCTGCATTCCTGGCACGAGGCCGAGCTCGAGGTCGACGTCGGGGTGCTGGTGACGGAGGTGGTCACCAACGCCCTGCTCCACGCGGGGCCGCCTGTCCTCCTGCGTCTCGTGCGGCTCGTGGACGGCGTCCGGATCGAGGTCGAGGACTCCAGCCGGGCGCTCCCGCTGCGCAGCCGGCCGGGCACGGACGCCATGACGGGCCGCGGGATCATGCTCGTCGAGGCTCTGTGCCGAGCATGGGGTGTCGAGCCGCTCGAGTTCGGCAAGGTGGTCTGGTGCGAGGTCGTCCGCGGTGACGAGCACGTGGCCGGCCCCGCGGCCGACCTCGACGCCCTCCTGGACGTCTGGGGCGAAGGCGAGGAGGAGGAGAAGCGCTACACGGTCCACCTCGGCGACGTGCCGACCGACCTCCTGCTCGCCGCGAAGGCCCACATCGACAACCTCGTCCGCGAGTTCGCGCTGGCGGCCGCGGGCGCCGAGTCCGGCCACAGCGCGATCGTGCCCGACCAGCTCGCGCGGCTCATCGAGCGCGTCGTGTACCGGTTCGCGGAGCCGCGGCTCGCCATCAAGATGCAGGCGCTGGCGGCGGCCGAGCGCGGCGAGGCACGCACCACGCTGACCCTTCAGCTGCCGGCCTCCGCGGCCGCTGCCGCGGAGGACTACCTGGCCGCCCTCGACGAGGCTGACAGCTACGCCCGCGCGGCCCGACTGCTGACGGTGGAGAGCCCGCCGCAGCACCGGCTCTTCCGGCACTGGTACGTCGAGTCGATCGTGGCCCAGCTCCGGAGCGCCGCCGCGGGCGACCCCGTCGCCCCCTCGCAGACCTTCGAGCAGCGGCTGCTGCAGGAGCTCGGGGTCGTGGCGGAGGCGCATCGCGCCACCGACCGGGCCGCCCGGCTGCAGTCGGTCACGTCTGCCCTCGCCGGGGTGACGACCGCCTCGGCGGTGGCCGAGGTGGTGATCGCCGAGGGCGTCGCCGCGCTCGGCGCATCGGGCGGCGGCCTGATGCTCCGCAGCGAGGGCGACCGGCTCGCCGTGCCGGGAGCCGTGGGCTACGGCGAGGCCCTGCTCGCGCAGCTGCGCTCGGAGGGCAGGGACGCCGAGCTCCCCGCCGCGCTGGCCATCCGCGACGGGCGGTCGGTGTGGATCGAGTCGCGCGAGGCGCGTGACGAGCGGTTCCCGGCGCTGACGGGCCTCGAGCCCGGCACGATCTCGGTGTGCGCCGTGCCGCTCATCCTGGGGGACGAGGTGCTGGGCGCGCTGCGCTTCAGCTTCGACTCGCCTCGGCTCTTCGACGACGACGAGCGGGCGTTCGTGCTCGCGTTGGCCGGCCAGACCGTGCAGGCGCTCGACCGCGCCAAGCTCTACGAGGCCGAGCGCGCGGCCCGCGCGGCGGCCGAGGCCCTGGCCGGCCGGCTGGCCCGGCTCCAGGAGGTCACCGCCGAGCTGACAGCGGCCGAGGACGTCGACGAGATCGTGGACATCGTCGTGACCCACGCGGCGGACGCGCTGGGGGCCTCGCTCGCCACTCTCTCGCTGCTGGTCGACGACGAGACGCTCGCCGTGGTGCGGATGCGCGGCGAACGCGAGGAGACCCGGCGGAGGTGGGCCACCTACCCCCTCGAGGGCCAGCTGCCGGGCAGCGAAGCCGTGCGCGCCAACCGGCCGGTCGTGGTGCGCTCCCGCGACGAGCTCGAGCGCCGCTACCCGCTGCTCGCGGGCCAGGCACCTCACGACGCTGTGCTGGTGTGCCTCCCGCTGTCGGTGGGTGAGCGGAGGCTGGGTGTCATCTCGCTCAGCTTCTCGCCCGGCTACGACGCCGACGACCCCGCGCAGCTCGGCGCTCTGACGACGCTCGCCGACAGCTCCGCGCAGGCCATCGACCGGGCCCGGGCCCTGGCGCGGGCGCGCGCGGCGACCGGGAAGCTCGCGTTCCTGGCCGAGGCCTCCTCGCAGCTCGCCGGCAGCCTCGACTACCGCACCACCATGGAGAGCGTCGCCCGCCTCGTCGTGCCGCGGCTCGCCGACTGGTGCAGCGTGCAAGCGCTCGAAGACGGCGTCATGCAGACCCTCGCCGTCACCCACACCGACCCCGCCAAGGTCGCGTACGCCGAGGAGCTGAGCCGCCGGTACCCCGATGACCCGGCGTCGACGACCGGGGTGCACAACGTCGTGCGCACCGGCCGGAGCGAGCTCTACAGCGAGGTCACCGACGACATGCTCGTGGCCGCGGCCGCCGACGACGAGCACCTGAGGATCCTGCGCGAGCTCGGGCTGACGAGCGTGATCATCGTGCCGTTGGTCGGTCGGAGCGGACCGTTCGGCGCGATCACCATGGTCGCCGCGGAGTCTGGCCGGCACTACGACGAGACGGACCTCGCGTTCGCCGAGGACCTGGCCAGCCGCGCCGCGGTGGCGGTCGAGAACGCGGATGCCTACAGCCAGCAACGCGGCCGCCTGGCGGCGATCACCCGGGTCGCGGAGGTCGCCCAGCACGCGATCCTCGCGCCGGTGCCGGAGCGGCTGGGGCCGTTACGCCTCGCCGCTGCCTACGTGAGCGCCGCCAGCGACGCCCTGGTCGGCGGTGACCTCTACGAGGTCGTGCCCCGTGGCGACGCGGTGTGGATGGTGATCGGCGACGTCCGGGGCAAGGGGCTCGAAGCGGTACGAATGGCCACGGTCGTCCTCGGAGCGTTCCGCTCGCTGGCCCACGACTCCGACGACCTGCCCGAGGTGGCGCGGCAGATGGACGCCCGGCTGCGGCCCTACCTCGGCGACGAGGACTTCGTCACCGCCCTGCTGGCGGAGGTGTGCTCCGACGGCAGCTGCAAGGTGGTCACCTGCGGGCACCCGCCCGCCCTGCTGTCGACCGGGGGGCGCCTGATCACCCTCGGCGAGCCCGACAGCCCCCCGCTGGGGCTGGGCGCCGCTCCCCGTGCCGTGACGGCGCGACTGCGCCCCGGCGACCGGCTGCTGCTGCACACCGACGGCCTGGTCGAGGCGCGGGTGCCCGGCGGTGGCTTCGTCGACCTTGCCGACATGGTCCGGGCGCTGGCGAGCGGCCCGCTGGACACCGTGCTCGACCGCATCCTGGACACCCTGCGCGCGGCCGTCGGCCAGGACCTCGCCGACGACCTGGGACTCCTGCTGGCGGAGTACGACCCCGCCGGTCCCTGAGGGCCCGGGTCCTGGTCGGGACCTTGGCCTCTCATCGGGCGCCGGGCCCGGACCTAGCCTCGAATGAGGGGTCGGACCTGATGAGGGAGGCTTCCGATGCAGGAGTTTGCCGTACCCGCACGTCGCGTACCGCCGGCCGAGGCCATGATGGCGGACGACGTGTTCACGAACGCCGAGGACTGGCCTGATCACGTCGCCTTCAACCGGAAGGTCGACGGTCAGTGGAAGCCGGTCACGTCGAAGCAGTTCGCAGACGAGGTGATCGCCCTCGCGGCGGGGCTGATGGCGGCCGGCATCCGCACCGGCGACCGCGTCGCGATCATGGCGCCCACGAGCTACGAGTGGATGATGTGCGACTTCGCGATATGGGTCGCCGGCGCCGTCACGGTCCCCGTGTACGAGACGTCGTCCACCTCGCAGGTGGAGTGGATCCTCGGCGACTCCGGAGCGGTCGCGGCGTTCGCCGCGACGGCCGACCACGCGGCCACCATCGGGAAGGTGCAGGGCGCCCTGCCGTCCCTCCGCGAGGTGTGGACGTTCGAGGAGCACGGCATCGACAAGCTCGTCGCGGGAGGGCAGACCGTGACCCGCGAAGAGGTCGAGGCCCGCCGGCACGAGGTCAACAGCGACTCGCTCGCGACGATCGTCTACACGTCAGGCACCACCGGGCGCCCCAAGGGCTGCGCGATCACCCACGGGAACCTCGCCAACAATGTGCAGAACGTCTGCGAGGCCGACGGAGTGCGCGAGCATGTGTTCAACGAGACCAAGTCCACGCTCCTGTTCCTGCCGCTGGCGCACATCCTGGCCAGGCAGATCCAGCTCGCGGCCGTGCGGACCCACGTGCGGCTGGGCCACACCGCCGACATCAAGCACGTGGCCGACGAGCTGGTGGCCTTCCAGCCGACGTCGGTGCTCTCGGTGCCACGGGTTTTCGAGAAGGTCTACAACACCGCCAAGCACAAGGCGATGGCCGAGGGCCACGAAGCGATCTTCGCCCGCGCCGAGTCGACGGCCATCGCCTACAGCATGGCGATGGACAGGGGTGGGCCCGGTCTGTGGCTGCGCTTCAAGCACGCGATCTTCGACCGGCTGGTCTACGGCAAGCTGCGCGCTGCCATGGGCGGCAAGGTGGAGTACGCCGTGAGCGGTGGCGCACCTCTCGGGACGCGTCTCGGGCACTTCTTCCGTGGCATGGGCATCACCATCCTCGAGGGCTACGGCCTGACCGAGACCTGCTCGGGCGTCCATCTGAACCTGCCGGGCGCGCAGAAGGTGGGGACCGTGGGTCGGCCGTTCCCTGGCCACGCGGTGCGCATCTCACCCGAGGGGGAGGTGCTGCTGAAGGGCCCGTCCAACTTCCGCGGGTACTGGAACAACGAGGCAGCGACGCGGGAGGTGTTCGACGACGAAGGCTGGTTCCACACCGGCGACATCGGCGAGCTGGACGACGACGGCTACCTGTCGATCACCGGCCGGATCAAGGACCTGATCGTCACGTCCGGTGGCAAGAACGTCGCCCCGGCGGTGCTCGAGGACGGTCTGCGGGCCCACTGGCTCGTCAGCCAGTGTGTGGTCGTGGGCGACGGGCGCCCGTTCATCACCGCGCTCATCACCCTGGACCCCGACGCGGTCGCCGAGTGGCTCACCGAGAAGGGCCGCCAGCCGGCCGACCCGGCCACGCTGAAGGAGGACCCCGAGCTGCTGGCAGAGGTGCAGCTGGCCGTCGACGACGCCAACTCCGCCGTGTCGCAGGCAGAGGCGATCAAGCGCTTCCGCATCCTGGCGAACGACTTCAGCGAGGTCGGCGGCGAGCTGACGCCGACGCTGAAAGTCAAGCGGGCGAACGTGCTCAAGGAGTTCGCCGACGAGGTCGAGGCGCTGTACGCCCACCAGTGACCTGGGGTCGGCCCCGTCCTGGCAGCGACCCTGGCCCCGCCGGTGGCGGCGGGGCCAGGGTCTTGTCGCGGGCGACCGCGGGTCAGCTGCGGTACACGACGACCGAGTCGCCGATCCTCACGTCGGCGAACAGTGCCGCCGTGGCGGCCTTGTCGCGGGTGTTCACGCAACCGTGCGACGCCCCGGCGTACCCGCGGTTGGCGAAGTCCGACGAGAAGTGCACGGCCTGCCCGCGGCTGAAGAACATCGCGTAGGGCATGGACGACCCGTACAGCCGCGACACGTGGTCGGCGCTCTTGTAGTAGACGCTGAACACGCCCTCGCGGGTCGGGGTGAACTGCGACCCGAACCGCACGTCGAGCCGGCGCTGCACCGTCCCGTCGATGACGAAGGCGAGCCGGCGGCTCGTCTTGTCGATGCACAGCACCCGCCCGGTCAGGCAGCGCGGGTCGAGCTTGCCGACCGGCGCCGCTTCGGGCTTCGGCGGGTAGAGCTCGCTGCGGGTGGGGCGATGGGTGACGGCCTTCAGCTCCGCCCAGGTCTGCTCGTCGACACTGCCGGTCACCGGCAGGTGCCTGCTGCCCTGGAAGGCGCGCACCGCCTTGTCGGTCGCCGTGCCGAACGTCCCGTCCACCCAGCGCCGAGCGAGCAGCGCCCGCTGGGCCAGCCGGGCCTCCAGCGAGCGGACCTCGGCGCCGGTGTCGTCGAGGGTCCACAGGACCCGGACGGGCGCCGCCTCGGGCGTGGTCGGCGGCGGTGGAGCCGGCGTGTCCGGGTCCACCGGCGGGTCCACCACGGTGGGCGTGGTGGGCGAGGCGATGACGGTGGGCCGCGTGGGCGCGGCGTGGGGCGACTGGGCGGCTGCGACACCGAAACCGGCGCCAAGGCCCAGCACGACGGCGGCGCTCAGAGCGATGAGACCGGTTCTCATGGTGGTCCTCCGTGATGATGCGGGCCGCGGCTGCGTCCCGTCTGTGAGAGATGACCCCCGGCCGGGGGCGGAGGTTGCATCACGGTTTTGTGACGGAGGCCACTTGGTCCTCCGAGGTGGGGGGACTCCTGCTGCCCGGGCCGGGACCTCCGGCCCTGTGGAGGCCCGGCGCACTGCGGCGACGGTGGAGGCGTCCCGAGAGGAGTCGCCGAGGTGTTCCAGGTCCGTATCCACGGTCGAGGTGGACAGGGGGTGGTCACCGCGGCGGAGCTGTTGTCCGTGGCGGCCTTCGCCGAGGGGAGGCACGCGCAGGCCTTCCCGAGCTTCGGCTCAGAGCGCACCGGCGCGCCCGTCGTGGCGTTCTGCCGCATCGACGACGTGGCGATCCGGGTCCGTGAGCCGGTGATGGCCCCGGACGCGCTGATCGTCCAGGACGCGACGCTGTTGCACCAGGTCGACGTCTTCGCCGGACTTCGGGCCGAGGGCATGGTGCTCATCAACTCCACCCGGCAACCGGTCGAGCTGGGGCTCGACCCCGAGACCCTTGGCGGGCGGGGGCACCGGCTCCTGACCGTGCCGGCGACCGAGCTGGCGCTGGAGCACACCGGCCGCCCGGTGCCGAACGCCGTGCTGCTCGGAGCCTTCGCAGCCATGAGTGGGCTGGTCTCGCTGGACGCGGTGTCCCGAGCCCTGCGTGAGAGGTTCTCCGGCCGGGTCGCCGAGGGGAACGTGGCGGCAGCGGCCGCGGCGTACGACATCGTCAGCCGCGCGGCGGAGGTGAGCTCAGGTGCTCAGGCAGGTTGAGGGGTCGGTGGCCGTCGCCGAGACGGTCGCACTGTGCCGCCCGGAGGTCATCTGCGCGTACCCGATCTCACCGCAGACGCACATCGTCGAGGCGCTCAGCAAGCTCGTGAAGTCCAGGCGCCTCACCGGCTGCGAGTTCGTCAACGTCGAGTCGGAGTTCGCTGCGATGTCGGTGGCCATCGGCGCGTCCGCAGCCGGGGCCCGGGCCTACACGGCGACGGCGAGCCAGGGGCTGCTGTACATGGCCGAGGCCGTCTACAACGCCTCGGGGCTCGGCCTGCCGATCGTCATGACGGTCGCCAACCGGGCGATCGGGGCGCCGATCAACATCTGGAACGACCACAGCGACGCGATGTCCCAGCGCGACTCGGGCTGGATCCAGCTGTACGCCGAGACGAACCAGGAGGCGGCCGACCTGCACGTCCAGGCGTTCCGCATCGCCGAGGAGCTGTCCCTGCCGGTGATGGTGTGCATGGACGGGTTCATCCTGACGCACGCCTTCGAGCAGGTCGACCTGCCGACGCAGGAGCAGGTCGACGCCTTCCTGCCTCCCTACGACCCGCGACAGGTGCTCGACCCGGCCGATCCGGTGTCCATCGGCGCGATGGTCGGGCCCGAGGCGTTCACCGAGGTGCGCTACCTCGCGCACGCCAAGCAGATGCAGGCCCTCGAGCTCATCCCGCAGGTGTCAGCGGACTTCGCCGCGGCGTTCGGGCGTGACTCGGGCGGCCTGGTCCGGCCGTACCGCTGCGAGGACGCCGAGACGATCGTCGTCGCGCTCGGGTCGGTGCTCGGCACGATCAAAGACGTCGTCGACGAGCAGCGCGACGTGGGCACGCGGATCGGCGTGCTCGGCATCTCGTCGTTCCGGCCCTTCCCGCTGGCCGAGGTGCGGGCCGTCCTGCAGGGCGCCCGGCGCGTGGTGGTGCTGGAGAAGGCGCTCGCGGTCGGCATCGGCGGGATCGTCTCGACCAACGTCCGGATGGCGCTGTCCGGGGTGCAGCTGAACGGCTACACGGTCATCGCCGGGCTGGGCGGCCGTCCCATCACCAAGAAGTCGCTGCACGGCCTGTTCGAACGGGCGGCCGCGGACGATCTGCAACCGCTGACCTTCCTCGACCTCGACCACGAGCTGGTCGAGCGGGAGATCGCCCGGACCCGGGAGAGCCGGCGATCCGGGCCGAGCGCCGAGAACATCCTCCGCGACGTCGGCGCCGTCGCGGCCGGACCGGTCTGAGGAGGCGGACGATGGCCACGACGCCGGTGAAGTTCTACCAGGTCGGCAGCTTCGCGATCGGCAACCGCCTGCTCTCGTCCGAGCAGCGCACGGTGCAGTCCGACCCCGCGCGCTTCAACTCCCTGACGTCGGGACACCGGGCCTGCCAGGGCTGCGGCGAGGCGCTCGGCGCCCGTTACGCCCTGGACGCCGCGATGCGCGCCACCGACGGTCGGCTCGTCGCGGTCAACGCGACCGGCTGTCTGGAGGTGTTCTCCACCCCGTATCCCGAGACCTCCTGGCGGGTGGCGTGGCTGCACTCGTTGTTCGGGAACGCGCCGGCCGTCGCCACCGGGGTGGCCGCGGCACTGCGGGCAAAGGGCCGCGAGGACGTGCGGGTCGTCGGCCAAGGAGGTGACGGCGGCACGGTGGACATCGGCTTCGCCTGCCTGTCGGGCATGTTCGAGCGCAACGACGACGTCCTCTACATCTGTTACGACAACGAGGCGTACATGAACACCGGGGTGCAGCGCTCGGGAGCCACCCCGCCGGCGGCGCGGACCATGACCACCCAGGCCGTCGGGCCGGAGCCCGGCAACCCGTTCGGCCAGGGCAAGGACGTGCCGCGCATCGCGATGGCGCACGAGATCCCCTACGTCGCCACGGCGACGGTGGCCGAC
>DASVBJ010000317.1:0-12421 GCA_036375895.1 Actinomycetes bacterium | reverse complement strand
GTCGCCCATCAGGCCGCGGCGGCGGGCGACCGCGACCGCCTCGGTGCGGCCGCCGGCGCCGAGCTTGGCCAGGATGTTGGACACGTGCACGCTCACCGTCTTCGCGCTGATGTAGAGCTGGCCGGCGATGTCGCGGTTGCTACGCCCCTGGGCCACCAGCGCCAGCACCTCCTGCTCGCGAGCAGTGAGCGCGTCGTCGGGGCGGGTCGCCTCGGCCCGCTGGCTGGGCAGTGCGCGACCGCCGAGCGCCCGCAGCTCGCCGAGCAGCGGCTCGGCACCGAGCCGACGGGCCACCTCACGGGCGAGGTCGGCCTGCTCCGCCGCCTCGGCCGACCGGCCGACGGCGCGGAGCACCGTCGCCAGTCGGGCCCGCGAGCGAGCGACCTCGAAGAGGTGTCCGAACCGCTCGAAACCCTCGACCGCGGCCTGCCAGACGGCCACCAGCTCGTCCTCAACGGGCGCGTCCACGCCCGCCAGCCAGCGCAGACGTGCGTACTCCGCCTCGGCCCGCAGCAGCCACGCCTGGCCTTCCGGACCCCGCTGCCGGCCGCCCCGGAGTCGGCCCAGCTCGACGACCTCGGTCACCGCGCCGGCCAGCACCGCCCCCCGCGCCACCAGCTCGGCGCGCTCCCGTGTGGCGACCCGGGCCACCTCGGTCGCGAGCTGGCCGAGCAGCAACGCGCTCAGCCGGATGCGCGCCTGGAAGGCCTTGAGCTGCCAGAGCTCGCTGACCGTCGCCACCACGTCGTCGTGGACGGCGGTCGCCGCGGCCAGGTCGCCGGCGTCACCGTGCAGGTCGATGGCTGCCGCTCCGCTCTGGATGGCGACCACGCCCTCCTTCTCCCAGAAGGGGCGCAGGTGACTCATCAGGGCCAGCTGCTTGCGCTCGCCCCGCCCCGCGGCCACCGCCAGGGCCATCGCGGCCAGGGTGGCCTCGGCCAGGCCGGGCGGGGACTCGCCGGCGACGTCGAGGATGTCCAGGGCACCGTCCCAGTCGCCGCTGATGTAGGCGACGTGGCCGGCCAGCGCCCGCGCATCGAGACCGTAGGGCGCCCAGGGGCGGCCTGCCTCGCGGGCCCGCTCGGCGGCGGCCTCGTAGGCCACCCGCGCCTCGGTGAGCAGGCCGCGCTCGAAGTGGAGGCCGGCGAGGTTGTACAGGCTGCGCAGCTCGACCGCGACCTCGCCGGACGCGCGCGCCTCGGCCACGGTCTCCTCGAGCACCCGTCGCGAGGACTCGGGGTTGCCCGACCGCTCGTCGAGCCAGACCTTGGTGGTCGCGGCGTCGGCCGCCACGTCGGGCAGCCGCAGCACGCGGGCCATGCCGATCGCCTCGTCGGCCCAGCGGACGGCCTCGTCGTCGCGGTGGCGGTCGGCGTTGGCTCGGGCGTGCACGCCCATCACCCGGGCCCGCAGGGGCGTGGGTGGGTCGGCCGGCACGAGGCGCATCGCCTCGGTGGTCAGCGCGAGGATGTCGAGCGTGGTCTCGCCGAGCAGCGCGGTCCCGGCCAGGGCGACCAGCAGCCGGGCCCGCTGCTCGGCAGGCGCGTCGGCCGCCAGGCACTCGAGCTGGTCTCGCAGGAGGGCCACCGCCCGGAACACGTGCCCCGCCGCCGCGGACGCCTCGCTGGCCCGGATCACGAGCGACACGACGTCGACGGGCTCACCGTCGGCTTCGGCCACCTCGTCGTGGCCGAGCAGCTCGAGCGCCGTCTCGTAGTGACGGGCGGCCTCGTCGGGGCCGGCCACGGCCATCGCCTCGTCGCCGGCCTGGATGCTGGCCCGGGTCGCGGTCACCAGGTCGTGGGCGGCCCGGGCATGACGGGCGAGCTCGGCGGCGGTGCCCTCGGCCTCTCGGGCGGCCAGCACCGCGGCGTACGACGAGTGCAGGCGGACCCGCTCGCCCGGCAGGAGGTCGTCGTAGACAGCCTCGGCCAGCAGGGCATGGCGGAAGGCGTAGCCGTCGGCGCCGACCGGGATGAGCACGTTGCTCTCGACGGCGGCGCGCAGCGCGGCGTCCAGCGCCGCGTCGTCCAGCGGCACCACCTTGGCCAGCAGCTCGTGGGGCACCCGACGGCCGGCGACCGCCGCGGCGCGCACTACCTGCCGGGCCGGGTCGTCCAGCTGGTCGAGGCGGACCAGGAGCAGGTCGGCGAGGTCGGTGGGCAGCGCGTGGGCGCCGTGCTCTGCGGCGGCGACGAGCTCCTCGGCGAAGAACGCGTTGCCCTCGGCGCGCGCGACGATGCCGAGCAGGTCGCGCTCGGGCATCGGGGCGGGGTGCAAGGCGCGCACGAAGGAGCGCATGTCGTCGTCCGGGAGCGGGCTCAGCTGGACCCGGCTGACGCCGGAGAGCCGGCCCCACTCCGCGGCCACCGTCCGCAGCGGGTGCCGGCGGTGCAGGTCCTCGCTCCGATAGGACGCGACCACGCCGACCGGGGCGTCGAACTGGCGGGTGAACAGGAAGCTCAGGATCTCGCGGGTGGACTGGTCGGCCCAGTGCACGTCCTCGACGATCAGCAGCAGCGGGGCCACCCGGCCGAGCTGGGTGAGGGCGGCATGCACCGCCTCGAACAGGTCGGCCCGGTCCATCCGCGCGGCAGGGACGGGCTCGCCGTCGCCGCCGTCGGCGCTGTCGGTCGCGGGGCGGAGGTCGGTCGCGTCCGCACCGGCGAGCAGCCGCCGGCGGGGCATCAGTCGCGCCACGGCCGGACTCGCCGCCACGAGCGACTCGGCGAGGGCGGGCGACTCGAGCGCGAGACGCCCGAACGCCTCGCTGAACGGGAGGTAGGGCAGCGCGCTGTCGCCGAAGTCGAGGCAGTGACCCACGATCACCCGCCAGCCGGCCAGCTGCGCGTGGTCACGCAGCTCGGCCAGCAGCCGGGTCTTGCCGACTCCGGCGTCGCCGGACAGCAGCACGGCGCCGCCGGGCCCGCGATCCCCGCCCAGCCCGACGAGGGTCGCGAGCCCGGCCAGCTCTGCCGAGCGCCCCACCAGGGGGCGGAAGCCTGTCTGCTCAGGTGCCACGGCGTCCATCATGGTGCGTACGACCGACAGTTGTGCGATGGCCGGCGCATCCATGACGGTCACGAGGCTCAGCTGGCACCGCCCGCCACCACCGCGGTCCGGCCGACGGGGTGGCCCCAGACCCGGCCGACGGTCTCTCGCAGGGCCCACCGCCGGGGCAGCCGCCCGGTGCGGACGAAGTCGTCCCTGATGCGGTCCCGCCGGTAGGCGGACTCTGCGCTGGCGAACGTTTCGATGTTGTACATCTCGTCCACTCCTCGAACTCTCGCTCTGCTTACGTGATCGAGAGTGCGCGTCTGAGGACGGGGGGCACATCGGGACGATGCCTTATCTCTGTGCCTTACCGCCCCGTCGCCGCCTTATCTGCGCGTGCGGCGGCTTAGGGGTCACGAGCGCGGGCGGGGCTTCAGCCGGGTGCCGGGCATCGGCGGTGCGGCGAGCGCCGGCCCGTCGTACCCGAGAACCGCGCCGAACCGGGTGTCGGCGCCCTGCCGGGCCCGCTCCCACTCGTCGCGGGCCTCGGCGATCTCGTCGTGGCTGCGGCCGACGAAGTTCCACCACATGAGCAGCTCCTCCTCCAGCGGCAGCCCGCCGAGGAGCAGCAGCCGGCCCGCGCCCTGTGAGCCCAGCGCGACGTCGTGCCGCCCGCAGCCGAGGTAGGTCAGCGACGACGCGTCCACACCGGCCCCGTCGACCTCCAGCCCGGCGTCGAGAGCGAGCACGGCGTGCTCGTACGCCGGGTCGAGCGGGAGCCGGCCCGACGCGCCCGGCGCGAGGCTCACCTCGGCCCCGACGAGCGGCGTGTACCGGCGTGCGGGCGAGACGGCACCGGCGAGCTCCCCCACCAGCAGCGTGGCCCGCAGGCCGCCGTCGTCCAGGCGCGGCAGGTCGCCGTGGTGCTCGAAGTGCGGGTCGACGTGCCGGTGCGGGTCCGGCAGGGCGACCCAGAGCTGGACTCCGCGCAGCAGCCCGCCAGCGCCGGCCGGGGTGGTCTCCGCGTGCGCGATGCCGCGGCCGGCCGTCATGAGGTTCAGCTCACCGGGCCGCACAAGCTGCTCGCTGCCCAGGCTGTCCTGGTGGAGCACCTCGCCGTCGAGCAGCCAGCTCACGGTCTGCAGGCCGGTGTGCGGGTGCGGCGGCACCTGCATGCCCCGCGTGCCGCCCACGTCGGTCGGGCCGTAGTCGTCGGCGAAGCACCACGCCCCGACGGTGCGCAGCGCGCGGTGCGGCAGCGTGCGCCGGACGAGCATGCCCCGCGGACCGCCCAGCGGCACCTCGCGCGGCGCCAGGACCCGGCGGGTCGGCTCCGGGCAGACGGTGGCGAGCCCGCCGGTGAGCGTCTCGTCGGGTCGCCGCTCGAGGTTGCTCATGCAACGGACTGTACGTCGCGCGCGTCGCGCCGATGGGGACGTTCAAGTCGACCGCAAGCCGTCGCCAAGTCCGCCCCGCAACGCTGCGCCCGTAGACGCCGAGTCCACGAGGAGGAGCACGTGACCACCAACCCCACGCTGCCCGGGCAGAGGACCGCCGACGCCTCGTCCCTGCGCGGCCTGTGCGGCGGCGCCGTCCACCTGCCGGGCGACCCCGGGTACGACGAGGCCCGTACGCCGTGGAACGTCGCCATCGACCAGCGTCCCGCGGCAGTGGCCCGCCCGGCGAGCGCCGCCGAGGTCGCCGAGGTCGTCCGGGCCGCTGCGGCCGCGGGCCTCCGGGTCGCTCCGCAGGGCACCGGGCACAACGCGGGCCCGCTGGGCTCCCTCGACGACGTGGTGCTGCTTCGCACCTCGGCCATGACCGCCGTGATAGTCGACCCCGAAGGCCGCACCGCGCGGGTCGAGGCGGGCGCCCTCTGGCTCGACGTGGTCGAGGCGGCCGCGCCGCACGGGCTGGCCGCACTGCACGGCTCGTCACCGGACGTCGGCGTCGTCGGCTACTCGCTCGGCGGGGGGATGGGCTGGTACGCGCGCGAGCTCGGCCTGGCCGCGAACAGCGTCACCGCTGTCGAGGTCGTGACCGCAGACGGCTCGCTGGTCCGGGCCGACGCCGACAGCCACCCCGACCTGTTCTGGGCCCTGCGCGGCGGCGGTGGGAACTTCGGCGTCGTGACGGCACTCGAGTTCCGGCTCTTCCCGATCGAGACGGCGTACGCCGGGATGCTGGTCTGGGACTGGCAGCACGCGAAGCCCGTGCTCGAGCGTTGGGCCGCCTGGGCGGTGACCGCCCCCGACGCCGTGACGACGGCGTGGCGGATCCTGCAGCTGCCGCCCATCCCGGACATCCCGGAGCCGTTCCGCGGCCGGCAGATCGTCGTCATCGACGGCGCCGTGCTTGCCGACGACGCGGAGGCCGAGGCCATCCTCGCCCCGCTGCGCGAGCTCGGACCGGAGATGGACACCTTCGCCCGGGTGCCGTCGGCCAGCCTGGTGCGACTGCACATGGACCCCGAGGGCCCGACCCCGGCGGTGTCTGCCTCGACGATGCTCGGCGATCTCCCGCAGGGGGCGATCGACGCCGTCGTTGCAACCGCCGGGCCGGGCTCCGGCTCGTCCCTGCTCATCACGGAGCTGCGCCAGCTCGGCGGAGCGCTCGGGCGCCCGCACGCCGGCGCCGGGGCGGTGTCGCGGCTCGACGGGTCGTTCGTCCTCTTCGCCGCGTCGATCGCGGCGACCCCGGAGATGGCCGGCCAGGGCGAGGCCGACGCCGGCCGGGTCGTCGAGGCGCTGCGGCCGTGGACCAACGGCAAGCGGTACCTGAACTTCGCCGAGACGCCGGTCGACGCGAGCACCGGGTACGAGGCTGCCGCCTGGGCCCGGCTGCAGGCCATCCGGGACCGGGTCGACCCGCAGGGCCGGTTCGTCTCCAACCACAAGGTGACGCAGGCCGTGGAGCTGCCCGCCCAGCGCTGACGCGCCAGGCGGCACGGAGCGGTCCCGGGCGGGCAATGGGAGGGGGCCCGCCCGGGACCTACTCGGCTGTCGCGGACACCCAGAGCGGCCACCGCTCGACCGTCCGGAAGCCGAGCCGCTCGTACACGCCCACGCCTATGTCGCTCGACTGCAGCAGCGCCCACGTCGCGCCGGCGGCCAGCCCGTCGGCGACCGCGCGGGCGGTGGCGGCAGCGCCGTACCCGCGCCTGCGATGCGACTCGAGCGTCGCGATGTTGAACACCGCGACCGCGTCCCCGACCACCACGCCGAGGCCGGTGACCACCGGCTCCGCGTCCACCCGGCCCAGGTAGCAGCGCAGCCCGGGCACCCGCAGCGTCCGCTCGGTGAGCAGCGCCCGGGCCACCTCGACCGGCATCTCGAAGCAGGCGGCCACCAGGTCCGCATGCTGGCCGACCTCTCCCGGTGCGAGCTGTACGAGGTCGAGCCCCGGCGAGTCCACCCGCGGCGCCGACTGCCCGTCGCGGACCATCAGAGGCACCTCCCCCGCCGCGGTCATGCCTCGAGCGGCCGCCAGCCCTGCGATCCCCGCGTCGGCGCCGGGGCGGGACTGCAGGCAGTGCGGCAACCCCGACCCGGCGACCCGGTCGAGGACCTCCTCCACCACCCGTGGCTCGGCGCGAGTGCTGCGCAGCCAGACACCGTTCATCTCCGGCACCGGCGCCGCCGTCACGGCACCGAGCACGCCCGGGGCCTCGTCGTACAGCTGCGCCCCGTCCACCGCGCCTGCGAAGAGCTCCCACGAGTCGAGCAGCCCATCGGCCGCCTGCTGCCCATCCACCATGCGTTTCCCCACCTGCCTACCGCCTGGATCCCGCCCCGGGTCGGCAGCGAGGCTAACGGCTGGCAGCATCGGCAGGGTGCGTATCGCGACCTGGAACGTGAACTCGGTGGTTGCCCGGCTCCCCCGGCTCGTCGACTGGCTGCGCGACACCGCGCCGGACGCGGTCTGCCTGCAGGAGACCAAGTGCGCCGGCGACGGCTTCCCGCAGGAGGAGGTGGCGGCCGCCGGCTACGAGGTGGCGGCACACGGCGACGGGCGGTGGAACGGCGTCGCGATCCTGTCCCGGGTCGGGCTGGACGACGTGGTGGTGGGGCTGCGCGACGAGCCCGGCTACCCCGACCCGGGCACTCTCGAGGCCCGGGCGATCGGCGCGACGTGCGGCGGTGTGCGGCTGTGGTCGGTGTACGTCCCCAACGGTCGCGAGCCCGGGCACGACCACTACGCCTACAAGCTGAGATGGCTCGAGGCGCTGCGCGGCACGGTCGCCGCCGAGCTGCCCAGCGGCACGCCGTACGCCGTGTGCGGGGACTTCAACGTCGCACCCACCGACGACGACGTGTGGGACCCGGCCGTCTTCGTCGCTGCCACCCACGTGACGCCGCCGGAGCGGCAGGCGCTGGCCGACCTGCGAGCGGTCGGCCTCGCGGACGTGGTGCCGCGGCCGCTGAAGTACGACCGGCCCTTCACCTACTGGGACTACCGGGCCGGCAACTTCCACAAGAACCTGGGCATGCGCATCGACCTCGTCTACGCGAACCCGCCGTTCGCCGACGCGGTCCGGGACGCGTACGTCGACCGGGAGGCCCGCAAGGGCAAGGGGCCGTCCGATCACGCCCCCGTCGTCGTGGATCTAGACCTCGTCCAGGACGCGTGACAGCCGCTGTTGTCGGCACTGGCCGACGGGGCGTGTCGCCGTGCGCGGTGAGTCACGGCGATGTCGTCAGCGCGCTTCGGGCCCTCAGAACCGCGGGCGATCCGACCAGGATCCCTCATGGAAGTAGGCGATCCCGTTCGTACCCGCGAAGATCGGTGGCCAGTTCCCGGCGTCGGTCAGACGGGTTTCCTCCAGCGCGTCGTCGGCTCTCGGTCCCAGCTCGTCATGGTCGCTCGGGCGCTGAAGAGCATCCCCGATTGCCGGCAGGCCTGCGGGGCCTTGCCGAGCAACTGGTGTCTGCGGGCCGACGGCTCGCTCGGGCATTGTCGATCGATCCACGGGACCAGGCCCGTTTGCCGTACCGGGGTTGCCCTCGGCCATGACCGCAAGCTGGTCCAGCTCCTCGGTGAGCGCGGCCAGGACGGACTTGAGCTGTGCGTGGGCGACTCGCGCGTAGGTGCGGACGTAGGCAAGCTTCTGGCCGTCAAGCGTCCCCGACTCCTGTCCGACGCCGTTCGCCTCGGGGGAGGCGAGCTGTTCCGCGGCGGCTTGGGCGCGCTGGAGGATCTGCTGGTACTGCTCCCGCGCCGAGTGCTCCAGGTCCCTGGCATAGGACTGGGCCTCGGCCACGGCCTCGTCGGCGGCACGCTGCGCCTTGGCGAGTAGCTCTACGGCGCGCAGGCTCACGTCCTGGTAGTGCTCCTCACGGGCCTGTACTGCGTCCTGCTGGTCTGCGTTCACGACGACCCTCCAATGCTGTGCGCCGGGGCGGCGACGGTCACTTCGGCCGGCGGTTCTGAGGTGATGCTGAATTCCTCGAGCGCGATGGACTCTGGTGGGCGCTGCCCGCCGGCCAGTGCAGTCGTCGTGTGCGACACCATCAACGGCGACCCGCACACGAGCGCGTCGTAGGAGCCCGGCATGGTCACGGTCGAGGCAACGTCCCCGACCAGACCACGCGTCCCGGGATAGGTCGGGTCGTCGGATACGACCTGGGTGTGCGTGAACTCCGGGTTCGACGCAAGCTGGTCCAGACGCGACCCGGCGTAGAGGTTCCACGGATACCGTGCCCCGTGGACGAGGTGCACCCGGCGCTCGGTCTTGCCCAGCTGCCAACCCTGTTCGATCTCGTCGAGCAGCGCGAGGAACGGTGCGATGCCCGTCCCGCCGGCAACCATCAGGAGGTCCGAGTCGGCCAGGGGGTCGATGGCCAAGGCGTTCCCGACGGGCGCACCGATCCGCACGATGTCACCGCGTCTGGCCTTCTTGACGAACGGAACGCTGACGAGACCGCCAGGGACCAGGCCGACGTGGAACTCGATCCCGCCGTCCTCGCGAGGCGCATTCGCCGGCGTGAAGTACCGCCAGACCCTCGGGGCGTGCGGAATGGTGACCGCCACCGACTGCCCCGAGCGATAGGGCAGGGGGTTGTCCGGGAGCACCCGCACGACCGCGATCTCACGGCTGACCCGCGCGACCTCGATGATCTCCGCATCCCACCACGCTGGCTGCTTGTCCTCTGACTCCTCGGCGGCCGCCACCATGGTGGCGGCGACCACGCCGTACGCGTCGGCCCAGTCACGCGCCACCTCAGCGGTCCACTCCTCACCGAGGAAGTGCTTGAGGGTCCACAGGAGGGACGCTCCGACCGCGTCGTAGTGCTCTGCGATGACCGCGAACCGGCGGTGGTCGCGGCCGAGCTGCTCGACGTAGGGCACGACCTCGCCCAGCTGGTCAACGTTGCTGACGACGCGACCGAGGGCGCCTACCAAGCGGTCCCGCTGCGCGTCCATGGCGAGAGGGAACATGTCCCGGAGCTCCGGGTGGGTAACGAACAGATGCGCGTAGAAGTACAGGGCGACGTCGTCACCGTGCAGCGTGACGGCATGCCACGTGGACTTGAGCCGGTCCGTGTCCATGCCGTCAGGTCTGCTGGGTCACAATGGAACCGCGCACCTGTCCCAGGGCCGCCCCGACACGGTCCTGGATGTCGTCTGGCACGCCGGCGTCCTGCAGGCATGCGATCAAGTGGGTGCCGACGCGGTCGTAGGCGACGTCGTCGATGCCCAGGGGCGCGTGGGCCTCGTCGAGCGGACGGCCGTCGTAGCGGTCCGGGCCGCCAAGGATGTTCGTGATCATGAGGGTCTGGTGTCGCTTCAGCGTCGGGAGGGACACGTCCTCGAAGTAGTGGCTGACCTGCTCATCTGCGGTCAGCCGCCGGTACAGCTCTTCGACGACAGCGCCGACGGCTGGTCCGCCGCCGATCCGGTCGTAGTCGGTGGTCATGGAAGCCTCCGGGGTCGTTGGCCAAGTGCGCGGCCATGGTAACGAAGGCGGCAAATCGGATGCACATTCCGGGTCCGGTACGTGGACGGCACGCGCTGCCGACGCGCGCGCGGGCGGCGTGGAGGTGCTGATCAGCCGCATGTGAGCCGGACGCTCGGCGGTCAGGTGACGGAGGCCAGCAGACGGTCCGCATTGCCGTGCAGCACGGCGTCACGAGTAGCCCGGGACAGCCCGTCGAGCCGCGCGAGCGCCTGGCCGAGGGGGACCTCCGTGTTGGGTGCGTCGCTGCCGAAGAGGACCCGGTCGCGGTGCCGCTCGACGTCCTCGTCCGAGATGGCGACGAGGTCGCTGACCCGCGGCGTGAGGTCGATGTACACGTTGTCGTGCGCGGCGACCAGCTCGAGCGCCCGGGCGGTGGCCGGGTGCCCGGCGTGCGCAATGACTATCGGCGCGCCCGGGAACCGCCGGGCGACCCGATCCACCCCGGTCAGGTCGTCGGCGGCGGTCGTGCCGGAAACGTGGCGGCCGGCATGCACGACGGCCGGCACCGCGCGGCGCTCAACCAGCCGCCAGACGGCGTCCAGCCGCGGGTCGTCGACGTCGTGGTCGCCGACCGAGCAGTGCATCTTGAGCACCCGCAGGCCGTGGTCGTCGATCGCGGCCCGCAGCAGCGTCTCGGGGCGGTCGTCACCGGGGTGCACCGTCGCTCCCCCGACCAGCGTGACCGGGTGCCCGCGGTGAGTCTCGACCAGCTCGGCACTGGCCCGGTTGAGCCCGTCCGCCACCCCGGGCTTGTGCGCGTAGGGCAGGTGCCAGGCGCGGTCCACTCCGGAGGCGGCGAGCGCGTCGAGCACGACCCTGTGGTCGTTGGGGTAGGCCAGGGTGCCGGTGATGTGCTGCTCGAAGAAGGCGCGGACCGCCTCACCGAGCCGGCCGGGCAGCAGGTGCACGTGGCAGTCGGTGATGCCGGCCTGTGCGCGCTCCTCGTCCACGGGGCACGACCCTAGGCCTGTCCCAGGCGATGCTCAGACGCTGCTCAGGCCGCGGGCAGGTCGGCGTGTCCGGTCAGCCCGCGTCGGACCGCCGGGTCGAAGCCCTCGCCGGGACCGAAACCGGGCAGCGGGTCGGATGCGGTGACCACCACGACACCGGTCAGCATGCGAGTGGCGATCGTTCCGTCGGCACGCAGCCGGGTGCGGACGAGGCCTCGAGTCTTGTGCTCGTGGTCGCGCCGGCAGCGCGGCACCACGTTGTCGGTGGAGGTCGGGCCGCGAGGCCAGGGCTCGTCGTGGTCGAGGTCACTACGGCCTGCGGAACGGGCGCAGTCGTAGGCGACACAGCGAGGATGGGCGGCGCGGACGTGCTCGGCGATCGCCACGGTCGGGACGTAGCCGGATGTCTGCAGCGGCGGCAGGGTCGGCAGGGCGGCCGCCACCGCGTCGGTCAGGAGCTCGCGAGTCCAACCGCCCTCTGGCGCCCGGCCGACCCGTACCAACCGTTGCAGGAGGCCCTCTCGATCGGTGAGCAGCACGCAGGTGGTCGCGCCACGAGCGAGCTCGGCACGGGCGGTGCGGGCGGAGGTCCCAGGGTCCACAGCGGCTGGCGCGCCCAGCCCACGCAGCTGGCCTGGCGCGGCGGCAGCTGGCCCGTCCGAGAAGAAGGTGTCCGCGTGCAGGACGAGGCCGATCTCCCGTCCGCGGCGAGTCGGCAGCGCGGGCATCGCGTCGCCGTCCTGGATCCGGCGGAACACGTTCATCAGCGCGTCAACCCTGCGCTGTTCGAGGGTCAGCGGCTCCCCGTCCGGACCGGTGGCGGGCCACGCGTGTGCCAGATCGGTGATCACCCGCTCGGCCAGGGCGATGTCGTAGTCGGCGGCCTCGATCCGCAGCACCGCGGTGCCTTCCCCGGTGGGCCACGCCCGGACCGCGCGGTGGGCCACCGCGATCTCCCGGCGCCGCTGCGCTGCCACCGGGTCGGCGCGCACGACCGCCCGCTCGACTCGACCACGCCATGCCCGTGGCGACGGGCCGGACCACGGCGCCTCCCCGGCCCCTGGCAGCAGCAGCGCCGCCACGTCTCGGGCGGTCGCGTCCGTCAACGGCTCGGTGGTCTCGGCCAGGACCTGAGTACGAGCCAGGTCCAGCCGGCCCTCGCCGAGCGCAGCGAGTACGTCGGGCAGCACCGAGCACAGCCGGGTCGCCAGCCGGCCCAGCCGCTGCGCCTGCCCCTGGCTGACACCGAGCACGGCCATCAGCTCACCGGTGACCGCCGAGTCCACGACCTCCTCGTCGAACGGCTGTCCCGCCACCCGGGGCGCTGCGGCGAGCTGGGCCAGGGCCTCCGACGTGCACCAGTCGGCCAGCTCGGCGACCAGACGCAGCTGCTCGGCCTGCAGCGCGGCGATCCGCTGCGACACTGCCCGCAGCTCAGCCACCTTCGGGTGGATGTCGCTCGACGCCTCCTGCTGGTCCATGCCGCGACACTAACTGCCGCCACCGACAGTCCTTGTCG
>DASVBJ010000285.1:0-2119 GCA_036375895.1 Actinomycetes bacterium | reverse complement strand
ATCTCGCTGCGGTCGGGGCGCAAGCTCACCGCCGTCCAGCTGCAGATGGAGTACGCCGAGCAGGCCCGCAAGTACGTCGAGGACCGCCACGGCGTGGACGCCGACCCGGTGACCCGCGACGTCCTCGACCGGTGGGAGTCGGTGCTGTCCCGGCTGGAGACCGACCCGATGTCGCTCTCCCGCGAGCTGGACTGGGTGGCCAAGCTGCAGATCCTCGAGGGCTACCGGTCGCGCGACGGGCTCGACTGGGGGTCGCCGCGACTGGAGGCGGTCGACCTGCAGTACTCCGACGTGCGGCCGGACAAGGGGCTCTTCAACCGCCTCGCCGCCAACGGGCGCTTCGAGCGGATCGTCACCGACGAGGAGGTGAGCCGGGCCGTCATGGCGCCACCGGAGGACACCCGCGCCTACTTCCGCGGCCGCTGCCTCGCGAAGTACGCCGACGAGGTGGCCGCCGCGTCCTGGGACTCGGTCATCTTCGACCTACCGGGGCGCGACTCGCTGCAGCGGGTGCCGACCCTCGAGCCGCTGCGCGGCACCAAGGAGCACGTCGGCGCCCTGCTCGACCGGTGCGCGTCGGCCGACGACCTGGTCAAGGCGATCACCGGGGGCTAACTGGGTGTGTCCCATTTCCCGAGGCCTCGGCGTCCGCTCATGCGGATCAGCGGACGTTCAGGACAGCGGCCGCCGGGCTCCGCGCCTAGAAGTCGATGCCGCCGAGACGGATTAGCCCTGCGACGGTGAACGCGGCGCCGAAGGCACCTACGCCCCCCGCCCAGAATGCTGGGAACCAAGCGTCGAATGCGTCGTTCACTGCGGCAGATGGGACGCGCCGCAACGGCACCCGTCGTCGGGCGTCCTTGAGCCGGCCGGGTAGCACCCACGCGGCGAACGCAACGAGCACTGGCCCGACTAGGAAGGCCAACCAGTAGGGGATGGCCCCTGAATCGTCCATGCATCCCATCCTGACCTAGGGTCCGTATCAGCGTCGTTGGCTTGTAGCCTCTCTCAGATGAGCACCGGACTGGAGATCGCGGAAGTCCAGGCTGCGTCTCCATGGATGCCCGACATGGTGGGCCTGTTCGACTGCTACCGACGGCACTACGGGCAGCCGGGAGACTTGGTTGAAGTCCGCGACTGGCTGAAATCTCAGCTTGCCAGTGGTGGTCTTCGTGGATTCCTCGCACACCGCGACGGCGAGCCCGGAGGCATGGCGCTCGTCGCATCGACCCCCGCTTCCTTGCGGCTCGGGCACTTTTGGCAGCTCCGGGACCTGTACGTAGCAAATCACCACCGTCGCCAAGGCGTCGGCCGTGCGCTCCTAGCCCGCGTTCGGGATGCGGCTGCGGCCGAGGGGGCGCTACGGGTCTCCTTGACCACGGAGGCTGACAACATCGGAGCTTTGACCTTGTACAGGCATTTCGGGTTTGAGCCCGTCGACGGCTACACGTCGATGTCCTTGAGGACAGAAATCTCCGGTTGACCTAACGCGCTGAACATCCGGGCGTGTGAACGTCCGCATCTCCGGCCGCTCATGAGGGGTCGGCATGTCCAACCCAAACATGGGCCTGCGGCCAATACTGGAACCTCAATGGGACACACCCAGTAAGAGGTCCGGCAGCCCGGGACGCGCCGTCAGCCGGCGGGGCGGTGGGACGGGCGCCGCGGGGCCCGGAGGGCCTCTGCCTCGAGCGCGCACTCGGCCTGGAGCAGGGACATGTCGACGGCACCGTCGCCGGCCGCCGTCAGCAGCCCGGTGGTGAGGTCGCTCGCTGCGGCGACCAGGGCCCGGGCCCGCGACCGCGGGCCCTGTATCGCCGACGCGATCCGCGCCGGGTCGCGCAACGTCTCGAGCATGCGCAGCTCGCCGTCGATGCCGCTGCCGGCCATCTCCAGGCGGGTCAGCAGGGACGGCACGTCGCCGACGGGAGTGGCGGTCGCCCGGGCGACGGCGAGGGCCCGCGACGCGTCGCTGAGGGCGCGATGGACGTCGCGACGCAGCCGCGCCACCTCTCCGGCCGGGCCGGCGGTGCAGGCCCGGGCGGTGAGCCCGGCCCGGGCCGACAGGGCCAGCGCGCGCCGGCGTACGGCACGGATGACCCGAACCGCGACCGCCACG
>DASVBJ010000271.1:0-8742 GCA_036375895.1 Actinomycetes bacterium | reverse complement strand
CCCGTCCACGTCGTACCGCCTGAGGTTGCGCTCGATCCAGGAGCGCGACTCCTCCCGGGTCAGCGGCGGACCCCAATGGGTCAGCGCTTCCGCATCGCCGAGCATGGACGCCACGTCGTCGAGGTCGTCGTAGGTGAGCGGCCGCAGCTCCAACCGCGGGGTGGTCAGGTGCAGGTCGGGCCGGCGCTCCATGGGGGCATGGTGCCCCGCCCCGCGATGGCCGCTCCAGGGCCGAAGGTCGCCCGTCAGCCGCGTGCGCGGCTCACATCGACGGGGTGGCTGGAGCCCGCACGGAGCCCCAAGAGCCGCCAAAGCCCCGGTTTCGGGACCTCTGAACCGGGGCTTGACCAGCAGTAACAGTGCGCGCGCCCGAAGGGATTCGAACCCCTAACCTTCTGATCCGTAGTCAGATGCTCTATCCGTTGAGCTACGGGCGCAGTGCGGCGTGAAAGCCGGAGGCAACTGTACAAGACACCCCGCGCCCCCCACGAATCAGCCGCCATGACGATGATCGTGAGGACTTTCCCGGGGTGAGCTCCGGGAAAGTCCTCACGATCATGGAAGTGCAGGGGGCGGAGCGGGCGCGCCCGCCGCCTGCGGTCAGCTCGGCGTCGCGGTGCTCGAGACGGTCACGTCGGGCTGCTTGATGTCCACGTCGGCCTCGCCGCCGAAGTAGAAGAAGGCGGCAACGCCGACGGCCGCGAGGACGAGGATCGCGAGCAGGAACCCGGTGGCGGCGCCCCCGAGGTCAGTCGATGGTCGGTGGACGGCGACGGTGCGGTGCATGGCGGCTCCCGTTGGAGGGCGACAGATCGGTGCCAAGGGGGTACCCCTTCCGGATCGACGCCAATCCGGCACGAATCACCTCTGCCGCCGCTCAGGTCGCACGCGATCGGGACCAAAGGTCCGTCGTCGGGGTCAAGGCGATGAATCGAGCGGCAAACCCCCCTGACACGCGGCGGCACTGACGGGTTACCGTGAGGGAACCTTCCCGACGGACGGCGCGCGCCATGCGCCGTACGTCGCACACCCGATTGCCGGGACCGGCGTACCTCGACATGGTCAACGGCGACCGCTCGAAAGGGATCCCAAGGGAATGACCGCCGAAGCGCTCGACACACCCACCACGCACCGCCGTCTTCTCTCCTGGGTCCAGGAGGTCGCGGAGCTCACGCAGCCGGACCGCGTGGTCTGGTGCGACGGCTCCGACGAGGAGTGGAACCGCCTGACCGACGAGCTCGTCGCGGCGGGGACGCTCACGCGGCTCGACGAGAGCAAGAAGCCCAACTCGTTCCACTGCGCGTCCGACCCCAGCGACGTGGCTCGCGTCGAGGACCGCACCTTCATCTGCTCGCGCGACGAGGCCGACGCCGGGGCGACCAACAACTGGATGGACCCCGACGAGATGAAGGGGATCATGACTGAGCTGTACCGCGGCTCCATGCGCGGTCGGACGATGTACGTGATCCCGTTCTGCATGGGCCCGCTCGAGGCCGAGTCGCCGATGTTCGGGGTCGAGATCACCGACTCGGCGTACGTCGTGTGCTCGATGCGCATCATGGCGCGGATGGGCAGCAAGATCCTGCGGGCCATGGGCGACGACGCCGAGTTCGTCCCGTGCCTGCACTCGGTCGGCGCCCCGCTCGAGCCCGGCCAGCAGGACGTGCCGTGGCCGTGCAGCGAGACGAAGTACATCACCCAGTTCCCCGAGGAGCGGATGATCTGGAGCTACGGCTCCGGCTACGGCGGCAACGCGCTGCTCGGCAAGAAGTGCTACTCGCTGCGCATCGCCTCGGTGATGGCACGCGACGAGGGCTGGCTGGCCGAGCACATGCTCATCCTCAAGCTCACCAGCCCCGAGCAGCAGGTGTACTACGTGGCCGCGGCGTTCCCCAGCGCGTGCGGCAAGACCAACCTCGCCATGCTCGAGCCCACCATCGAGGGCTGGAAGGTCGAGACGCTCGGCGACGACATCGCCTGGATGCGGTTCGGCGAGGACGGTCGCCTCTACGCCCTCAACCCGGAGTACGGCCTGTTCGGCGTCGCCCCGGGCACCGGCTGGCACACCAACCCGAACGCGATGCGCACCATCGCCAAGGGCAACTCGATGTTCACCAACGTGGCGCTGACCGACGACGGCGACATCTGGTGGGAGGGCATGACTGAGGAGCCGCCGGCACACCTCACCGACTGGAAGGGGCGCGACTGGACCCCGGACAGCGACGAGCCGAGCTCGCACCCGAACAGCCGGTTCTGCACGCCCATCACGCAGTGCCCGATCATCGCTCCCGAGTACGAGGACCCGAAGGGCGTGCCGATCTCGGCGATCCTCTTCGGCGGCCGCCGCAAGACGACGATCCCGCTCGTCACCGAGGCGCGTGACTGGGTGCACGGCGTGTTCATGGGTGCCACGCTCTCCTCGGAGACCACCGCCGCGGCGACCGGCGCAGTCGGAGTGGTCCGCCGCGACCCCATGGCGATGCTGCCGTTCATCGGCTACAACGCCGGCGACTACTTCAACCACTGGGTGAAGGTGGGCAAGGCCGCAGACGCCACCAAGCTGCCGAAGATCTTCTACGTCAACTGGTTCCGCCGTGACGACGACGGCTCGTTCCTGTGGCCCGGCTACGGCGAGAACGGCCGGGTGCTCAAGTGGGTCATCGAGCGCATCGAGGGCCGGGCCGCCGCCGTCGAGACCGCCATCGGCTACGTGCCGACGCCCGAGTCTCTCGACGTCGAGGGGCTGGACGACGTGACGCTCGAGCACCTGGTGAAGGCGCTGCGGGTCGACCACGACGAGTGGCAGGCCGAGGTGCCGCAGATCCAGGAGTGGTTCGAGAAGATCGGCACCGACAAGGTGCCGGCCATGCTGTGGACCGAGCTCGACGGCCTCAAGGCCCGCCTCGGCGCCGACTGACCCTGGGCGTCCCCCCGGCCGTCGTTCGACCACGCGTGGCACCCGGAAGGGCGCGACAGGAGGCGTGCACGCCTGCTGTCGCGCCCTTCCGCCTGCTGCGGCGGCGGCCCGTCAACGGGCGCGAGCTGCGACCTCCTCGTCACGCCTCGCGCCCTTGACCTTCTTCTCCTGCCGCGGCGGCAGCTGGATGGTGTCCTCCGCCTCGCGCATGCCCGCCTGCAGCTCGCGACCGCGCTCCAGCTCGGCGTTGAACTCGGCGCCGAAGAGCACGGCGACGTTGGACAGCCAGAGCCACACGAGGAAGACGACGACCGCGCCCAGCGAGCCGTACGTCTTGTCGTAGGACCCGAAGTTCGACGCGTAGTAGGCGAACGCCGCCGAGGCCAGCACCCACACGACCAGCGCGATGACGCCGCCCATCGTGAACCACCGGAACCTCGGCTGCCGCACGTTGGGCGTCGCGTAGTAGAGCAGCGAGAAGATCGTGCTGATGATGAGCGCCATCACCGGCCACTTGGCGATGTCCCAGACGGTGACCGCCATGCCGCCCACCCCGACGGCGTCCCCGACTGCCCGGGCGAGCGGGCCGGTGACCACCAGTGCGACCGCGACCAGGGCGAGCATCACGACCGACACCAGGGTGATCAGGACCTGCAACGGCCGCAGCTTCCAGAACGGCCGTCCCTCCTCGACCTCGTAGACCACGTTCGCCGCCCGACCGAACGCCCCCACGTAGCCGGACGCCGACCACAGCGCCCCCAGCAGACCCACGACGAGCAGCAGACCCGCCGTGTGCTGGTTCTCGGCCACCTGCCGGATCGGCTGGGCGAACGTGTCCACCGCGCTGCTGGGCCCCAGGTCCTCGACGATGCCGAGCAGCGCGTCGGTCGTCTTCTTCGGGTCGCCGAAGACGCCGACCAGGGACGTGAGAGCGATGAGGGCGGGGAAGATCGCCAGCACGCCGTAGTAGGTGAGCGCGGCCGCCCAGTCCGTGCAGTTGTCGTCCTTGAACTCCAGAACGGTGCGCTTGAGCACACCCAGCCACGACCGCCTGTGCAGGTCGGTGGGTGCATCCGGCTTGCGACTGTCGTCCGGGTCCGGGTACCGGTGACCGTCGACCATGACTCCTCCTGGGCTCGTCCTCACTCCCTGCAGGCTTGCCGCCCCCACGGGCTCGAAACGGCGGCCCGCGGGTTTTCCGGGCAGGTCCTTGGTCGTCCCCACGCCGGACGTTCGCCCCTCCCTCTGGCCCCGTGCCGGCTGCGATCAAGGAGAGGAGACCCTGAGGAGGGACACATGGCCGGCTCCGCACTGCCCCCCGACCTGCAGATCGCCCGCGCGGCGGCGCTCAAGCCGCTCGACGAGGTGGCCGCGCAGATCGGGGTCGGTCCGCACCTGTTGGAGCCCTACGGCGAGGGCGTCGCCAAGATCAAGCTCAGGGCGATCGAGGAGCTCGCGGACCGGCCACGAGCCAAGTACGTCGTGGTGACGGCGGTGACCCCGACCCCGCTGGGCGAGGGGAAGACGGCGACGACGGTCGGCCTCGGGCAGGCCTTCGCCCACATCGGCCAGCGGGCCGTGGTCACGATCCGCCAGCCGTCGATGGGCCCGACCTTCGGCATCAAGGGCGGAGCGGCGGGCGGCGGATACGCGCAGGTGGTGCCGATGGAGCCGTTCAACCTGCACCTCACCGGCGACATGCACGCGGTCACAGCGGCCCACAACATGCTCGCCGCGATGGTCGACGCCTCGCTCTTCCACGGCAACCCGCTCGGCCTCGAGCCGCACCGGATCAGCTGGCGGCGCGTCCTCGACATCAACGACCGGGCCCTTCGCAACATCGTCCTCGGGCTGGGCGGCCGGCAGGACGGCGTCCCCCGACAGGGCGGCTTCGACATCACCGCGGCCTCGGAGGTGATGGCGATCCTGGCGCTGGCCACGTCGCTGCGCGACCTGCGGGAGCGGCTGGGCCGCATCGTCGTCGGCCGCACCCGCAGCGGCGACCCGGTCACGGCCGAGGATCTCCAGGGGGCCGGGGCGATGGCGGTGATCCTGCGCGACGCGCTCAAGCCGAACCTCTTGCAGACGTTGGAGAACACTCCGGTGCTCGTGCACACGGGGCCCTTCGGCAACATCGCGCACGGCAGCTCCAGCGTGGTGGCCGACCTCATCGGTCTGCACGGCGGCGACTACCTGCTCACCGAGGCCGGCTTCGGCGCCGACATCGGCGCAGAGAAGTTCTTCAACATCAAGTGCCGGGTCTCCGGACTGCGGCCGGACGCGGCCGTCGTCGTGGCCACGGTCCGCGCGATGAAGGCCCACAGCGGTCGGCACGAGGTGGTGGCCGGACGGCCGCTGCCCGAGACGATGCTGGTCGAGAACCCGGACGACGTGTACGCCGGGGCGGCGAACCTCGCCAAGCAGCTCGACAACGTCATGGCGCACGGCGTCACCCCGGTGGTGGCCGTCAACGCGTTCCCGGGCGACCACGCGAGCGAGCTCGAGGCGGTGCAGGCGATCGCGGCCGAGCGCGGCGTGCGGGCTGCCGTGACGACGGCCGTCAGCGACGGCGGCCGCGGTGGCGTCGAGCTGGCGGAGGCAGTCCGCGAGGCAGCCCAGGAGCCGGGCGACTTCCGCTTCCTCTACGACCGCGAGGCGCCGCTGCGAGAGAAGATCGAGACGATCGCCCGCCGCATCTACGGCGCGGACGGGGTGGACTACACCCCGCTGGCGTCGACCGACCTCGACCTCTTCGAGGCCAGCGGCTACGGCTCCATGCCGGTGTGCGTGGCCAAGACGCACCTGTCGCTGTCCAGCGACCCGACCCTGCTCGGGGCCCCCACGGGCTGGCGGCTGCAGGTGCGCGAGGTCAGGGCCAACGTCGGCGCCGGCTTCGTCTACCCGATCTGCGGCGAGATGCGCACCATGCCGGGGCTGGGGGCGCACCCGGCCGCGACGCGCATCGACCTCGACGAGGACGGCGAGATCGTCGGCCTCTCCTGACCGCCAGGCGGCTGACCACCGGGCGGCCGGGCGGTCAGCCGTCCCCCGCCAGCCTCGCGTCGGCTGCGGATGTGACCGCACGGACCGCCGACTCGATCGCGTCACGGACCGGCGCGGACAGCGCCGCGCCGGTCCGGAAGCTCTCGGCCTCCACCCCGACGAGCACGAGCCGCCGCGGCATGCGCCCCATCGCGCGGGCCAGCTCGACGGCCGCGGCCAGGCCGAATGCGTGCGTGCCGCCTGCCCCGGTCCACGCCGGCAACGGCCGCTGGTCGACCTCCTGCACCACCAGGGCCCCCGCGGGTCGTCCGCTGCGGACCGCGTCGACCACGACCAGCACGTCCGTGGTGGCGCAGTCATCGACCAGGTCCAGGGGCTCGGCGCGTTGGACCACACGCACCCCCGGGAGACGAAGCCCGGCGACCCGACGGGCGACGATCGGGCCGATCCCGTCGTCACCGCGGTCGACGTTGCCGACGCCGACGACGAGCACCTCGGCCGGCGGACCGGTCACGACGACTCCATCGTGAGGTCCAGGAAGTGCGTGGCACACGAGATGCACGGGTCGTAGTTGCGGATCGCCTGCTCGCACTGCCGGGTCAGCTCCTCGTGCTCGAGGTCGAGGCGGTCCTGCACGTAGCCGCGCAGGTCGGCCTCGATGCTCGCCTGGTTCTGCGACGTGGGCGGCACGATCTGTGCCTCCCGGATGGTGCCCGAGCCGTCGAGGACGTAGCGGTGGTAGAGGAGCCCCCGTGGCGCCTCGGTGACGCCGTGGCCGGTGCCCGCCCGGGCGGGGACCTCGACGTACGACGGGCCGGTGCCGTCCCACGCCTCGATGAGCCGCAGCGACTCGTCGCAGGCGTAGACCAGCTCGACAGCCCGCACGCCGATGGAACGGAACGGGTTACGGCACTCGGCGCCCAGCCCGGCGGCGGCCGCCGCCTCCAGGGCCAGCGGGGAGAGCCGGTCGCGGTTGAGGCTGTACCGGGCGAGCGGCCCCACGACGTACGGCCTGCCGTCGGCAAGGCGCGCGTGCAGGGCGTTGGAGTGGGCGACGTGCTCCTCCGCGACGTGGTCGGTGAAACGGGCGGCCGGGAAGTCGAGGCCGCTGCTGCTGACGACCCGGCCGGACTCCAGCGGGTAGCCCTCCTCGGCGCGCATCGCGACGTACTCGTACGGCTGCTCGAAGTCGGGGTAGTCGAAGCCGGCGACGAGCGAGGCGGTGGCCAGGGCGTCGTCACGCGCCTGCTCCAGTCGCGGGCGCAACGCCAGCAGCTCTTCCCGGGTGGGGAAGCGGTAGAAGCCGCCGACCCGGACGTTGACGGGGTGCACGGAGCGGCCGCCGACCACGGTCATCAGCGCGTTTCCCGCCTTCT
Organism: Actinomycetes bacterium; assembly: GCA_036375895.1. GTDB lineage: Bacteria > Actinomycetota > Actinomycetes > JACCUZ01 > JACCUZ01 > DASVBJ01. The sequence goes on along the minus strand of DASVBJ010000271.1, from coordinate 1,446 downwards.
TCAGCCGCAGGCCGCGCTGGACCACCTCCGCGTGGTCCTTCGCCATCTCGATGGCGCTCTGGTAGCCGAGGAAGTCCGGGGCGTGCAGCAGGTAGACGTGCAAGGCGTGGCTCTCGATCCACTCACCGCAGTACAGCAACCGCCGCAGCGCGCGGACCTGCTCGGTGACGGTCACCCCGCAGGCGTCCTCGATGGCGAGGCAGGCACTCATCTGGTAGGCGACCGGGCAGATGCCGCAGATGCGCGCCGTGATGTCCGGCGGCTCCGTGTAGGCCCGGCCGCGGAGGAACGCCTCGAAGAACCGCGGCGGCTCGAAGATGCGCAGCTGCACGTCGGTCACCTCGCCGGCCTCGACCCGGACGTGCATGGCGCCCTCACCCTCGACGCGGGCGAGCGTGTCCACGTTCAGCACCTGGTCGGCGGTGAGCTTGTGCGTCACCGGGTCACCTCCGCATGCCGATCGCCCTCGAGCCGGAACGGCTCGGCCGCCGCGTTGAAGGTCCGGAACACCCGCATGACCTCGCCCTCGTCCATGCCCAGCAGCCGCAGCCGGGCCGCGAGCGACGCCGTGTTGGGGGTGCCCTTCGGCCCGAAGCAGCCGTAGCAGCCCCGGGCGTACGCCGGGCACAGCGCGCCGCACCCGGCGTGCGTGACCGGGCCGAGGCAAGGGGTGCCGTGGGCGACCGTCACGCAGACCGTGCCGCGCCGCTTGCACTCCACGCAGACGCTGTACGCCGGGACCCGCGGGCGCCGTCCCTGCAGGAAGGCCGCGAGCACCTCGAGCAGCTGATCCTTGTCGACGGGGCAGCCGCGCAGCTGGAAGTCGACGTCGACGTGCGCCTCGATCGGCGTCGAGGTCGCGAGCGTCTCGACGTACGAGGGGTGCGCGTAGACGACGGAGCGGAACTCCTGCACGTCGGCGAAGTTGCGCAGCGCCTGGATGCCCCCGCTGGTCGCGCACGCGCCGATGGTGACGACCTTCCGGGACACCCGGCGGATCTCCCGGATGCGGTCCGCGTCGCCCGGAGTGGTGACCGAGCCCTCGACGAGGGACAGGTCGTAGGGCCCCTCGACGACGGCTCTGGTCGCCTCGGGGAAGTACGCGATGTCGATCTCGCCGGCGAGCGCCATCAGCTCGTCCTCGCAGTTGAGCAGCGTGAGCTGACAGCCGTCACAGCTGGCGAACTTCCAGACAGCGAGCTTGGGTCGCGTGGTCGTCATCTACAGCTCCCGCACGTCCATGAGCGGTCGGGCCCGGTCGAGGCCGATCACCGGGCCGTCGACACAGACGAACAGCTCGCGCAGCTGGCAGTGCCCGCACAGGCCGACGCCGCAGCGCATGTTCCGCTCGAGCGAGAGCCGTACCCGTCCTGCGGGGATGCCGAGCCGGACGAGCTCGTGCCCCACGTGGCGCATCATCACCTCGGGCCCGCAGACGAGTGCGAG
>DASVBJ010000267.1:0-4005 GCA_036375895.1 Actinomycetes bacterium | reverse complement strand
CTGCCCGACGGCATCCCGCCGTGGAGCGGCATGTTCCTGTGGGAGCCCATCAACGACGCGTTCGAGGGTCCGTACTCGGACGGCAACTTCGACCAGAGCGTCATCCAGCACGAGTACAGCCACGGGCTGTCCAACCGTTACGTGAGCGCCGAGGACGGTGCGCTGAACAGCCACCAGTCCGGCTCGATGGGTGAGGGCTGGGGCGACTGGTACGCCCTGAACCACCTGTACCACGAGGGCCTGCAGAACAAGGCTGTCGTGGGTGAGTTCGTCACCGGCAATGCGAGCCGCGGCATCCGCAACTGGTCGTACGACAACAGCCCGACCGGCTTCGGCGACATCGGCTACGACATCGTGGGCGCCGAGGTGCACGCGGACGGCGAGATCTGGACCACGATGCTGTGGACCATGCGCAAGGCGCTGGTCGCGAAGTACGGCGAGGCGCAAGGCGGTGAGATCGCGGCGCGCCTGGTGACCGACGCGATGCCGCTGTCACCGACGGACCCGTCGATGCTCGACGAGCGCGACGCCATCATCAAGGCGCTGGACAACCGCTACCACGCGCGCAGCGACTTCGACACGCTGTTCGACATCGTCTACGGCGCGTTCGCCTCGCGGGGAGCCGGTGTCACCGCCCACACGAAGGGCGGGGACGACACCGACCCGGTGCCGTCCTTCCAGCACGCGGACTCCGCACGCAACGGCCGGCTTGTCGGCAAGGTCGTCAACGCCTCGACCGGTGAGCCGGTCGCGGGCGCGCGGGTGATGCTCGGCGTGCTGGAGGCCCGGGTGTCGCCAGTGGCGAAGACGTCGTCCACCGGTCAGTTCGCAGTGCCGGTCACCGCCGGCACCTACCCGGTGACCATCCAGGCACCGGGCTTCGGCGCGCAGACCTTCACCGGCGTCGCGATCACGGCCGGCGGGACCAAGAGCCTCGCGTTCTCGATGGCGCCCAACCTGGCCTCGAAGTCCAACGGCGCCGAGGTGGTGTCGTCGACCGATCCCAATGCGACAGCGCTGATCGACGACACCGAGGCGAGCAGCTGGAAGGCCAAGAAGGGCACCGGCAACACGGTGGTGGCGCTGGCCAAGCAGGCCAAGATCACCGCGGTGCGCGTGAGCGCCTTCACCTCGTCGCGCTTCGAGGCTCTGAAGAGCTTCACCCTGCAGACCTCGACCGACGGCGTGGTCTGGAAGACCCAGCCGATCGGCAAGGACGCGTTCTCCTACGAGGAGCCGCGCCCGGTCGTGCCCGACGTGCACTACAAGACGTTCACCTTGGCCACACCGGTCACCGCCAGGTACGTGCGGTTCTGGACCGACGCGCCGCTCGGCGAGACCAAGGCGAACGTGCAGGCCGCCGAGCTGCAGGTCTTCTCCGGCACCGTCAAGGACGTGGGTCCGCTGCCGGCCTCGCCGCCCGACGCGCCGGTCACCGACCAGGGCACCATCGCCGCCGGCAACCCGGGGTCCGACAGCGCGATCGGGGTGACCGCGGCCGACTTCGAGTCGACCTGCACGGCTCCGCCCTCGTCGCAGGGCGCGGACGGCTGGGTCACCACGCTGCCCGACAGCTTCGGTGACGGCGTGCACAAGGTGACGGTCAAGGGCACCTCGGACGCGCCCTACGACCTGGACGTCTACTTCTACGACGCAAGCTGCAAGCTGATCGGTTCGGCGGCCTCCGGGTCGGCCGACGAGTCCGGGACGCTGCCCAGCGGGACCAAGTACGTGTTGAGCCAGCTCTGGCTCGGCGCCGGCGTCTCGGTCACCGTGACCGCCACCGACACCGAGTAGTCAGCGGAGCGAAGACCGACGGCCGCGCCGGGCCCGATCGACCCCGGCGCGGCCGTCACCTTTCCGGCCTCGCCCGCGTCGGGAGGCCCCGGCCTTGACCTGCCCACAACCGTCGACCAGGAGGATGTCGAGACCGGGCAGCGGGTTCCGACCTACCCCTGAGAGCGCCAAGATGGGCGTCGGAGTGGTGAGGAGTCGAGGATGAAGTACCTGTTGCTCATGAACTACGAGGGCGGGGAGAACTGCGACCAGCCCATGAGCACCTGGCCGCCGGAGGACATCGCGGCGCACATCGAGTTCCAGCAACGGCTCGGCAAGGAGCTCACCGACAGCGGTGAGCTGGTCGACGCGCAGGGCCTCTCCGGGCCCGAGCTGGCCAGGATCGTCACCTCCGACGGCCACGGTGCGCCGGTCGTCACCGACGGCCCGTTCCCGGAGTCCAAGGAGTTCCTCGCCGGCTTCTGGCTGGTGGACGTCGAGACCCCGGAGCGGGCGATCGAGATCGCCGCCAAGGCGTCCTCCGCGCCGGGGCCGGGTGGTGTCCCGATCAAGCAGCCGATCCACGTGCGTCCGTTGATGAGCGCCCCGGCGACGGACGTGTGATCCAGCGGTCCGGCACCGAGGATCTGCTGCGCGAGCTGGCGCCGCAGGTCCTCGGTGCGGTGGTCCGGCGGTTCGGTGACTTCGCCGCCGCGGAGGACGCCGTGCAGGAGGCGCTGCTTGCCGCGGTCCTGCAGTGGCCGGCTGAGGGCATGCCCGACAACCCGCGCGGCTGGCTGATCGCGGTGGCGGCGCGGCGGATGACCGACCAGCTGCGCAGCGACGAGTCCCGCCGCCGCCGAGAGGCTCTGGTGGCCGGCCTGGAAGTGCCTGGCGCCGAGTCGTCCGATCGCGACGACACGTTGATCTTGCTGTTCATGTGCTGCCACCCGTCGCTCACGCCGGCCTCGGCCATCGCGCTCACACTGCGCGCGGTTGGCGGCCTGACCACGGCCGAGATCGCGAAGGCCTTCATGGTGCCCGAGGCGACCATGGCGCAGCGGATCAGCCGGGCCAAGCAGCGCATCAAGGCCTCTGGGCTGCCCTTCCGGATGCCCACGCATGACGAGTGGGCGGAACGGTTGCGCTCGGTCCTGCACGTCCTGTACCTGATCTTCAACGAGGGCTACGTCAGCAGCATCGGGCCCGACCTGCAGCGCAGCGACCTGTCCGGTGAGGCCATCCGGCTGGCCAGGGAGGTGCACCGTCTGCTCCCCGACGACGCCGAGGTGGGCGGCCTGCTCGCACTGATGCTGCTCACCGACGCCCGGCACCCCGCCCGGAGCGGCCCCCGGGGGGAGCTGATCCCGCTCGCCGAGCAGGATCGCCGCGCGTGGGACCAGCGGCTCATCACCGAAGGCGTCGCGCTGATCACGGACACGCTCGCCAGGGGCTCGGTCGGCCCGTACCAGCTGCAGGCAGCCATCGCGGCGGTCCACGACGAGGCCGCCACGGCCGAGACCACCGACTGGCCGCAGATCCTCGCGCTGTACGGCCTGCTGGAACGCGTGTCGGGAAACCCGCTGGTGTCGCTCAACCGTGCGATCGCCGCGGCGATGGTGCACGGGCCGGCTGCCGGCCTGGCCCTGCTCGAGGCCCTCGACGAGAGCCTGGCCGGTCACCACCGGCTCGACGCCGTGCGCGCACACCTCTTCGAGATGGCCGGCGACAGCGAGGCCGCGGTGGCGCACTACCGGGCCGCAGCGAGCCGCACGACGAGCATCCCGGAGCAGCGCTACCTGACCACCAAGGCGGCGCGGCTCTCGCGAGCCGGGCCGCCTCAGGCGCCGGACGACGCAGGCTCGTGACCCGCCTGTGGCCAGACGTGACGGCAGGGGCTTACAGGACCGGCACCGAGCCGGCGGACTGCCGCTGTCCCGTCAGAAGGGCAGCTTGCGCCGGCCCCGGCGGCCGGCGCCCGCGCTGCGACTGACGGCCCTCGACGAGTTCTGGAACGGCTTGCTCAGCCAGTGGCCGAGCCGGCCCGGCGCCTTGCCGCCCGCACGCGACCCCAGGCCGAGCACCGACTGCGTGCCCCGCTCGGGGTGCCGGGACAGCCTCGGCACCAGGAAGGCCAGCACGAGCAGGACGATGCAGACACCGATGACAGCGGCGATGACCACGGAAGGGCCTTTCTCGGGAAGCGTCGACCGGCACCGCGGTCGCGGT
>DASVBJ010000135.1:0-2018 GCA_036375895.1 Actinomycetes bacterium | reverse complement strand
GGCTGGGGGGCCCTCTGGCTCACCACGACCGGCCGACGAACGGGACGGTCGCGGCAGGTCCTCGTCGGCTACTTCGAAGACGGCGACAACCTGGTCACGATGGCGATGAACGGGTGGGGTGCGGCCGAACCCGCGTGGTGGCTGAACTTGCAGGCTCATCCTGAAGCCACTGCTCAGACGCGCGATGGGGCGCGACGTGTCCATGCGCATCGTGCCCACGGAGTGGAGCGCGAGCGGCTGTGGTCACGGTGGGCCGAGATCGACAAGAACCTCGACGAGTACGCCGCGAGGCGGCCGACCGAAACCGCGGTGGTCGTACTCGAGCCATGGGACGCCGCCAAACCGGCAGCGGCGGATAGCTGACGCTACCGATCGGATCAGTGGCCAGCGCCCGTCCGTCGCGGAGTGGCGCCTACCGAGTGCGTCATCGCGGCAGGTACGCACGCTTCTCAAACCCAGAAGGGCGAAGAGACAAGCAGCGCGGGGAACAACAAGAAAGGCAGCCAAAGCAGCGCCCACCGCTCGTGCTTCACCTTCGCCACGACCGCCGTGACGAACGCAGCGAGCGAAAGCGCGGCGCCCGCGCCACCCCCGCCGAGTCCGCCGATTCCGAGCGCCACCAAGACCGCAGCGGCGGAGGCCAGTCCGACGGCCCCCCGGGCCAACGGGGTGTGCGCGGGCTTCTGTCGTGACTCGGGGCTACCCGTCATCGAACTCACCCTTTGTGCGAAGCCCTCGAGGCCTGCCCGTACTCGTCCCTATCGTGCCTCCCGCTTCGCCGGACTCGGAGGGCCCAAAGCCCTGACTTAGCGATATGGGCCACCCGGCTGCCGGATCTTCACTCAGGCTCAGCGCTCCGCTCCATCGGCTTGAGAGCAATGGCTTCCAGTGATCGGTAACGCCGGCTCGGCGACGACACCGCAGACCGTTGTCGAGGTGGAGCTGGCACCACCGCTCGGTCAACGGCAGGTGCGGCTATCTGATTAGGCCGGTGCGGATGTGTCATAGAGGAGGCGTCGTACGGCCGCCCGTGACGCAAGCAGGGCGACAACCAGCAACGTCACAGGTATGAACCCGCCCAGGCTCACGGCGTCGCCGAAGACGAGATCGACCAGTTCGAGTACGACGAACTTGCTCCCGGCTGCGACAGCCCACAACGCCACGGCGGCGGCTGCCTTGCCGCGCTTGCTCGGCGCGGCACGGAGCCTGTCGATGACCCTGGTCTTGAGGATGATCACCGCTTCCAGCACGAGCTTGAGCAGGACTGCAGTCAGCAGCGACAGGGTGAAGCCTTCGCTGATGACCGATGGGACGTACTCGATGGCGAGGTTGAGGACGACCACATAGACGAAGACGTCGACCACGTCGGCCGGGCGGGCGCGGACCCATGTGCGGAGTGGACCTCGTGATGGCGGAGGTTCGGCAGGGGCTGCCCGCCCAGGGCCTGTTGTCACAGGACGATCTTGACGCACCCCGCCCCGAACCGCCTCGACATCCTCTGGCTGCGCACGGACATCGTCGGCATGAGCGCGCTTTCACGCTCCGCGACAGATGCGCGAGGGTGCTAGTGGACGACGGCTCGCGCTGCTTGAACGATGTCCGAGGGAAGCGCGGTGGCGCCGATGTCGGCGATCGCCTGCGTGTCGGTGATGCCGGCGATAGCCGTGGGCGTTACCGCGGTGAGCTTGCGGAGGTCGTCGGCGTACGTGGCGAGCATCGCGGGCGTGGTGGCGACTAGGACAGTGAGTGTCGGCTCGATCTTGCGGATGCTGGCCTGGAGGGTGTCGATGGGTGTGTCGGCGCCCAGGAGGGTGACGCGCCAGCCGCGTCGTGCGGTGAGGAGCCCGAACACGATGAGACCGAGGTCGTGTGCCTCACCAGGCAGACAGGCGAGCAGGAGCGCCGGCCCGTCGCCGGTGTCCCAGTCCCGGGCGAGCGCGAGTAGCCGTCCGCGGATGAGGTTGGACGCGAAGTGCTCCTGCGCGACGCTCGCGCGTCCGGCGGCCCACCGGTCGCCG
>DASVBJ010000058.1:0-2568 GCA_036375895.1 Actinomycetes bacterium | reverse complement strand
ATGAGCACCGGCTCCTCGGCCATCAGCAGGTAGGCGTTGATGGGAAGGACCCCTAGGCCCGGCAGCGACAGGTTGGCCGGGAAGACGTGAACGTCCGGCGCGCCCTGGTACGGAGAGTCCATGCGTGCCTCCCAAATCCCCCTACCGTTCGGCGCGAGCCGCTCCCCAGGTTCCTAGCACCGGTCCGGGGTCGCGTAAAGGCTGTGCCCAGCGGGCCCGGTTGCGCGACGACACTTTGCCGAAATGACGATGCATTGCTGGTAAATCGCGGCATCGTCGCCATCTGCGCCGAGGCCGACGTCCTCGTGTCACGAGCTGGTTCCTGTCTCGGGAGCCGACGTCGTCAAGGCGAGCCAGCAGCACGTCCGGCACACCCGTCAACGTCCGTCAGCCATTTGCTCGAAGTCGATCCACATGACCACCCGCCGGACGGTGGGCCGACTGACCTCCACGAACCCGGCGTCCTCGAAGACCTGACGGGCCCCCACGTGCACCTCGCCCCAGGTGATCTCTTGACCCGGCTGGGTGATCATCGGATAGGCCTCGAGCGACCGCGCGCCGCGCGCGCGGGCGAAGTCGATCGTGGCGCGCGCGAGGGGGTAGGTGAGGCCGCGGCCCCGATAGCCCTTTCGGACCACGAAGCAGGTCACCGCCCAGACGCCGTCGTCGTCCTTGTCCTCGTCCCGACCGCTCCACGGGACGCGAGAGGTGCGCAGCTTGGGGTATGCCGTCCGTGGCTCGACCGCGACCCAGCCAGCGGGCTCGCCATCGACGTAGGCCACCAGGCCGCTGGTGCGAGCGGCGTCCGGATTGCCGCAGGCGGTCTGCGCCCGGAGCATCGCAGTCCGCTCCTCCTGCGTGGAGTCGCGCCAGATCCAGCTGAGGACCTTGAACCGCTGGCACTGGCACCGGCCCGGGTAGTCGGTGGTGCCGAAGATCGCGTCGAGGTCGTCCCACGACGCGCCGTTGGCAGGCACGATGACCAGCTGCTCAGCGGGGATCGGCGACTCCACGGCGGTCATCATGACTGCGGCGGATCCTCGCCCACCAGGCCGTCGACGGCCTCGCGGAGGAGGTCGGCGTGGCCGACGTGGCGGGCGTACTCGTCGTGCAGGTCGACAAGCAACCGCCGAACGTTCGGGGTCTCGCCCGACTCGAGGCCGAGCTTCGCCGGCTGGTCGAGCCCCCCGTTGGCAATGAGCGCCGTGACAGCGGCACGCGACCGCTCGGCCGCCTCACGCCAGAGCCGGTAGAGCTCCTCGGGCGCGTCGTCGGCCGACGAGTGCCACGGCCAGTCGGGGTCGGCTTCCCAGTCGACGGTGGTCCACGGCGCGACCATCGGCTGCCCGGTCAGGCGGACCGTCGTCCAGTCGTCGACCAGGGCCATGTGCTTGAGCAGCCCGCCCAAGGTCATGGTCGTCGGCGGGTGCGGCTTGTTGAGCCCGGCAGCGTCCAGGCCGCCGCACTTCCAAGCGAACTGCGCCCGCGACCGGTCGAGGGCAAAGAGCAGCATCTCGACCTCACCGGCCTTGATCGACGGGTCCTTCAGCGAGGTGTTCAAAGCGAAGTCGTCGGACATGATCGGCATGCTAGGTTCGGTTCCGGACGTTCTGCTTCCGGATCTGCGGGGTGAAGTGAAGCCCGACGTGAGCCCCACGACCCGGGCGCTGATGGCCCTCGAGTTGATGCAGAGCAGCCCAGGCATCACCGCGGAACGGCTCGGTGACAAGCTCGGCGTATCGGAGCGGGCCGCCCGGCGGTACGTCGGCATCCTCCGCGAGGCCGGCATCCCCATTGAGTCGGTCCGTGGGCCCTACGGCGGCTACCGCGTCGGCCGCGGCCTCAGGCTTCCGCCGCTGATGTTCAGCGCCACGGAGGCCCTCGGTCTGGTCATGGCAGTGCTCGACGGCCACCACGAGGCGAGCGATCCCACCGACCCGGTCGGCAGCGCGCTCGGCAAGATCGTGCGGGCACTCCCGGAGCCGGTGGCCGCTCAGGCCGAGGCCGTCCGTCGATCCGCGGCACCGGCTCCCGACCGCGCCGCCGCCCGGCCCGACCCGGCGACCACGACCGCCCTCGTGCAGGCTTGCTCCGACCGCCGACGGGCGCGGATTGGCTACCGCACCGAGGCCGGCTCGGACTGGCTCATCGACGTCGACCCGTGGGCGATCGTCGTACGCCACGGCCGGTGGTACCTGCTGTGTCGCTCCCACTCCGCGGACGCCCGCCGGGCATACCGGGTCGACCGGGTCCGCGGGGTGGAGGTGCTCGACGACAGATTCAGCCCACCCGCCGACCTCGACCCGGTCGCCATGCTCGAGGAGCATCTCGCCGTCGGCTGGGAGTACGACGTGCAGGTCATCATCGACGCGCCCATCGAAGCCGTGGCCCGGTGCGCCCCCCGCACCCTCGGACTGCTCGAGCCACTCGATGCCGAGACCACCCGCCTGGCCGGCAGCACCAGCAACCCGGTGTGGTACGCCGTGCAGCTGGCCGCGATCCCGGCGCCCTACCGGATCGTGGGGTGCCCCGAGCTCCAGGAGGCCACGCGCGTGCTCGGGCAGCGGC
>DASVBJ010000385.1:0-35279 GCA_036375895.1 Actinomycetes bacterium | reverse complement strand
CGGGCGGCGGCCACCGCCATGCTCGCCGGCGAGGACGCCGGCCTGCCGCTCGGCGCCGGCTACCCGCACGCCGGCATCCTCGACGTGTGGCGGTTCACCGTGCCGAGCGCACGCAGCGACGCCGACCTCGGCGCGTGGTTCATCACGCTGGCCGCCGACGGGCGGGTGATCGGCGACTGCGGCACCAAGGGCTGGGTCGACGGCGACGGGCGGGTCGAGATCGGCTACGGGCTGGCCGCGCCGTTCCGCAACAACGGCTACGGCGTCGAGGCGGTGCGCGCCCTCGTCGACTGGCTGCTGGACCAGCCGGACGTGCGTGCCGTCACCGCCGAGGTGGAGGTGGGCAACATCGCCTCCCGTCGGCTGCTCGAGCGTCTCGGCTTCACCCTCGAGGAAGAGGCTGACGGCTGCTGGTGGTTCAGCCGCTGACCGTCAGCCGCCGGGCTGCCGCTCGACGCTGACCAGTGCGAGCAGGTCCGTGCCGCCCGCCACCTGCACCTCCAGCACCGAGCCGATCCCTCGGGCGAAGTACTTGTGCTCCACGACGTCGGGCTCGAGCGGGCTGAAGTCCTTTGTCATCACGACGTCCTCGAACGCCCCGTACGGCACGGTCGCGTGCTCGGTCAGGCTCAGGACCCGGGCCTGGTCCTCCGCCTGGCCCTTCAGGAACTCCTGCTGGTAGGCGTCACCGACCTGCGGGTGCGCCCGCATCACGACACCGGCCCGGGCGCCGTGGCGCCCCGCCTCCCACGACCCCTTGGTGCTGACCACCTTGCCGTCCTCGAGCTCCTTGGTGTCCTCACCGAGGTACCAGACGTTGCCGTCCCGGTCCTGGGCGTACCAGTCATAGGTGTCCTCGACGGGCTTCCCGGCGTGGCTCGCCACGTCGTGCACGACGACTGCCGTGATGCCGAGGATGGTCCTCGTTTCGTGGGTGACCGTGACGACCTCGTCCTCCGGTCCCTCCTCGGTCGTCGCGCGATAACGGAACACCGTGCCCGGGACGAGCGGCAGGTAAGGGTTGTCGATCGTGGCGACGAAGTCCGCCGGGTCGAGGGTGCTCGCCGCCGGGCTCGGTGCCGCGGTTGCAGTCGGTGACGTGCGGGCCGCCGACCCGGGCGCGGCGGAGTCGTCGTTGCCCCCGCAGGCCGCCGCGCCGAGCACCAGAAGCACCGCGGATGCGAGGGGCAGGAGTCTGGTCATCACGCCTCCCGGGTGGTCTCGTGCCGCGGCCCCAATCCTGGGCCACCCGGGCTGAAGCTGGCCTGAACGGGCAGTTCAGCCCGTAGTCAGCGCAGAGTGTCAAATCGACTCGGCGCGTCCGTCAGTGGCGTCCCGGGGGAGCGGAAGGGCCGAGCAGCTCGGGTGCCAGCTCGCCGGACGTCGTGAACAGCGTGCGGACCTCGTCGGACCAGCCCAGCGTGTCGCCGGTGCCCTGGTTGATGCGCACCGCGGTCATCGTGCCGGTGGCTGCCACCTCGGCGCCCCGGCGTACGTCGAAGTCGTAGCGCACCGAGCTGCGTCCGACACTGCCGATCGCGACGGTCACGTCGACGAGGTCGCCGAACCACAGCCGGGCGCGGTAGTCGACCTCGTACCGGACGCGGGGGATCTCGCCGAAGAGCTCCGCGAGGCCGAGCCGCTCGTAGAGAACCGCCTCGGCCGCCTCCACCCACCGGATGACCGTGGAGTGGTGGTAGTGCCGGGCAGCGTCGGTGTCGGGCCACTCCACCCGGCGCTGGACGGTGACGCGGGCGAGACCGGTCACGACATCTCGCGGAGCCGGAAGCGCTGCAGCTTCCCGGTGTTCGTGCGCGGCAGCTCGTCGACGAAGTGCACCCGCCGGGGGTACTTGTAGGGCGCGATCTCGGCCTTCACGAACTCCTGCAGGTCCTTGACGGTCTCGTCGCCGCGCGAGACGCCCTCACGGAGCACGACGTACGCCGTGACGAGCATCCCCCGCTCCGCGTCAGGTGCGCCGACGACGCCGCACTCGAGCACGTCGGGGTGACGCAGCAGCGCGGCCTCGACCTCGGGCCCGGCGATGTTGTAGCCCGACGAGATGATCATGTCGTCGGCCCGGGCCTGGTACCAGTAGTAGCCGTCCGCGTCCCGGACGTAGGCGTCGCCGGTGATGTTCCAGCCGTTCTGCACGTACTCGAGCTGGCGCTCGTCGGCGAGGTAGCGGCAGCCGGTCGGGCCGCGCACCGCGAGCCGGCCGATCTCACCGTCCGGGACGGGGCTGCCGTCCGGCCCGACGACCTGGGCGACGAAGCCCGGCACCGGCTTGCCGGTGGCGCCGGGCCGGATGTCCTCGTCGGCTGCCGAGACGAAGATGTGGAGCATCTCCGTGGCCCCGATGCCGTCGATGATCCCGATGCCGGTCGCCTGGTGGAACGCCTCCCAGGTTGCCTTCGGCAACGTCTCCCCGGCGGAGACGCACCGGCGCAGCGCCGAGATGTCCAGCTCGGGGAGGATCGGCAGCGCCGCGCGGTAGGCGGTCGGGGCGGTGAACAGAACGCTCACCTTGTGGGCGGCGACGTGCCGGAACAGCTGGTCGGGCGTGGCCCGCTCGAGGAGCAGGGTGCTCGCTCCAGCGCGCAGCGGGAAGATCAGCAGGCCACCGAGTCCGAACGTGAAGCCCAGCGGCGGCGTGCCCGTGAACACGTCGTCCGGCCGCGGCTTGAGCACGTGCTTCGAGAACGTGTCGGCGATGGCCAGCACGTCGCGGTGGAAGTGCATGGTCGCCTTCGGCCGGCCCGTGGTGCCCGAGGTGAAGGCGAGCATGCACACGTCGTCGACGGCGGTGGCCACGTTGGTGAACTCACCGCTCTTGGTGGCGGCCAGCGCGTCGAGCTCGGCGCCCTCGCCGCCGAAGGTCAGCGTCCGCAGGCCGGGGATGTCCGCCTTGGCAAGGTCCTCGGTGAGCCGGTGGTCGCACAGCGCGATGCCGATGCGGCCCATCTCGGCGGTCGTGCGCAGCTCGCCGGCGCGCAGCAGCGGCATCGTCGTCACGACGACGCCACCCGCCTTGAGGACGCCGAACCAGCACGCCACGGTCCACGGGTTGTTCGGCCCGCGGAGCATCACCCGGTTCCCGGGCACCAGGCCCAGGTCTTCGACGAGCACCTGGGCGATCTGGTTGGCGCGGCGCAGCAGCTCGCCGTAGGACCACGTCTCGTCGGGAGACAGGACGCACGGCCGGTCGGCGCCGTGCTCGGCGATCACCTTGTCGAGCAGCTCCTCGGCGCAGTTGAGGCGGTCGGGGTAGTGCACGTCCGGCAGGTCGAAGCGGAGCTCGGGCCACTGCTCGAACGGCGGGAGGTTGTCGCGCGTGAAGGTGTCGACGTGCGCCGACGGCGAGAGCTCCATGGCGGTCAGTATTCCCCTTTCGTCACGGTCGTCAAGGGAACGCAACCCCGCGCGTCAGTGGTCGCGCTGGTGCCAGACGAAGAGGAGGACGACGTTCACGACGTACGCCGTGGCGAGCACAGCCGCCACCCACGAGTGGTCGACGGCCACGAGCCCCGAGGTGGCGGCCGCGAACACGACGACCTCGACGAGCAGCCGCAGCGGGTCGGGCAGACGGCGCGGCGACTTGGGCGCGACGTAGCGACCCCAGGCGAAGGCGGCCAGCAGGGGCGCGGCGAAGGTCAGGAGCAGGCGGACGGGCGCCGAGTCGGTCGCCAGCCAGCCCCAGACGGCCAGGGCCGTGAGCGCCGCCAGCTCGAGGGCGAACCGGAGCCCGAGGTTGACCGCCTTCAGCGCGTCAACTCGGCCATGGCCGCGAGGACCGCCGGCCACGCCGGGGACAGCGGGTCGATCAGCTCGTAGTGCCCGATGCCTGCCAGCTCCTCCAGCCGCACCACGACGCCCGTGCTCTGGGCCCTGTCCACGTACCACCGGCTCACCTCGACCGGCACCTGCTCGTCTGCGGTGCCATGCACCAGGATGACGCGCCCGGCGCCGATCAGCACCCCCGGGTCGGCCTGGGCATAGCGCTCGGGGTGCGTGGCGGGGTCGCCGCCGAGGAGCGCCCGGGTCGCGTCGCCGCCCAGGTGCAGCCGGTCGGCGAGGGCCAGGTCGGCGACGCCGGCGAGCGAGACGACCCCGCGCACCGGCAGCGGCTCCGCCCGGTGCCACGGCGACGCGGGGGGCAGCCGGTGCCGTGCCGCCGCCCAGAGGGCCAGGTGGCCGCCCGCCGAGTGGCCCACGAGCACGACCCTCCCGGCATCGACGCGCCCCGGAGCCGCATCCGCCGCCAGACCGATCACGGTGTCGCTGAGGCGCGCCACGTCGTCGAACGTGCCGGGCCAGCCGCCACCGCGCTGGCCGACCCGGCGGTACTCCACGGTCGCGACGACCCAGCCCGCCGCGGCCAGCCCGGCGCTCTGCGGCCCGGCGTGGGCGCGGTCGAACGCCGCCCGCCAGAACCCGCCGTGCACGACGATCGCGAGCGGGTGCGGGCCCTCACCGGCAGGCAGCCGCACGTCGACGACGTGGTCCGCGGCCGGGCCGTAGCGCAGCGTCAGGTCCGGGGGCGGGGCGGGTCGGTCGAGCACCTCGCTCGGATCTGGCACGGCGGACGGCACCTCCGACGGTGGCGGCTCGGGACGCCGCCGACGCTATCGTGTGCTCGTGACGACGCCCACGGGAACGCATGACCCGCGCGGCGAGCAGCCACGGTCGCTCATCGTCACGATCTACGGTCTCTACGCGCGCGAGCACGGCGGCGCGATCAGCGTGGCCGCGTTGATCCGGCTGATGGCCGACCTCGGTGTGGACGAGCCCGCGGTGCGGTCGTCCATCTCGCGGCTCAAGCGGCGCGGCGTGCTGGAGCCGACGCGGCTGGCCGGCGCCGCGGCGTACGCCCTGTCCGGGCAGGGCCGGGACATGCTGCGCGAGGGCGACCACCGCATCTTCCGGCGCCCGACGGCGCGGGTCGACGACGGCTGGCTGCTGGCGGTCTTCTCCGTGCCGGAGACCGAGCGGCAGAAGCGCCACACGCTGCGCTCGGGACTGACCTGGCTGGGGTTCGGCACCGCGGCCGCGGGCGTGTGGGTCGCGCCCGCGCACCTCTACGAGGAGGCCGTCGAGATGCTGCGGCGCAACTGCCTCACCGACTACGTCGACCTGTTCCGGTCCGACTACCTCGCCTTCTCCGACCTGCGTCGTGCGGTCGCCACGTGGTGGGACCTCGACGGCCTGCACGAGCAGTACGGCGAGTTCCTGGCCGCGCACGGGCCGGTCCTCGCGGGGTGGCGGCGTCGGCGCACCTCCGACGACGCGGCGGCGTTCGCGGACTACGTCCGGGCGCTCACGCAGTGGCGGCGGCTGCCCTACCTCGACCCGGGGCTGCCGGCCGAGCTGCTGCCGCGCGGGTGGCACGGCACCCGGGCGGCGGACCTGTTCTTCGCCCTGCAGGACCGGCTCGTCGTGCCGGCGCAGCGCCACGTCGACGCCGTCACCGCCTGACGAGTGGGCTACGGCAGGACGGCGATGCCCTCGAGCTCGACGAGGGCCTCGACGTCCCAGAGCCGGACGATGCCGATGAGCGCCATCGCCGGGTAGTCGCGCCCGGCGAGCCGCCGCCACACGGCGCCGATCTCGCCGGCGTGCGCCCGGTAGTCCTCGGGGTCCACCGCGAAGATCGTCAGCTTGGCGAGGTGCTCCGGATCGCCGCCCGCCGCGTCGAGCGCCGTCAGCAGGTTGCCGAGGGCCTGCTCGAACTGCGCCACGATCCCGGCACCGACGACCCTCCCTTCGCCGTCCAGGGCGGTCTGCCCGGCGAGGAAGACGAGCGAGCCACCCGTCGCGGTGACCGCGTGGCTGAAGCCGCTCGGGGCGGCGAGGCCCGGCGGGTTGACGCGGCGCAGCCCGCCTCCGGGGCCCGGTGCGGTCACGACTGCACGGCCCCGCCGTCGACGTTGACACCCTGGCCGGTGACGCCGCTGTTGGCGACGCAGAACCACACCGCCTCGGTCACCTCGTCGACGGTGATGAGCCGCCCGATCGGCTGCTTGGCCTCGAGCATGGCGCGGGCCTCCTCGGCGCTGCGGCCGGTGGTGCGAACGATCGTCTCGACGGTCCCGTCGGTCATCGGGGTGTCCACGTACGCAGGGCAGACGGCGTTCACCGTGACGCCCTTGGTGGCGAGCTCCGCCGCGACCGATCGCACCAGGCCGAGCACGCCGTGCTTGGCCGCCGTGTAGGCCGCGATGTAGGGGTCACCGTGCTTGGCGGCGACCGACGCGAGGACGACGATCCGTCCCCACCGGCGGTCGACCATCGAGGGGACGACCCGGCGGATCGCACGGAACGGCGCGGTCAGGTTGAGGTCGATCTGGCGCTGCCACATCTCGTCGGACATCCGGGCGATCGGGGCCGACTCGCCGGCGCCCGCGTTGGCGATCAGCACGTCGACCGGGCCCCAGGCCCGCTCGACCTCGTCGACCACGCGGTCCGGAGCCCCGGGCTCGAGCATGTCGGCCGGCAGCACGAGGGTCGGGCCGGGCACGAGGGCCGCGGTCTCGCGCAGCTGGTCCTCGCTGCGGGCGGTCAGCGCGACGCGATAGCCCTCGCGGCCGAGGCGCTGCGCGACGCCCTGACCGATACCCCGGCCGGCTCCGGTCACGAGGGCGATGCGCGGCTCGTCGGACACGCCCGGACCTTGTCACAGCGGCTTTTCGACGGTCAAGATGACGCCATATGGACGCCTACCTGCTCGACGCGGTGCGCACCCCGTTCGGTCGCTACCGCGGCGGGCTCTCCGCCATCCGCACCGACGACCTCGCGGCTCTGCCGATCCGCGAGCTGGTCGGCCGCCACTCCGGGCTCGACCAGTCGCGCATCGACGACGTGGTCCTCGGCAACACCAACGGGGCGGGGGAGGAGAACCGCAACGTCGGTCGGATGGCGGCGCTGCTGGCCGGGCTGCCGGTGACGGTGCCCGGAGCGACGGTCAACCGCCTGTGCGCGTCCGGCGGCGAGGCCCTCGTGCAGGCCGCCCGGTCGATCGCCGTCGGCGACAACGCGCTGGTCGTCGCCGGTGGCGTCGAGGGGATGAGCCGCGCGCCGTACGTCGTGCCGAAGCCCGACGAGGCGCTGCCGAAGAAGATGGAGATGCACCAGACCACGGTGGGCTGGCGCATGGTCAACCCGGCCTTCCCCGGCGAGTGGACCGACTCGCTCGGAGCGTGCGCGGAGCGGGTGGCGGCCGAGCTGGGCATCGGGCGTGCCGAGCAGGACGCCTGGGCCCTGCGCAGCCACGAGCGGGCCGCCGAGGCCTGGGACAAGGGGCTGCACGACGACTACGTGATGTCGGTCGGCGACGTCGTGCGCGACGAGTCGGTCCGGCCGGACAGCAGTCTCGACAAGCTCGCTGCGCTGCAGCCGGCCTTCACCCGCGACGGCACCGTCACCGCCGGCAACTCCTCGCCGATCAACGACGGCGCCATCGCCTGCCTGATGGGCAGTAGCCGGGTCGCGGCCGACCTCGGCATCGCTCCGCTCGGCAAGATCCTCGCCAGTGCCACGGTCGCCGTGGAGCCCGACCGGTTCTCCGTCGCGCCGGTCCCGGCCGTCGCCAAGGTGCTCGACCGACTCGGCATGTCGGTCGGCGACGTCGACGTGTGGGAGGTCAACGAGGCGTTCGCGGCCATGGTGCTGAGCACGCTGCGGGGGCTCGACGACCTCGGCCCGGTCGACCGCGAGAGGGTGAACCCGCACGGCGGTGCCATCGCGATCGGACACCCGCTCGGCGCGTCCGCTCCGCGCGTGGTCGTCGACCTCTGCCGTGAGCTGCGCCGGCGCGGCGGCGGGGTCGGCGTGGCGGCGGCCTGCATCGGTGTGGGTCAGGGCAGCGCCGTCGTCGTCAAGGTCGACTGACCAGCCACCCGACGTACGAGGAGAGTCCGCGTGAGGACCGACGAGTTCACCGACGTCCGCTACGAGGTGCACGACGGCGTCGCCGTCATCACCATCGACCGGCCGGATCGCTACAACGCCTTCCGTGGGCGCACCGTGGACGAGCTGATCCACGCCTTCAAGTCCGCGTGGGCCTCGCACGACGTGGCGGCGGTGGTCCTCACCGGCGCCGGGGAGAAGGCGTTCTGCGCCGGCGGCGACGTCAAGGAGCGGGCAGAGACCGGCGGCTACGGCGAGACCGAGTGGGGCACCTTCGAGATCGAGCGGTTGCACCGGATCATCCGTGACATCCCCAAGCCGGTCATCGCCGCGGTCAACGGGGTGGCCGTGGGCGGCGGCCACGTGCTGCACGTGCTGTGCGACCTGACGGTGGCGGCGACGCACGCGCGGTTCGGCCAGAGCGGGCCGAAGGTGGGGTCGTTCGACGCGGGGTTCGGCTCGGCGTACCTCGCCAGGGTCGTCGGGGAGAAGCGCGCCCGGCAGATCTGGTTCCTGCTCGACCTGTTCGACGCCGAGACCGCCGAGCAGTGGGGGCTGGTCAACGCCGTCGTCCCCCTCGACGACCTGCTCACCACCGCGCTGGCGTGGGGCCGGCGCATCGGGTCCTACTCACCGACCGCCCTGCGTTTCCTCAAGCACTCGTTCAACGCCGACACCGACCACCTGTCGGGGCTGTCACACCTCGCCTTCGACGGGCTGGAGCTCTTCGCGCACAGCGAGGAGGGCATGGAGGGCGCGCGGGCGTTCGCCGAGAAGCGCGACCCCGACTTCCGCCGCTTCCGCTGACTGCTCGCTTCCTCAGGAGCGTGCTCGAGATCGCCCGCGACCCCTTCCCATGATCGCGAGCGACCTCGTCGTGGCGACACGCCGGCGTGTCGCACAACGAGGTCGCTGATGATCTTGGGGGGAGCTTGAGGATCTGGGCGCGCTGATGACTCGGGGACCAACTGCTGATCTTGGCGGGACGGGGAGTGGTCGATTGCAGTCGGGCCGGGCGCGGTCACTAGAGTCGCCGCCATGACGAAGTGGGAGTACGCGACAGTGCCGCTGTTGGTGCACGCGACCAAGCAGATCCTCGACACCTGGGGTGAGGACGGCTGGGAGCTCGTGCAGGTCGTGCCCGGCCCGGGCGGGGGCGAGCAGGTCGTCGCCTACCTGAAGCGGGAGCGGTCATGAGCAGCCCTGACGAGCGGCTCGCGGCGCTCGGGCTGACCCTGCCGCAGGTCGCGAAGCCGGTGGCCGCGTACGTCCCCGCGGTGCGCACGGGCGACCACGTCTACACGTCGGGCCAGCTGCCGATGGTCGAAGGCTCCCTCGCGGCCACCGGCAAGGTGGGCGCGGAGGTCACGCCCGAGCGGGCCAAGGAGCTGGCCGCCACCTGCGCGCTCAACGCCCTCGCGGCCGTGCAGGCCGAGATCGGAGACCTGGCGAAGGTACGCCGGGTGGTCAAGGTCGTCGGCTTCGTCGCGAGCGCCCCGGACTTCACCGGCCAGCCCGGCGTGGTCAACGGCGCCAGCGAGCTGCTCGGTGAGGTGTTCGGCGACGCGGGCGTGCACGCGCGAAGCGCGGTGGGGGTCGCCGTGCTCCCGCTGGACGCGCCCGTCGAGGTGGAGATCGTCGTCGAAGTCGGCTGAGCCTGCTCGTCAGCCCTCGGCCGGCGGGCCTTCGGTCGCCGACTTCAGGAACGCGATCTCGAAGGCGGTCGCGGCGAGCTGCACCGCCACCCTGGCCAGGTCGGACACGCGCCCCTCGGCGTCCGCGGACGAGCTGGCGAGCTTCTCCCGCAGGGTCTGGCCGAGCCGGGACGCGACGCGGGCCGACTCGAGCTGCAGCTCGGCGACGAGGTCCAGGGGCACGCCCCGCGCGACCAGCGTGCGACCCACGCCGACGAGCACGATGTGGGAGTGCAGCTCGCCGTCCTTGCGCCACGCCAGCCCGGTCTCGGTGAGGTCCTCCGGCAGGTCCGGAAGCAGCTCGCGGATGCGGTGCTCCGGGACGGGCACCGCGGTGGGGATGTCCGAGACGCCCTCGCGGAACCGCCGGCGGCGGTCGGCGACGATGTGCGCGTAGCTGTCGGGGACGTCGATGAGCCGCTTGATCGCGGCCAGGGTGAAGCCCTCCCGCTGCAGCGAGGCGATGAGCTCGAGCCGGGCAGCGTGTGCGCCGGAGTAGTGCGCCACCCGCCCGCGGATCTCCGGCGGGAACAACAGCCCCTTGGACTGGTAGGCGCGGATGTTGCGCACGGTCATGCCGACGAGGTCAGCGAGCTCACCGATCGTCATGCTCTCCGCCATCACGCATCCCCCGTGTCCCGTTTTGACGACCGTAACAGGGGGCGAGCAGCCTTCCGTACGATCGCCACGTGAGAGACCTCCCGACCGCCCTGATCGAGCGTGCCCGTTCCTACGTCGACGGCACCGTCGACCCGGCCGTCCCGCGCGACGCCGCGACCGTGGTGCTCCTGCGTGACGGCGCGTCCGCCGGCGGGCTCGAGGTCTACCTGCTGCGCCGGGTGTCGTCGATGTCCTTCGCCGCCGGCATGCATGTCTTCCCGGGCGGCTCGGTCGACCCGCGGGACGCCGAGCACGCGGTGGCCTGGTCGGGGCCGGCGCCGGCGGAATGGGCTTCCCGGCTGGGCTGCGACGAGCGGCTGGCCCGGGCGCTGGTCTGCGCCGCGGTCCGCGAGACGTTCGAGGAGTCGGGGGTGCTGCTCGCCGGCACCTCGCCCGACACCGTGGTCGCCGACACGACCGGCGACGACTGGGAGGCCGACCGGCTCGCCCTGCTCGACCGGTCGCTGTCGTTCGCCGACCTGCTCGACCGGCGCTCGCTCGTCCTGCGCGGCGACCTGCTGGCGGCCTGGGCGCACTGGATCACCCCGGAGTTCGAGCCCCGCCGGTTCGACACCCGGTTCTTCGTCGCCGCGATGCCTGGGGGCCAGCGCACGCGCCACGTGGGCGGCGAGGCCGACCGGGTCGCGTGGGTGCGGGTGGCCGACGCGGTCGCGCGCTACGAACGCGGGGAGATGCCGATGCTCCCGCCGACCGCGGCGACCCTGCGCGAGCTCACGGCGTACGACGAGGTCGGCGCCGTGCTCGCGGCCCACCCGCCCATCGCGCCCGTCACGCCGCGACCCGTCATCGACGGCGACGACCTGCGGCTGGTCGTCGACGGGCCCGACGGCGAGGTGGCGGCCGACGCCGTGCTGCGGAGCCGGGCATGACGGCCTCGGAGACCGCCGTGGCGCTGCCGGCCTGGTGCACCCTCGTGCGGGCCGACAACCCCGGCCCGATGACCCTGGACGGCACCAACACCTACCTGCTGCGGGCTGCCGGCGCAGCCGCCTCCGTCGTCGTCGACCCGGGACCGCTCGACGAGCGGCACCTCGAGCGGGTCGCGTCGCACGGCCCGGTGCAGCTGATCCTGCTGACCCACGGTCACCCCGACCATGCCGAGGGCGCCCGTCTGCTCCAGGAGATGACCGGCGCGCCCATGACGGCCGCCGACCCGCGGCTGGTCGTCGACGAGCAGCCCCTGACCGGCGCGGAGACCTTCGACGTCGGAGGCCTGACCGTGCGGGTCCTCGGCACGCCGGGGCACAGCTCCGACTCCGTGAGCTTCGTGGTCGAGCACGACACGCCGGGCCTGCTCACCGGCGACACGATCCTCGGCCGGGGATCCACCGTGGTGGCCCACCCGGACGGTGAGCTCGCGCCGTACCTCGGCTCGCTGGAGCGGCTACGGGACCTCGGCCCGATGCTGCTGCTGCCCGGTCACGGCCCGGTACGCGCGGACGCCTCGGCGGTGGCACGCGACTACCTGGTCCATCGCCGGGAGCGCCTCGAGCAGGTGCGGGCGGCGCTGGCCGCCGGGGCGCGGACCGCGCAGGACGTCGTACGTCGGGTCTACGCCGACGTCGACCCGGTGCTGTGGCCGGCCGCCGAGCTGTCGGTGCGGGCCCAGCTCGACTACCTCGCGGAGCAGCCCGTCCCGCCAGCCCCGAGCCCGCGCTGAGCTGATCGGCGCGGGAGGGCGGTCAGCCGGCGTAGCCAGCGGGAGGGACGGTCAGCCGGCGCGGCGGGACAGCCGCTCGACGTCGAGGATGACGACGGCGCGGGCCTCCAGTCGCAGGAAGCCCCGGGCAGCGAAGTCGGCCAGGGCCTTGTTGACGGTCTCGCGGGAGGCGCCGACCAGCTGGGCCAGCTCCTCCTGGGTCAGGTCGTGGGTCACGTGCAGGCCGTCCTCGGACTGCACGCCGAAGCGCTTGGCCAGGTCGAGCAGGGCCTTGGCCACCCGGCCGGGCACGTCGCTGAACACGAGGTCGGCCATCGCCTCGTTGGTGCGCCGCAGCCGGCGCGCGAGGGCGGCCAGCAGGTGGGCGGCCACCTCGGGGCGCCCGGTCAGCACCGGCTTCAGGTCGTCGTGGCCGAGGCCGATCAGGGTGGCGTCGGTCACGGCGGTCACGGTGGCGGTGCGGGGGCCCGGGTCGAACAGCGACAGCTCGCCGAACATCTCGCCGGGGCCCAGGACGGCCAACAGGTTCTCCCGGCCGTCGGGGGATGTGCGGCCGAGCTTGACCTTCCCCTCCGTGACGACGTAGAGCCGATCGCCCTGGTCGCCCTCGTTGAAGAGCACCTTGCCGCGGGTGAGCCGCAGCTCGGTCATCGAGGCCCGCAGCGCCGCCGCAGCCTCCTCGTCGAGCGCTGCGAACAGCGGAGCCTGACCGAGCCCCGTTGCCTGCGCGTCGTCCACGCCGTCCTCCTCGCCTGCCGTGATCGGCCCCAGTGTGCCGCACCTCGATCGGGGCGAGGCGGTCAGGCCACCACCGGGCGGTCGGTCGGGCGCAGCGGCAGCGCGCTCAGGGCGAGGGAGGGGTCCTCCCGGTAGCGCGCGATGAGCTCGCCGGTGGCCGTGTCGATGCGCTGGTGCAGCGACCGGCGGTAGGACGACAGCTCCTGCTCGGCCCGGGTGAGGCGGGCGATCATCTGCTCGTCGGCGCCCTCCACGGGCGAGTCCCACAGCACGGCCAGGTCGGGCAGCGGCGGCGCTCCGTCCGGCGGCTGCACCGGGTGCATCGCGATCCGCCGGCTGTGCACCTGGTGCGTCGCGTGGACCGACCCGAGCCGGCGCAGGGCGGCGTGGTCGTCGTCGCGGATCGCCGCGTCGAGCCGGGCCTGCATGATGCGCCGCCAGTACGAGACCCGGGTCTCCTCCGCCATGAGGTCCCCCCGGTAGGCCCGCAACCCGTCCAGGGTGAGGTGTGCCAGCTCGGGGACGCGGGCCGGCTCCGGCCGGGAGCGACCGGCACCGGCTGGCCGACGCCGGGTGGTGGGCTGAGGGGAGATGGTGATCACGGGGGGAGTCCTCCTGGTGTTCACTCCGCGTGATCGTCGGGAACCGTCGACGGCTTGAGCCGACGTCACCCGGACGGTGGAGAGGTCGGTGGCAGACCGTAGGCTTGCGACGTGCCGCCGAGGTCCCCCAGTGCCCCTGCCGAGACGCCGCTGGCCCGCACGCGGCGGGCCCGGCGGATGAACCGCATCCTCGCGCAGACCTACCCCGACGCCCACTGCGAGCTCGACTTCACCACGCCGCTCGAGCTGCTGGTCGCGACGATCCTCTCGGCCCAGTGCACCGATGCGCGGGTCAACCAGGTCACCCCGGCGGTCTTCGCGACCTTCCGCACGGCGGAGGACTACGCCGGCGCCGACCGCGAGAAGCTCGAGTCGATGATCCAGTCGACCGGCTTCTTCCGGGCCAAGACCAACTCCCTGATCGGGCTCGGCCGGGCGCTCGTCGAGCGCTTCGACGGTGAGGTGCCGGCCCGCCTGGACCAGCTGGTCACGCTGCCGGGCGTGGGGCGCAAGACCGCGAACGTCGTGCTCGGCAACGCGTTCGACCTGCCGGGCATCACCGTCGACACCCACTTCGGCCGGCTCGCCCGGCGCTTCGGCTGGACCACCGAGACCGACGCCGACAAGGTCGAGGCCGAGGTGGGCGGGCTCTTCCCCAAGAGCGAGTGGACGATGCTGAGCCACCGCCTCATCTGGCACGGCCGCCGGGTCTGCCACTCCCGACGCCCCGCCTGCGGCGCCTGCTCCCTCGCGTCGCTGTGCCCCTCCTACGGTGAGGGCGAGATCGACCCGGTCAAGGCGGCCAAGCTGGTCAAGTCGCCCGCCGAGGTGGCGGTCTCCACGTGACCAGGGCGGTCGCGCTCGCGCTCGGTCTGGGGCTGGTTCTCGTCGGCTGTGGCGGCGGCGCGGACTCGGCGTCGGAGCGCGCACCGCGGGCCACGCTGCCGGCGGTGTCCGCCGCCGACTCGCCTGCCTGCCCGTCGGTGCCGCAGGTCACGCCGCGTGACGACGGCCTCCCGCCGCTCGAGCTGCCCTGCCTCGGCGCCGGCCCGGCCATCCGCCTCTCCGACCTGCGCGGCACCCCGACGGTCGTCAACGTCTGGGCGGCGTGGTGCGCCAACTGCCCACGGGAGATGCCGCTGTTCGCTGCCGCCCAGAAGGCCGCTGACGGCCGGGTGCGGTTCTTCGGCGTCCACTACAAGGCGAGCCGCGCTCAGGCACTCGCCGCGGCCAAGGACTTCGGCGTGACCTTCCCCTCGGTGCAGGACGAGGACGGCGACCGGGTCACCCGCTCGCTGCGCGTCACGGGGCCGCCCACGACGTTGTTCGTCACGGCCGACGGCCGGGTCGCCGGCCGCAAGATCGGCGAGATCCGCTCCGCCGCGGAGCTGCGCACCCTCATCAGGGATGAGCTCGGGGTGACGCTGTGAGTGACGACGACCTGCCCGACTGGTTGCGCCCGGTCGCCGAGGTGGCGGTCCGGGTGCGGCCCGAGCAGCTCAGCCGGTTCCTGCCTCCCGACGAGGGAGGCCGCGAGTCGGCGGTCCTGATGCTCTTCGGGGAGGCCGACCACCCCGGCGGGCGCCGTCGGGACGTCCTGCTCATCGAGCGGGCCCACGACCTGCGCAGCCACGCCGGGCAGGTGGCGTTCCCCGGCGGGGCGGTCGACCCCGACGACGACGACGTGGTCGCCGCCGCACTGCGGGAGGCGGCCGAGGAGACCGGGCTGGACCCCGAAGGGGTCCACGTCTTCGCCACGCTGCCGGCCCTGTTCCTGCCACCGAGCGGCTTCGTCGTGACCCCGGTCCTGGGCTGGTGGCGGCGGCCCACCGACGTGGCGGTCGTCGACCCCGGCGAGGTCGCGTCGGTCCACCGGGTGCCGCTCGACGAGCTGGTCGACCCGGCCAACCGGCTGTTGGTGCGTCACCCCAGTGGCTACGTCGGCGCGGCCTTCAAGCTGGGCGACCTGATCGTGTGGGGGTTCACCGCCGGCCTGCTCGACCGTTTGCTGCGGCTCGCTGGGTGGGAAGTTCCCTGGGACCGCGACCACGTCGAGGATCTGCCCCCCGAGCACACGGGAGTCACCGGGTGAACTGGCTCGACCTCTTCCTCGTCGTCTCCGCGGTGTCGTTCGGGCTCTCCGGCTACCGGCAGGGCTTCGTCGTCGGAGTGCTCTCGTTCGCGGGCTTCCTGGGCGGCGGCATGCTCGGCATGGCGTTCGCGCCGGACATCGTGGGCGGCTTGGACGTCGGCCTGCGGCAGTCCCTGTTCGCGATCGCCATCGTGCTCGTCTTCGCCACCCTGGGCCAGCTGCTCGCCACCTGGCTCGGCGCGATGGTGCGCGACCGCATCACCTGGGAGCCCGCCCGGGTGGTCGACGCCGGCATGGGTGCACTGGTCAGCGTCCTCGCCATGCTGCTCGTGTCCTGGTTCCTGGCGTCCGCCCTGCGCCCGGGGCCGTCGACGGCGCTGTCCCGTCAGATCAGCGACTCGTCGGTGATCACCGGGGTCGACCGGGTCATGCCCGAGGAGGCGCGCACTCTCTTCTCGTCCTTCCGCCGGGTGCTCGACCACAACGGCCTGCCGACGGTCTTCGGCGGTCTGTCGCCGGAGCGCATCCGGGCGGTGCAGCCGCCCGACGAGTCGGCGAAGGAGACCGCGGCGGTGCGCCAGGCCCGACGGAGCATCGTGAAGATCACCGGGAGCGCCCAGTCCTGCAGCCGTCGGCTCGAGGGCTCGGGATTCGTCTTCTCCCGCCACCACGTCATGACCAACGCCCACGTCGTCGCCGGTGTGCGTCGGCCCCGCGTGCAGGTCGGTGGCGAGGGCACCCGCTACACCGCCCGCGTCGTCGTCTACGACTCGCGGCGCGACCTGGCTGTTCTCTACGTTCCCGACCTGGACGCCCCGGTGCTGCAGTTCCAGGGCGGCGCGGAGCGCGGCGACTCGGCCGTCGTCGCCGGGTTCCCGCAAGGTGGGCCGTACCGGCTGGGTGCCGCCCGAGTCCGCGACACCATCGAGGCTCGTGGCCCCGACATCTACGAGCGCGAGCAGGTCACCCGAGAGGTGTTCTCGCTGTTCGCCGACGTCGAGCCGGGCAACTCGGGTGGCCCGCTGCTCGCGCCCGACGGCGACGTGTACGGCGTGGTGTTCGCCAAGTCGCTCGACGACCCCGAGACGGGTTACGCGCTCACCGCTGACGAGGTCGCGCCCGTCGTCCGGGCGGGTCAGGGTGCGACCGGGTCGGTGGCGACGGGGTCCTGCGCCTGAGGCCGGCGCAGCCGGGGAGGCGGCGGCACCACCATGTCGCCGCCGGCCACCCGCTCGGCGGTGCCGGTCGCGAAGTCGACCAGCCCGGCGACGTCGATCCCGTGTGGCGGCGACTCGGCGTACGGCGCGATCCGCGCGGCGGCCCGGCGCAGCAGTGACATGGCGCCGACCGGGTTGCCGCGGGCCAGGTGGGTGAGCCCGACCGCCAGCTGCGCCAGCCCCTGCCAGAGGTCGCGCTCCTCGGCGGGCGCGGCCTTCCACGTGCCCTCCAGCACCTCGTGGGCATGGAAGGGCGCCCCGCTGTCGAGCAGCCGCTGCGCCTCCGCCAGCGACTCGGCGGGGGGCAGCACGAGGTCGTCGGGCACCCGCTCGACGCCGACCGCGCCGCGCGGCAACGGCCGGCCCAGCCCGTCGCGCGGCCGGGCGTTGCGGGCACGTCCGGCCGCATCCCGCTCGCGGTCGGCGCGGCTCACCACTCGGGCTCCGGGTCCGCGAGCCACCCGAGCAGCTCGGCGTTGAAGGCGTCGGGCGCCTCCTCGTGCGGGAAGTGTCCGACCCCCGGCAGCAGGCGCCAGCGGTAGGGCGCCTCGACGTACCGGCCGGACCCCAAGGCGCTTTTGGGCAGCACCGTGGTGTCCAGCTCGCCGTGCAGCAGCAGGGTCGGCACCTGCACGGGTGTCTTCATCTGCCGGGCGTAGCGGAGCCCGTCGGTGCGCGGCAGCGAGCGGACCGCCCAGCGGTACGACTCCATCGCGCAGTGGGCGACACCGGGGATCTGCACGGCCTGCCGGTAGCGCGCCTCGGCCTCCGCGTCCGGCCACGCGGGTCCTGACCAGAGCCGGAGCAGCCGGGTGACCGTCGCGCCCTCGTGAGCCACCAGCCGGCGCTCGGGCACCAGTGGGCGCTGGAAGCCCAGCACGTGCCGGCTGGCCCGCAGCTGGGCGAGGTCGGTCAGGTGCGCCGTGCGCAGGCGGCGCGGGTGCGGAGCCGACACGGCGGCGACCCGGCGTACCTGGCCGTCGTGGACGGTCGCCACCGTCCACGCCACCAGCCCGCCCAGACCGTGGCCGACCACCACCGCGTCGCGTGAGCCCAACGAGCGGATGACCCCGGCCACGTCGGCGGCCAGGGTCAGCGGGTCGTAGCCGCGGGGCGGCTTGTCGCTCGCGCCGTAGCCGCGCAGGTCCATGGCTGCCGCGCGGTAGCCGGCCTCGGCGAGCGCCGGCAGCTGGTGCCGCCAGGCCCACCAGAACTCGGGGAAGCCGTGCAGCAGCAGCACCAGCGGCCCGTCACCCATCGTCGCGACGTGGAAGCGCGCGCCGTTGGCGGCCACCATGCGGTGGTCCCACGGGCCGGCGACCCGGGCGACGGAGGCGTCAGGTCCTGGTCGTCGTCTGGGCATCGGCCGACCGGGTGCCCTTCAGGTAGGCCGCGGTCTCCTTGCTCGTGCGGATCGCCCGCTCCGGGGGGCCGACCTTCGAGACCGCCCGCTTGCCTATCAGGGCCAGCACGCCGGCGACCACGAGGTAGGCGGCAGCGACGATGAGGAAGGCGACCGCGGGGTCCAGGCCGGCGGCCACCAGGCCGTAGGCCGCCGAGATGGAGAGCAGGATCAGGGCGAGCACGCCGAGGAAGCCGGCCGTGCCGAACATCGCCCCGCCCGTCACGCCGTTCTTGACGTCCTGGCGCAGCTCGGCCTTCGCCAGCTCGATCTCGCTCTGCACGAGCGAGGACAGGTCGCGGCTGGCGGTCGCGAAGAGTGCCCCCAGCGTCTCCTCGGTCGTGTTCCGGGGCGCCGTGTCGGTCATCTCCAGGCCTCCTGTGAGTGCGTGTCCACCGTGCAGCCGTGACGATCTCGGCTCAGTCTGCCCCTTCGTCCGCCTCCGATACATCCCCGTCCGCCTTCGACGGTACTGCCGGTGCCAGCGGTCACGGCCGGATCACCCGAACGCGTAGTAGCGGAGCCAGAGGTACGGCCAGGCCAGCGCGACGGTCGTCGCGGCGACGACGAGACCGTACTTCGTGAACCTCCAGAACGAGATGGGATGGCCGTAGCGGGCCGCGATGCCGATGACGACGACGTTCGCACTCGCCCCCACGGCCGTCGCGTTGCCGCCGAGGTCGGCGCCGAGCGCGAGCGCCCACCACAGGGCGTCCGCCTGGGGCGAGCCGCCGCCGGCGTCGACGAGGTCCTGGACCAGCGGCGACATCGTCGCCACGTAGGGGATGTTGTCGACGATGCCGGACAGCACGGCCGAGCCCCACAGCAGGGCCGAGCCGGCGAGGAAGTAGCGGTCGCCGACCGCGTCGGTGACGGCCTTCCCGAGGTCCTCGATGACGCCCACCTCGACGAGCGCACCGACCATGACGAACAGGCCCATGAAGAAGACGAGGGTGGCCCACTCGACCTCCTCCAGGTAGTCGGGCGGGTCCAGGCGCGACACGGCGACCAGCGCGCCCGCGCCGAGCAGCGCCACCAGCGACGGCTCGAGGTGCAGCACGGAGTGCAGGACGAAGGCGGCGATGACGGCGGTGAGCACCACGAGGGACCGCACGAGGAGGCCGGGGTCGCGGATCACCTCCCGCTCCTCGAGGGCCATCACGGCGGCGACCCGCTCCTCGTCGTACTGGAATGCATCCCGGAACATGACGCGGCACAGGCCGATGAAGACGACCAGCAGCACGACCACGATCGGGGCGAGGTTGACCAGGAAGTCGTTGAACGACAGGCCGCTCCGGCTGGCGATGATGATGTTCGGCGGGTCGCCGATGAGCGTGGCGGTGCCGCCGATGTTGGACGCGAGCGCCTCGGCGATGAGGAATGGCACCGGCGGGACGCCGAGCCGGTCGCACACGAGCAACGTCACGGGCGCGACGAGTAGCACGGTCGTCACGTTGTCGAGCAGCGCCGAGGCCAGGGCGGTGATGACGACGAGCATCACCATCACGGCGAACGGCCGGCCGCGGGCCCGCTTCGCCGCCCAGATGGCGAGGTAGTCGAACAGGCCGGTCTGCTTGACGACGCTGACGATGATCATCATGCCGAGGAGCAGGAAGATGACGTTCCAGTCGACGCCGGTCTTCTCGCTGAAGAAGGCGACGTGCACGTCGACGACGCCGAGCAGCACCATCGCCGCGGCGCCGCTCAGGGCGGCGGCGACCCGGTGGATCCGCTCGGTGGCGATGAGGACGTAGGCGGCGACGAACACCGCGAC
Organism: Actinomycetes bacterium; assembly: GCA_036375895.1. GTDB lineage: Bacteria > Actinomycetota > Actinomycetes > JACCUZ01 > JACCUZ01 > DASVBJ01. The sequence goes on along the minus strand of DASVBJ010000385.1, from coordinate 15,514 downwards.
GACGAGGACTGACGTCACGGGCGCGTGGCGGGGCCGGGCAGCAGGTGGTCGAGCAGCCGGCTCACCGTGATGGCTCCGAGGAGCTCGTCGCCGTCGACGACCGCGACGAGCGGGCTGTGCACCCGGGCCATGACGGCCGCGACCTCCACGGTGGTCGCGTCCGGGTCGACCACGGGCAGCTCGTCGACGTCCCGCTCCGCCGGCAGCATGTCGCGCACGGTGCTCTCGTCGAGCTCGCTCCACAGCTGGTCGGACGCCTTCTCGTCGAAGGCGCGGGCGAGCGCCGGGTCGTCCTGCACGTAGGCGGGGATGACCAACCTCAGCACCTGCGACGCCGGCAGCACCGTCCACGGGCGACCGTCGTCACCCAAGACGATCAGCCCGGGCAGTCGCTGCTGCCCCAGCATCCGTGCGGCCTCCATCGCGTCGGTGTCGAGCCCGACGGTGGGGAAGGGTTGGGCCAGCTCGCGTGCGCGCATCGGGTGCTCCTGACGTGGACAGCCTGGTCTCCGCTGCCGACCAGACTTCCCGGCGCACCGCGAGCCATCCTAGAGGACCTGTGATCGTTCAGAGGTCGGGGAGCACCTCGGCGGCGACCGTCTCCAGCAGCGACTCGTCCCCGGCGTAGACGCCGTCGCGCCGCGGCCAGTGCACGACGACCTCGTCGAAGCCCAGCGCCCCGGCGCGCCCCACCACGTCACGCAGGTGCTCGACCGACGACAGCCCGAAGGCGCCCGACGCGTCGACGCTGAGGAGGCGCTGCAGGCTGCCCGGGTCACGGCCCGCGGCCGTGCAGACCTCGTCCAGCCGGGCGGTGGCACCGGCGAGGCCGGCCCACCAGCGCTCCTCGCCGTCCTCGGGCGGCGTGACCCCGGTCGTCACCCAGCCCTGCCCGTGCCGGGCGACCACCGTCATGGCCCGGGGCCCGTTGGCGGCGACGACGAATGGCACGCGCGGCCGCTGCACGCAGCCGGGCACCATCCGCGCGTCGACTGCGCGGTACCACTGCCCGTCGTACGTCGTGCTCGGCGACGTGAGCAGCCGGTCCAGCAGGTCGACGAACTCCGCGAAGCGACCCACCCGCTCGCCCGGACCGAGCTCGGGCTGTCCGAGCACCGACGCGTCGACACCCGTGCCGCCGGCGCCGACCCCGAGGGTGAGGCGGCCGTCGGTGAGGTCGTCGAGGCTCATCAGCTCCTTGGCGAAGGGCACCGGGTGGCGGAAGTTCGGCGAGGCGACGAACGTGCCGAGCCGGATGCGCGAGGTGGTCAGCGCGGCCGCGGCCAGCGTCGTGACGGTCGCGAACCACGGCCCGTCGGCCAGGCTGCGCCAGGCGAGGTGGTCGTAGGTCCAGGCGGAGTGGTAGCCCCAGTCGTCGAGGCGTCGCCAGCGCGCCGCGGCCTCGCTCCACCGCTGCTCCGGCAGGACCACGACGCCGAGACGCATTGCCCGAGGCTAACGGCCCGCGCCCCACTCCCGCCCCTTCATGCTCGTGCTCACACCCCGCCCCTACATGATCGTGAGGAGTTTCCCGGGCCCGAGCCCGGGAAACTCCTCACGATCACGGGACGTGGGGGTGGCGGCGGACGTGGGACGCGGGGGTGGGGTGACCTGCCGCGAGGGGCTACTCCTCGTCCTTGCCGCCCGGCTTCTCCAGGCCCTGGCCGATCAGGTTCATCACGGTCGGGTCGGCCAGCGTGGTGACGTCGCCCATCTCGCGGTGCTCGGCGACGTCGCGCAGCAGCCGGCGCATGATCTTGCCGGACCGGGTCTTGGGCAGCTCGGCGACCAGCAGCACCTGTCGCGGCTTGGCGATCGGGCCGAGAACCTTGCCGACGTGGGCGCGCAACTCCTGCACGACCGCCTCGCCGGCCGACTCGTCGTCGGCCACCGACTCGGCCGCGTCGCCGCGCAGGATGACGAAGGCCACGATGCCCTGCCCGGTGGTGGGGTCGGAGGCGCCGACGACCGCGGCCTCGGCGACCTGCGGGTGCGACACCAGCGCCGACTCGACCTCGGTGGTCGAGATGTTGTGGCCCGAGACCAGCATCACGTCGTCGACCCGGCCGAGCAGCCACAGGTCGCCGTCCTCGTCCTTCTTCGCGCCGTCACCGGCGAAGTAGAGGCCGTCGAACCGCGACCAGTAGGTGTCCTTGTAGCGCTGGTCGTCGCCCCAGATGCCGCGCAACATCGACGGCCAGGGCTCGTCGAGCACGAGGTAGCCGCCTCCGCCGTTGGCGACAGGCTGGGCCTGGTCGTCGACGACGTCGGCGCTGATGCCGGGCAGGGGCGTCATGGCCGATCCGGGCTTGGTGGCGGTGACGCCGGGCAGCGGGCTGATCATGATCGCGCCGGTCTCGGTCTGCCACCACGTGTCGACGATCGGCGTCCTGTCGCCGCCGATCACCCGGCGGTACCAGATCCACGCCTCCGGGTTGATCGGCTCGCCCACGGAGCCGAGCAGCCGCAGCGAGGACAGGTCGTGGCCGCCGGGCAGATCCTCGCCCCACTTCATGAACGTACGGATGGCGGTCGGTGCCGTGTAGAGGATCGTCACGCCGTACTTCGCGACGATCTCCCACCAGCGCGCCTTGTGCGGCGTGTCCGGGGTTCCCTCGTACATCACCTGGGTCGCCCCGTTGGCGAGCGGGCCGTAGACGATGTAGCTGTGGCCGGTGACCCAGCCGATGTCTGCCGTGCACCAGAACACGTCGCGGTCCGGCTTGAGGTCGAAGACGTTGCGGTGCGTGTAGGCGACCTGGGTGAGGAAGCCGCCGGAGGTGTGCAGGATCCCCTTGGGCTTACCGGTGGTGCCTGACGTGTAGAGGATGAAGAGCGGGTGCTCGGAGTCGAAGGCCGCCGGCTCGTGTTCCGGGCTGGCCGCCGCGAGCGCGTCGTGCCACCAGAGGTCGCGGCCCTCGGTCCACGCGACGTCCTGCTCGGTGCGGCGTACGACGAGCACGTGCTCGACACTCCCGCCCTCGACCGACTCGAGTGCCTCGTCGACTGCCGGCTTGAGCGCGCTCGGGTTGCCCCGGCGGTAGCCTCCGTCGGCCGTGATGACGAGCTTGGCCTGTGCGTCCGCGATGCGGGAGCTGAGCGCGCTGGCGGAGAAGCCGCCGAAGACCACCGAGTGCGGGGCGCCGATGCGCGCGCAGGCGAGCATGGCGACCATCGCCTCGGGGATCATCGGCAGGTAGATGGCGACCCGGTCTCCGGACCTGATGCCGAGATCGGTCAAGGCGTTCGCCGCGCGACAGACCTGGTCCTTCAGGTCGGCGTACGTGAGGGTGCGGGTGTCCCCGGGCTCGCCCTCCCAGTGCAGCGCGACCCGGTCGCCACGGCCGGCCTCGACGTGGCGGTCGACGCAGTTGACGGCCACGTTGAGCTTGCCCCCGACGTACCACTTCGCGAACGGCGGCTGCCAGTCGAGGGTCTGCTCCCAGTCCTGCGTCCAGTGCAGCGCCCGGGCCTGCTCGTCCCAGAACGCCAGCCGGTCCTTCGCCGCCTCCTCGTAGAGGTCGGCGGACGCCACCGCCTGGGCGGCGAACTCCTCGCTGGGCGGGAACCGGCGCTCTTCGCGCAGCAGGTTGGAGAGGGCTTCGCTGCTCACGGGTGCTCCTTACTGTCGGCGGCAGGTCGTCCAGGGATCGTTCGCCACAGGTGTACTCCATCAGCGCCGCGCGCCAGGAGCAAGGCCGGTCGGCGGCGCAGAAGGGCGCTGCCCGGCCGTGAGCCCCCTCGGTCCACGGCCGGGCAGCAGGCGAGTCAGTGGACGACCGCCTCCTCCGCGCCGTGGCCGGAGAGCGAGCGGACCTCCATCTCGGCGTACTTGGCCTCGTTGCGCTCCCTGCTGAGCACCGTGCCCAGGTAGCCGAACAGGAACCCGAGCGGGATCGAGACGAGCCCTGGGTTCTCCATCGGGAACCAGGAGAAGTCCACGCCCGTGTCGGTGACGAGCGACGCGCTCTTGCCCGTGACCGGGTCCACCTTGCCGGAGACGACCGGCGAGAAGATGACGAGCACGACCGCCGACACGAGCCCGCCGTAGATCGCCCAGACCGCGCCGGCCGTGTTGAACTTCCGCCAGAACAGGCTGTAGATGATCGCCGGCAGGTTGCCCGACGCGGCGACCGCGAAGGCCAGCGCGACGAGGAAGGCGACGTTGAGCTTCTGGGCGTAGATGCCGAGCACGATCGACACGCCGCCGATGAGGAAGGCCGCGATGCGGGCGACCCGCACCTCCTCACCCTCCCTGGTCTCGCCGCGCTTGATGACGTTGGCGTAGATGTCGTGGGCGAACGACGACGAGGACGCGAGCGTCAGGCCGGCCACCACGGCGAGGATCGTGGCGAACGCGACCGCGGCGATCACGGCGAGCAGGACCGTGCCTCCGGTCGAGCCGAAGAAGTCCTCGCCGATGGCTCGCGCCAGCTGTGGTGCCGCCGTGTTGCCGGCGGGGTTCTGCTCGGCGATGGCCTTGCTGCCCACCAGCGCGGCCGCGCCGAAGCCCAGCGCGATGGTCATGAGGTAGAAGGACCCGATGATCCAGATGGCCCAGATCACCGACTTGCGGGCCTCGCGCGCCGTGGGGACGGTGTAGAAGCGCACCAGGATGTGCGGCAGGCCCGCGGTGCCGAGCACCAGCGCGATGCCGAGGCTCACCAGGTCGAGCTTGTTCCACAACGTCTGTGTCGCGTCGCCCTCGACGACCTTGCCGTACTTCTGACCGGGGTTGAGGAAGGCCTCGCCCTTGCCGCTCTTGTCGGCGGCCGCGCCGAGCAGCTCGCTGACGTTCCAGTTGAACTTCGTCATGACGAGCAGCGTGATGAGGGTGGTGCCGGTCATGAGCAGCAGCGCCTTGACGATCTGCACCCACGTGGTGCCCTTCATGCCGCCGACCACGACATAGAAGATCATCAGGGCGCCGACGGCCACGACGGTGAGGTTCTTGGCGGTGTCGCTCGTGACGCCGAGGAGCAGGGCGACCAGCGCGCCCGCACCAACCATCTGCGCGAGCAGGTAGAAGATCGACACCGTGATGGTGGAGACGCCGGCCGCGGTCCGGACCGGCCGCTGGCGCATCCGGAAGGCGAGGACGTCGCCCATCGTGTACTTCCCGGAGTTGCGCATCAGCTCGGCGACGAGCAGCAGGGCCACCAGCCAGGCGACGAGGAAGCCGATCGAGTACAGGAAGCCGTCGTAGCCGCTGAGCGCGATGATGCCGGCGATGCCCAGGAACGACGCGGCCGACATGTAGTCGCCGCCGATCGCCACCCCGTTCTGCAGGCCGGTGAAGGAGCGGCCACCGGCGTAGAAGTCGGCGGCCCCCCTGGTCTGCCGGCTGGCCCGCAGCGTGATGAGCAGGGTGATGGCGACGAACGCGAGGAACAGGAGCATGGTCAGCGTGCGCTGGCCGGTCGACACGGCCTCCGAGGCCGCGAGCACGGTGTGGCCGCTCATCGGGCGATCTCCTTGATGTCACGGGCGATACGGTCGGCCAGCGGGTCGAGGCGCCGGTTGGCGAAGCGCTCGTAGACGTAGGCGATGAGGAACGTCGAGACGAACTGCAGCAGGCCGAAGACGTAGGCGACGTTGATCTCGCCGATGACCTTCTGGCTCATGAAGTCGCGGGCCCAACCGGACGCGATCACGTAGAGCAGGTACCAGCTGAGGAACAACGCGGTCATGGGGAAGACGAACCGTCGGAAGCTGCGCCTGAGCTCGACGAAGTCGTCGGTCTGCTGCACGCGCAGGTAGAGCGCGCTGTCGTCGACCGGGGTGGTCCCGATCCTGTCTCGGCCCTCTGTCGGACTGGTCACGTGTGACCTCCAAGGCGGCGGGCGCCGCGCCGGGGGGCGCGGCCGGGTCGGAGTCGACTGTGATCCAGGCCACAGTGGGTGCAAAAGACGTAAAGGCGAACCTCTCGCCGAGTGGCGGCTCCTCGCCGTGAGCGGTCGGTTCGGCGCGCCGAACGGTCGCCCAGCGGGCTCCTCAGAGCTGCGGCCGCCGCCGCTCGACCCGGTCGCGGCGCAGCGGCAGCGACTCGGGCGCGTGCAGCTGCACCATCGTGCGGCCCGCGTTCGCAGGCAGCCGGCCCTGTGTCCGCGCCGACACCGCGACCATCACGACGAACGCGATCGGCACCGTCCAGGCAGCCGGCTGAGCCAGCAACGCCCGCACCCAGCCACCGTCGGCCGCGCCGGCGATGGTCGCCGTCACCGCTGCCGTGGCCAGGCCGCCGCCGACCAGCAGGCCGGCCATCGCACCGACCGCGGTCAGCCGGCGCCACCAGATGCCGAGCACGAGCAGCGGGCAGAACGACGACGCCGCGACGGCGAACGCCAGACCCACCACGTCCGCCACGCGCAGGGACGTGACCATCAGCGACAGGGCGAACGGCACCGTGACCGCCAGAGCCGCCGCGACCCGGAAGTCGCGCACCCCGCCGCGCAGCACGTCCTGCGACAGCACGCCGGCCACCGACACCGTCAGGCCGGACGACGTCGAGAGGAACGCCGCGAACGCACCGGCCGTCACCAAAGCGCCCAGCACATCCCCGAGATTGCCGCCCACGAGTCGCGCGGGGAGCAGCAGCACCGCGCCGTCGGTGCGACCCGTCAACAGCAGCTCCGGGGTGTAGAGACGGGCCAGCGCGCCGTACACCGTCGGGAGCAGGTAGAACCCGCCGAGCAGGCACAGGACGAACAGCGTGGTCCGGCGGGCGGCGCGTCCGTCGGGGTTGGTGTAGAAGCGGACGAGCACGTGCGGCAGGCCCATCGTGCCCAGGAACAGCGCGAGGATCAGCGAGTACGTCGTGTAGAGCGGGTGCTCGCGGCCACCCGCCCCCGACAACGGGCGGGCCCAGTCCGTGTCGCTGGTCGCCCGCACCTGCCGGGAGTGCGGCACCGCCACGCCGGCGGGGAACGTCAGCTCCGTCCGGCTCCGGGCGGTGTGGGTGCCGCCGGCGAGGTCGAGCTGCTCCCCGTCGTACCGCCTGCCGTCGACGACCCCGCTCGCGGTCACCGTCACCGGCTGCGTCACGACGAACGCCAGCGTGCTCGGCACCGTCACCGTCGTCTCCTGCCGGAAGACGGGGGTCGGGCTGTCCGCCGGCGTCGGGGCGCCGTCGGCCCGCCAGGCGATGACGAGGAACACGACCGGCACGGCGAGGGCCGTGAGCTTCAGCCAGTACTGGAAGGCCTGCACGAACGTGATGCTGCGCATGCCGCCGGTCGCCACGCTGAACACCACGACGGCCGCGACGAGCAGGCCGCCGAGCCACTGCGGCACGCCGGTCGTCAGCCGCAGCGTGAGCCCGGCACCCACGAGCTGGGGCAGCAGGTAGAGCCACCCGATCAGGACCACCATGACGCTGGCGACCCGGCGCACCGACGTCGACTCGAGGCGGGCCTCGGCGAAGTCGGGCAGCGTGTACGCCCCCGACCGGCGCAGCGGCGCGGCCACCAGCACGAGGAGCACGAGGTAGCCCGCCGTGTAGCCGACCGGGAACCACAGCATGTCCGCGCCGTAGGCGAGGATCAGCCCGGCGATCCCGAGGAAGGACGCGGCCGAGAGGTACTCCCCGCCGATCGCGGACGCGTTCCACCACGGCGACACCGTGCGCGAGGCGACGTAGAAGTCGCTCGTGGTACGCGACAGCCGGAGGGCGTAGGTGCCGATGAGGACGGTGGCCAGGGTGACCGCGGTGATGGCGGCCACGCCGTACATCGGGCCGCTCATGCCGGCCACCGCCCCGCCCCCCGGATCATCACGAGCGCTCGACGAGGTCGGCGAAGTCGCGTTCGTTGCGCTCTGCCTGCCGCACGTAGAGCCAGGCCGCGGCGATGAAGGCCGGGTGCACGAGCACGCCCAGCAGCAGCCACGGCAGCGGCACGCCGGCCACGTGCACGTCGCCGAGCCCGGGCTCGACGGCGAGCATCAGCGGCAGTCCGCCGAGCAGCACGGCGAACAGAAGGCAGACACCGATCGCGAGCCGCAGCTGGGTGCGCAGCAGCGAGCTCATGTAGACCTCGCCGATCTGGGTCTGCTCGTCGATGTCGTGGCTGACGGCCCGCCGCGTCGTGGCCCGGGTGGCCCGGCTGCGCGGCGACACGACGCGCACCCGGCGGGGTGCCGGCTCGGTCACGGCTGCTCCCTGCTCTCGCGCCCGGGCCGGGCCCGGCGTACGAGCATGTCGCGCAGCTCGCGGGTGTGGCGCCGGCTGACCTGCAGCACGTCGTCGCCGAGGCGCACCGTGCAGCGGCCGTAGTCGATGCGCAGCTCGTCGATGTGGTGCAGGGCCACGAGGTGGCTGCGGTGGATGCGCACGAAGCCGGCGTCGCGCCAGCTCTCCTCCAGCGCGGCCAGCGCGACCCGGACGAGGTGGCTGCCGTCGGCGGTGTGCAGCCGGGCGTAGTCGCCCTGGGCCTCGACGTAGCGGACGTCGCTGCGCGCGACGAAGCGCGTCACCCCGCCCAGCTCGACCGGGATCATCTCGCCGGGGGCCGGCTCGGCGGTGGGGTGCGGCGCGGCCATGCCGTCGCAGACGCGGCGCACCGCCTCCTGCAGCCGCTCCTGGCGCACCGGCTTGAGGAGGTAGTCGACGGCCCGCAGGTCGAAGGCGTCGACCGCGTGCTCGTCGTACGCCGTCACGAACACCACCCGCGGCGGCCTGCGGAACCTCGCCAGCACGCGCGCCACGTCCAGGCCGTCCAGCCCCGGCATGCGGATGTCGAGGAAGATCGCGTCGACCGGCTCGTCGTCGAGCGCCTTGAGCACCTCGGCGCCGCTCGTGGCGGTGCGAACGCTCGCGACCCGCGGGTCACGCCCGAGCAGGTAGGCCAGCTCCTCGAGGGCCGGTGCCTCGTCGTCGGCGACCAGCACGCGCAGGCCGGTCACGCGTGGACCCCGGCGCGGTACTTCGGGACCCGCATGCTCACCTTGGTACCCGCTCCGGGGGCCGTCTCCACCACGAGGCCGTAGTCGTCGCCGTAGACCTGCCGGAGCCGCTCGTCGACGTTGCCGAGGCCGACGCTGTCGCCGTCGCGCTCACCGGCGAGGGTGCGGCGCACGTGCTCCGGGTCGCTGCCGGCCCCGTCGTCCTCGACGCTGATCAGGGCCTCGCCGCCGGCGTCCTCGGCGACGATCGTGATGTGGCCCTGGCCGGGCCTGCCCTCGAGACCGTGCCGCACGGCGTTCTCGACCAGCGGCTGGACGCAGAGGAACGGCACCGACACCGGCAGCACCTCCGGGGCCACCTGCAGGGTGACCTGCAGCCGGTCGCCGAACCGGGCCCGCTCCAGCAGCAGGTACCGGTCGATCGACCGCAGCTCCTCGGCGAGCGTCGTGAACTCGCCGTGCCGGCGGAAGGAGTAGCGGGTGAAGTCGGCGAACTCCAGCAGCAGCTCGCGGGCCCGCTCCGGGTCGGTCCGGACGAACGACGCGATCGCGGTCAACGAGTTGTAGACGAAGTGCGGGCTGATCTGGGCCCGCAGCGCGCGCACCTCGGCCTCCATCAGCCGGGTGCGCGAGGCGTCGAGCTCGGCCAGCTCGAGCTGCGCCGACACCCAGCGCGCGACCTCGTTGGTGGCGCGGACCAGACCGGCCGAGGCCGACTCGCCGTACGCCGTGAGGCTGCCCACGACGAGGTCCTCGACGACCAGCGGCGCGACCACCCCTACCCGGATCGGGCAGTCCGGGTCCGCACAGGCGACGCCGGCTGGTCCCACGACCTCGGTGCGGCCGTGCTCGATCGCCGCGCGGCCGTGCTCCACCACCTGGCAGGCGTGGGCATCGCCGGCTCCGTCCCAGGCGAGCAGCTGCTCGCCGGTGCCGATCGCGACCGCCGGCGTGCCGAGCAGGGCGCGCAGGTGCTTCGCCGCCCGTGACGCGCCTGCCTCGGTCAGCCCGGAGCGCAGTGGGGGAGCCGCGAGCGAGGCGGTGTGCAGCGTTGCGAACGTCGCCCGGTCCGCGGGCGTGCCGAGGTCGCGGCGCCGTCGTCCCGACCGCAGCAGGGGAACCGCGAGCCCGAGCACCAGCAGCGCCGCGCCGCCCACCCCCACCGCGGTCGCCGCGTCAGCCACGGGCAGACCGTAACGCCCGTCCGGCTGGCGGGCGGCCATTGGCTAGGGTCGGCGCCCATGTCGTCCGGCTCCGCACCTCGCCAGGACCTGCTCGCCGAGGTCGCCGCGCTGCCCGGCGTCGCGGCCGCGGTCGACGAGGCGCGCGCCGCCGTCGACGCGCTGCGCGGGCACCGGGTGCTGCGCCGGTCCGCCGAGAAGGTGTCGGCGGAGTCGGCCCTGCGCGGGGCGCGCGCGTCGGCCGCGCTGGAGGGCGCGGACCTGCCGCTCGACGTGGTGCGGCGCACGGTGCGGGCGGGCGGGCACCTGCCGGCGGCGGAGGACGCGGTCGTGCAGGGGGCGCTGCGGGTGGCCGCCGAGGTGGGGACGCTGCAGGAGACGTGGCGGCGGGCGCCGATGCAGGCGCTCGCCCGGCTGCACTCGCTGGCGGCCGCCGGCCTCACCGGCCCCGACGAGCTGGGCCGCCCGCGGCCGGAGCCGGCGGTGACGGGTCGGCTGTCCGCCCTGGCCGACCTGCTCACCTCCCCGACGACCGCACCGGCCCTCGTCATGGCGGCCGTCGTTCACGGCGAGCTGCTGGGCATCCGTGCCTTCGAGCACGGCAACGGGCTGGTGGCCCGCGCGGCGGAGCGGCTCGTGCTCGTGACGCGCGGGCTCGACCCCGCGGCGGTCTCGGCACCCGAGGTCGGCCACTGCGAGCTCGGGCGCCGGGTGTACGCCGAGGCCGCGACCGGCTATGCCGCCGGGGGCCCCGACGGGGTCGCCGCGTGGGTGGTGCACTGCGCGCAGGCCGTCGTCCTGGGGGCCCGCGAGGGCGTCGCCGTGTGCGAGTCGATCCAGCGCGGGGCCTGACCGCCGGGACCGCCGGGCCACCCGGCGTACGACCCCTGCCGCACACAGCGAGCGGCGCCCTCGAGAGGGCGCCGCTCCGGCACGTCAGACCCGGTTACCAGGCGTGCACCGTGCTTCGCGAGTCCAGGTCAAGCCTGGCTCTACGGCCCGTACATGGGCAGGTCGCCGCGTGGGTGCCCGGCTGCCGTGCTCGGTCCGTGTCACCTCTCAGGCCAGACCAGTCGGTGTGTCTGAGGGGTCCCACGGGCCTTACCTGATGTGTAGCCCATGGCTTCGGCGTGGCGGAAGTCCTATCCGGCCTTTTTTACGTCGAGTCCGTCGTCGGCGTCCGGGTCGTCGGCCCGCGGCGCGAACGGTCAGCCGCCGGGCCGCCGCCGGCGTGAGGCCAGCCACACGACGCCCGCGGTGGCCGCACCGGCGGTGACCGCGGCCGCGGCGAGGGCGGAGCGCGGCGGCATGCTGACGTTGGGCACCCGGTCGCGCAGCCGCACCGGCTTGGTGAACACGAGGACCGGCCACTTGCGCGCCGCCGCCTCGCGGCGCAGCGCCCGGTCGGGATTCACGGCGTACGGGTTGCCGACCACCTTCAGCATCGGCAGGTCGGTGGCCGAGTCGCTGTAGGCGTAGCTGCGGGACAGGTCGTAGCCCTCCCGCTCGGCCAGCTCCTCTATCGCGGTGGCCTTGGTCTCGGCGTAGGCGTAGAAATCGATCTCTCCGGTGTACTTCCCGTCCTCGACGACCATCTGGGTCGCGATCACCCGGTCGGCGCCGAGCATCTCGCCGATCGGCTCGACGACCTCGGCCCCCGAGGAGCTGACGATGACGACGTCGCGGCCGGCGGTGTGGTGCTCCTCGATGAGCGTCGCGGCCTCGTCGTAGATGATCGGGTCGATGAGGTCGTGCAGGGTCTCGGAGACGATGTCCTTCACCTGCTGGACGTCCCAGCCGGCGCAGAGCGCGGAGAGGTACTGCCGCATCCGCTCCATCTGGTCGTGGTCGGCGCCACCGACGAGGTAGACGAACTGGGCGTAGGCGCTGCGCATGACCGCTCGGCGGTTGATCAGACCGCCCTGGTAGAAGGAGCGGCTGAAGGCCAGCGTGCTCGACTTGGCGATGATCGTCTTGTCCAGGTCGAAGAATGCGGCGGGTCGCCCCGTGGGGTGGCTGTCCACGACCCCGAGCATAGGGACGCCGGGGCGTCCCAAAACTTTCAGGTCAGTTTCGGCTCCAGGAGTTTGCCTCCGGGGCGCGTCGGGTAGACGATGGCCGTGCGGATCCGCCTCGGTGGATACCGCCCCTGCACGGTCCGACTCATCCCCCCCGGGCCGGACCGTGTGACGGCCCCCGCTCTCCCCCCCGGCGGGGGCCGTCCTGTCTCCCCGGTCGTCTTCTTTCGTACGCCGGGTCTCTTGCCCGGCGTCCACAGCCACCGCGCGGCCCGCGCTCTCCACAGAAGTCGCCCCGCGAGCACCGGCGGCGCCATGCCCGCCCGATCGTGGAAGCCCTCGTCCACCCACCTGCGTGGAGGCTTCCCGTGCCGGACCGTCCGCTGGTCGTCACCGCCGACCCGGCTCTGCTCGACGACCTGCTCCGCCTCGCGGCCGCCGCCGGCGCGGAGGTCGAGGTCGCCCACGACATGACGGCGGCGCGGGGCTCGTGGCCGGGCGCCCCGCTCGTCGTGCTCGGCGACGACCTGGCCGCGGCAGCGGCCCGGGCCGAGCCGCCGCGGCGACCCGGCGTGGTGCTCGTCGGGGTCGACCTCGACGACGCGCGGGTGTGGCAGCGGGCCGTGGCGGTCGGCGCCGAGACCGTGGTGTTCCTCCCCGACGCCGAGAAGTGGCTCGTGGATCGCCTCGGCGACTCCGTCGACGGTGGTCGGGGCCACGCCCTGTCCGTCGCGGTGGTGGGGGGCCGAGGCGGCTCCGGTGCGACGACGCTGGCTGCCGCCCTCGCGGTCACGGCCGCTCGCCTTCACCTCCGGTGCCTGCTGGTCGACGGCGATCCCCTCGGTGGTGGCATCGACCTGGTCCTGGGTGGCGAGGACGCCTCCGGGCTGCGGTGGCCCGACCTGGCGGCCACAGGCGGCCGCGTGTCCGGCACCGCGCTGCGGGCCGCACTGCCGACCGTCGGGCGGTCCGGGGCGCTCACCGTGCTGTCCTGGGACCGCGGGGACGCGCTGACGGTGCCGGCGGACGCCATGCGCTCGGTGCTCGCCGCGGCCCGGCGTACCAACGATCTGGTCGTGGTCGACCTGCCGCGCCGCGTCGACGAGGCCGCCGAGACAGCGCTCGCAGCGGCTGACCTCACCCTGCTGGTGGTGCCCGCGGAGGTCCGGGCGACCGCCGCGGCTGCGCGCGTCGCCGTCGCGGTCGGGCTGGTGGCGGCCAACGTGCGGGTCGTCGTGCGCGGACCGGCACCTGCCGGGCTGACCGGTCCTCTGGTGGCCGAGGCGCTGGGCCTGCCGCTCGCTGGGTGGCTGAGGGCCGAGCCGGGCCTGGCGGAGTCCCTGGAGCGGGGACGACCCCCGGCCCGCGACGGCAAGGGGCCGCTGGCCGCCTTCTCCGCCGAGCTGCTGCGCGACCTGGGCGTCCTGGACCGGCCGGCCGCATGACAGTCGAGGCGGTGCTGGTCGAGCGGGTCCGGGCTCGCCTCGCCCGGGCCGGCGAGCCGCCCTCCCCGGCGCGGGTCGCCGCGGCGCTGCGGGCCGAGGGGGCGGTGCTCGGTGACCGGGCCGTGCTCGAGGTGGTGGCCGCGGTGCAGTCCGAGCTGGCCGGCACGGGGGTGCTCGACCCGCTGCTGCGCGACCCGGCGGTGACCGACGTGCTGGTCAACGGGCCACGGGAGGTGTGGGTCGACCGTGGCGGCGGGCTGGAGCCGGCCGCGGTGAGGTTCCGTGACGAGGTCGCGGTCCGGGCGCTGGCGCAGCGGCTGGCCGCCGCCGCGGGTCGCCGGCTCGACACGGCCCAGCCGATGGTCGACGCGAGGCTGCCCGGCGGGGTGCGCCTGCACGCCGTGCTCCCGCCGGTCGCTTCGGCCGGCACGCTCATCTCGCTCCGGGTGGCGCGGCCGCGGGCGTTCACCCTGGACGAGCTCGTGGCCGCGGGGAGCCTGCCCGCCGAGATGGCGGACCTGCTCCGCCGGGTGGTAGCCGCCCGGCTGGCCCTGCTCGTCACCGGGGGCACCGGCTCCGGCAAGACGACCCTGCTCTCCACGCTGCTCGGGCTGGTTCCCGCGTACGAGCGCATCGTCCTCGTGGAGGACTCCGGCGAGCTGGTGCCCGACCACCCGCACGTGGTGCGGCTCGAGGCCCGGCGACCGAACGTCGAGGGCGCGGGGGCCGTCGAGCTCCGCGACCTGGTGCGGCAGGCCCTGCGGATGCGACCCGACCGGCTGGTGGTCGGCGAGGTGCGCGGCGCGGAGGTGGTCGATCTCCTGTCCGCGCTCAACACCGGTCACGACGGGGGCTGCGGCACCGTCCACGCCAACTCCGCGGGGGCGGTGCCCGCCCGCCTGGAGGCGTTGGCGCTCGCCGCCGGGCTCGGGCGCGCTGCCCTGCACAGTCAGCTCGCGGCGGCCGTCCAGGCGGTCGTGCACCTCGCCCGCGACCGGAGCGGCCGTCGCCGGGTCACGGAGGTCTCCGCCCTGGACCGGGACGGGGAGGGCCGCGTGGTCGTCCGCGCCGCCCTCTCGGGCAGCCCCGACGGGTCCGTGCAGGAGGGCCCGGGGGCGCCGCTGCTGGCCGACCGGCTGTCGGCGGCATCGGGCGGGGCATGAGGTCCCGCGCGTGGCCCCCGGCGTGAGCGCGGCGGCGACCGCGGCGGTCGTGCTCGCCGCCGCGGCCGGGGCGCTCCTGCCCGCGGCCGGAGGCGGTCAGGGGCTTCAACGGCTCGCCCGGCCCGACCGCGGTCCTGGCCGGCTCGGCGGCGGCACGGGACGGGAGCGCACCGGGTCAGCAGTGGTCGCGGGGCCGGGCGGCGCCGGCTGGCTCGTGGGCCTGCTGGTCGCCGGGGCCGTCATCGTGGTCAGCCGGCTGGTCATCGCGGCGCTGCTGGCCGGAGGGCTGGTCGCGGCGGTCCTCGTCGGCTGGCAGCGCCGGCAGGGCCGCCGCCGCGCGGTGGCGTGCCGCGCGAACGTGGTCGAGCTCTGCCAGGCGATGGCCGCCGAGCTGCGGGCGGGTGCCGATGCCCGCGCGGCGCTGCTGGCCGCGGTGGCGGGGCTCCCGGCGTCGAGGACCGATCCGGTGTTCGCCCGGCTCGCCGCCGTGGCGGCCGCGCCGTACGGCGAGGTGGCACCCGAGCTGGCGGCGCTCTCAAGAAGCCAGGGCGCCGGCGGCCTCGCCGACCTGGCTGCCTGCTGGCGGGTCAGCGAGCGCTACGGGAGCGGTCTCCAGCCCGCTCTGGTGCGGCTGGCGACGGCGCTGCGCGCCGACGAGCAGGTGCGCCGGGAGCTGACTGCCCAGCTCGCCGGGCCGCGTGCCACGGCCGCGCTGCTCGCCCTTCTGCCCGTGGTGGGCGTGGCGATGGGCTGGGCCGTGGGTGCAGACCCGCTGCGCGTCCTCCTGCGCACCGGTCCGGGTCAGG
>DASVBJ010000380.1:0-29434 GCA_036375895.1 Actinomycetes bacterium | reverse complement strand
CGCCGGCGTGGCGCCCCGGTACTGACGCAGCCCACCGGCGTACTCCACGCCAGGCACGTGCAGGTAGGAGTAGTCCCCGCGGAGCCCGGTCGCCCAGACGACCGCACCGAAGCCCTCCCGGCGCAGCTGCCAGGGGTGGTGGCGGCCGGAGGCGGCCAGCGAGCGAAGGCGGCGGGGACGGTGCGGGTGGCCCACCGAGCTCGCAGCTGCGCGGGTCCGGTGGGCGTGAGCGTCGATCCGGTCGAGCAGCGCGTACATGCGTCGGTCGGCGTCAGCAACGGTGAGCGCCAGGTCGTCGGCGACCTGCACGGTGCCGTCGTCGACATCGACGACGCGACCGGTCAGGCGGATGCCCGCCGCGGCGAGCGCCGCGAGATCGACCGCTCGACCGTCGCCCCGGCCCACCAGCTGCATCGACGGCTGGCGTCGCGCCGCCTCGGGATCGGGCATCTCGTCGATGGTGCGGTCGAGCTGCCCGGCCCGGTCCAGCCACCACAGGATGTCGTGGCCGCGGTAGCGGCGCGGCAGCCGGGTGTGGCTCCCGACAGCGAGAGTGACCTCACGGCCGGTGGCGGCGAGCTCGTCGGCGATCTGCACGCCGGACGCCGAGGCGCCCACCACCAGGACCCGGCCGGGCGCGACCCCGGCTGGGTTGCGGTAGGTCAGCGGGCTCAGCTGCTGCACGTGCGCGGGGACTCCTGCAGCGAACGACGGAAGAGCCGGGCGGGTGGCGTGACCGCTGGCCACCACCACGTGCCGGGCCAGCCAGGTGCCGGCGTCGCTGACGACCCGGTAGCGGTCGCCGCCCCGGCGTACCGACAGCACCGTCGCGTGCTCCTGGACGGGTGCGGCCGAGAGGTGGGCGTAGTCCGTGAGGTGCGCCACCACCTCGGCCGTGGACAGGAACCCGTTCGGGTCGGGGCCGTCGTACGCGTGCCCCGGCAGGCGGGTCAGCCATGCGGGGGTGAGCAGTCGCAGCGAGTCCCATCGCTGCGTGCGCCACGAGTGGGCGACCTCGCCGCGCTCGAGCAGCACGTGTTCGCGACCGGCCGCGGTCAGCAGACGGCTGACCGCAAGCCCGGCGTGGCCGGCGCCCACGACGACGGTGTCGACGGATCTCATCGGGGTTTCCTGTTCCTCGGGTGGTGGTCGGGAGAGCGCGCGAGGGGTCCGGCGGCGTCCGAGGGCGACCGCCGGACCCCCGCCGTCCCGGTGGGAACCGGCCTCGCTCAGCGGGGCCGCGACTCAGGCGGCGACGTCGACGGTGACCGGGACGCCGTTGGTCAGCACGTCATAGACCGCCGACCGCGCGCGGGACTGCTCGATGAGGCCACGCAGCGTCTCCTCGTCGGCGTCACCGCTGATGCGGAAGCTCACCCGGATGCCCTGGTAGCCGTTGCGGACGCTCGGGTCCATGCCGAAGATGCCGAGCAGGTCGATGTCGCCTTCGACGTTCGACTCCACCTCGTGCAGCGTCACGCCCCGGGCCGCGGCGATGTTGGCCAGGCCGGACGTCAGGCACGCGGCGATCGCGTGCAGCAGGAACTCGACCGGCGCGGGCGCGTTGCCGTTGCCGACCAGCACGGCGGGGTGGTCGGCGTCGTACACGAAGGGCTCGCTGCGGCTGGCGTCCTCCTGGCCGGCGCCGTAGAAGCCCTGGATGGTGCTGCGGTTGTGCGTGCCGCTGACCCAGCGGTTGGTCGCGCGGAACTGGAACTTGGCCAGCTCCGGGCTGCCCTTCACGGCGTCGAGCGTGGCAAACAGGGCGGGGGTGTCGACGCCGTTGCGGGCGATCGGCGGGTTGGCGGTTGTGCTCATGTCGAGGTCTCCTCGCGTCGCTGGTGCCGGAGACCCGGTACGCCGGGTCCGGCGCCGCCGAGCGGTTCCTGCTCGGCGACACACGCAAGGTAGGAACGACGCCTTCCCCGATCCTTCCCGCCGCGACGGCGGACCTTCCCCCGAGCCGCAGCAGCCGACCGGACGCTGAGGCTGGTGAGCCCTAGTGCCTGGGGTAGCACTTCCGGCAGAACTTGTCCCAGCCGACCGTGGTGTTGACGAGGGTCGCATCCAGACCGCAGACGGTCTTGGTCGAGTCGTCCGTCTGGCAGGCATGCAGGACCTCTCGGTCGTGCTTGCCGTCGTTCTCCCTTGCCGCGCCGCAGGGATGCACCATGACGACCTCCCCGTGCTCATCGACTGGTTGAATCTTGCACCGCGTCGGGCTCCAGGGGAACCAGGTTCAGCCGGTGCGCGGCCGCCGCGGCCTGCAGCCGGTTCGAAACGCCCAGTTTCGACAGGATGTGCGAGACGTGGACGCTGACGGTGCTCTCGGTGATGAACAGCCGCCGGGCGATCTGCTGGTTCGAGAGTCCCGTGGTCAGGAGCAGCAGGACGTCCTTCTCGCGTGGCGTCAGCGGCACCGGCAGGCCCGCGGAGGTCGCGACTGCCGAGGCTGTGGCCGCTGGGGCTGCGGCCGGCTCGGGCGCTGCGGTGAGCTCGTCCGGCCGGACGCCCGCGTACCGCGCGAGCTTTCGGAGCGCCTGCTCCAGCGGCGAGCAGCCGAGAGCCACCGATGTCTGCAACGCAGTCACCAGACTGCGGGTCGCGCGGGTGCGGGCCCGGGTCGCGAACAGGCTCTCCGCCTGACGCCACTGCGCGTAGGCCGCCGGGTAGGGCCGCTCCAGCCGCTGCCACTCGTCGGCGACCGCCGCCCACTGGTCGGCCGCGTCGGCACCGCGTGCGCGGGAGGCCTCGGCCTCGCACAGCAGCAGGTGCGCGTTCCCGAGCGGCCCGACGTCCTCTCTCGCCGCCGCTCGCGCGGTGGCGAGCAGGTGGTCGGTCATGACCTCCGCGGACCCGCCGGCCCGTGCGACGCTCCGTTCGGCGACCAGGTCCGCGTGGGCGCGCAGGGCCAGGCTGCACATGCTCACCACAAACCCCGCGTCCTGCTGGTCGGAGAGCACCTCGAGCGCGTCGTGTGCCACCCGGTAGGCCGCGGCGGCGTCACCCCGCCACAGCAGGTGTTCCGCACGGGCCGTGCCGGCGTCGTGGAGGGTGTACGGATCGGCCTGGTGGGCGAACTGGTCGGCGACCGCCATCTGCTGCTCGAAGCCATCGGCGTCCCCGCGCGCGGCCGCGACGTAGGCAAGCTGGAGGTGCAGCGCCAGGGCCATCCCCTCCGGCGGCCACTGGCTCGTCAGCTCCTGCGCGACCTGTTCCGCCTCGGTCCATCGGCCGGTGGCCACGAGAGCATGGACCCAGTTCTCCACGAGCGTCGGAGCGACCAGCAGAAGTGGACCGAACCGTTGGCACGTGCTCGCTCCCTCACGCGCGACCTGCAGAACGGCGCCCAGCCGGCCCGCGGTGGAGTTCAGGAACGCCAGGTTCCCGTAGCAGCGCACGACGGCCTCGAAGGCGTCGAGGTCCAGCGCCTCGTGCAGGCACTTGCGCAGCCGGGCGCTCCCCTCGTCCAGGTCGCCGCGCCTGGCGATCACCGTCGCGAGGGTTATGCGCGCGTGCAGCTCGTCCCGCTTCTCGCCCGACTCGTGAGCGAGCGCGATGGCCTCCTCGGCGGCCGCCGCACCGCGGTCGTACTGACCGGTGACGGTGAGGCCCCGCGCGAGCGATGCGAGGAGCCTGGCGCTCAGCGACCCGTGCCGGTCACGGCCCTGCAGGGCCGCGCGACCACGCTCGTACGCCGCGAGCGACCCGGCCGTGTCCCCGGCCGCCCAGAGCGCATCTCCCAGCTGGTGCTCGAGCTGCGCGCGATCGGCGCCGTCCGGTGACCTCGTTGCGAGCACGTCACGGAGGAGCTCGGTGGCCGTCACGTGCCGGCCGGCCCACCGGGCCATCTCGGCCTCTCGGCAGACGAGGTCGAAGTAGGACACCTCGGCGAGCTTCTCCGGGTCGTCGACTCGGTCCCAGAGCTGCCGCCGCGCGACAAGCAGCTGACCGTGCGCCTCCGCGAACGCATAGACGTCCCGCGCGTACCCGGCTGCGCACATCACCGCGGGCAGCGCGGCCTCGTGGTCACCGGCGGCGACGAGATGGTGCGCCAGCTGCGCGAAGCCCGAGGGCTGCTCGGCGAGGCGCGACGCCCGCATGCCCCTGACAGCGGCGCGATGGGCAGCGACTCGCTCGCTCGGCAGCATCTCCTTCACCACGTTCTCGCGAACGATGGCGTGACGGAACACATACCTCTCGCCCTTCCCGAGCAGCAGCCCCCTCTCGGTGAGCAGACGCAGGCGCGCCGCCGGGTCGTCGATCGACGCCTCCAGGACCTCGTGGGGGATGTACTGCCCGAGCACCGCGGCGACGTGCAAGGCGGAGCGCGCGTCGTCGGGCAGCTCATGGACAGGTCCCAGGAGGGCGTGACGCAACGCCTCGGTGTGGTCGCCTTCCAGGTCGTCGTGCGAGGCCAGCTCCAGGGCGATGAACGGGTTGCCGTCGGCGAGATCGACGATGCGGCCCTGCCGGGGCCGGTCCATCTCCACGGCAGAGTCCGCCAACAGCGCTCGAACCTCCTCCGGGTCGAGCCCGCCCAGCCGCACATCGCGGGTCCTGTCGGCGCGCCTCAGCTCGGCGATCGACTTGTAGGCGGGTGAGTCCCGTGCCACGGCCTCGTCACGGCAGGTCACGACAAGGAGCAGCCGCTCCTGGCCGGCAGTGCGGGCGAGATAGTTCAGCAGGTCCAGGCTCGAGGAGTCGGCCCAGTGGACGTCCTCCACCACACACACCAGCAGCTGCCGCTCACCCAGCAGGTGCAACAGCTGAAGCACGCTGGTGAACAGCCAGGACCTGGCAAGACCGACGTCCGGGGGCGCGACCCCGGGCGAGGTCTCCGAGACCGTCAGGACCGCGCGCAGGCGATGCCACGTCCCCCCTGCCAGCTCGTCGAGGTCATCCCTTGCTCGGGCAACCGCGCTCAGCATCTCGACGAAGGGGCCGAACGGCAGCTCGCTGCCGCTGACCGGCGTGCAGTGACCCACGCTGACGAGGGCATCCGTCGTGCGCGCACGGTCGATCACGGCCTCGACCAGGCGGCTCTTGCCGATGCCGGCCTCGCCTCGGATCATGACCACCGACGCGCTGCCGGCCGCGGCCGAGTCGAGGCAGGTGTCGAGCAGCCGTAGCTCCGCCTGCCTGCCGATCAACGGCCGGGCCGTCTCCACGCCTCGAGTCAAGCAGCGCAGCGCGTGCCCGTCACCGGGCGCCGCCGGCGGCAGGAGGGCGTTCCGGTGTGAGGCTCGCAGAACGCCCGGAGCCGGACTCCCAGGTCATTGGGTCGGTGTTGCGGCCGGATGCGGACACATGGGCCACCCGGGGGCGGGCCTCACCCTCCCGGGGTGATGCCGCTCCCGGCGCCGTCGGCCACGGTGTCGGCATGCCTGACGACGTGCAGCTGGGTGCCGAGCAACGACGACTCGCCGAGGCGGACACCTCGGGCGTGCCCTGGCGGCGCTGGGGTCCCTACCTGAGCGAACGCCAGTGGGGCACCGTGCGTGAGGACTACAGCGACAACGGCGACGCCTGGTCGTACTTCAGCCACGACCAGGCACGGTCGCGCGCCTACCAGTGGGGCGAGGACGGGATCGCCGGCTTCAGCGACGACAAGCAGACGCTGTGCCTCGCCCTGGCGCTCTGGAACGGTCGCGACCCGATCCTCAAGGAGCGGATGTTCGGGGTGACGAACGCCGAGGGCAACCACGGCGAGGACGTCAAGGAGTACTACTTCTACCTCGACGGCACGCCCACGCACTCCTACATGAAGATGCTCTACAAGTACCCACAGGGCGAGTACCCCTATGAGGACCTGGTCGCGACCAACCGCTCACGGAGTCGCGGGGAGTTCGAGTACGAGCTGCTCGACACCGGCATCTTCGACGAGAGCCGCTACTTCGACGTCGTCGTGGAGTACGCGAAGGCCTCGCCTGAGGACGTGCTCCTGAGGATCACCGTGCACAACCGTGGACCGGACACCGCCGCGCTGCACCTGCTCCCCACGCTGTGGTTCCGCAACACGTGGTCGCGTGACCCGGCGGCATCGAGACCTTCGCTGCGTCCGGTCCCCGATGTGCCGGCCATGTCCGTCATCGAGGCCGAGAACGAGAGCCTGGGCCGCAGATACCTGCTCTGCCAGGGCGACGTCCCGCTGCTCTTCACCGACAACGAGACCAACACCGAGCGCCTCTTCGGCACACCGAACGCATCCCCCTACGTCAAGGACGGGATCGATCGCCGGGTGGTCCATGGCGACCTCGAGGCGGTCAACCCGCAAGGCGTCGGCACGAAGGCCGCAGCCGACTACGCCCTGACTCTCGCACCCGGAGCCAGCACGACGGTGCGTCTTCGCCTCACCGACCAAGCAGTCGTTCCGGGGCGACTCGACCTGCAGACCGCCCCGTACGTCGCCGGCTTCGACCGGCTGGTCGATGAGCGCCGGGCGGAGGCCGACGAGTTCTACCAGGCGGTGACTGCCCCCGCGCTCGGCGACGAAGAGCGCCTGGTGGTCCGTCAGGCTCTGGCGGGAATGCTGTGGAGCAAGCAGTACTACGAGTACGAGGTCGAGCGGTGGCTCACCGAGCACGGCCTGGACCCGCTCGCTGCCAGGGGTGTGCGCAACGGTGACTGGTTCCACATGCTCGACAGCGACGTCATCTCGATGCCGGACAAGTGGGAGTACCCCTGGTTCGCGGCCTGGGACCTGGCCTTCCACGCCGTCGCGCTCAGCATGGTCGACATCGCCTTCGCCAAGGCTCAGCTCGACCTGCTGCTGACCCGCCGCTACCTGCACCCGAACGGGCAGATCCCCGCCTACGAGTGGAACTTCAGCGACGTGAACCCGCCCGTGCACGCGTGGGCCACCTACCTGATCTACGAGCTGGAGAAGGCGAGGACCGGTGAGGGCGACCGGGCATGGCTGGAGAACGCCTTCCACAAGCTGGCGAAGAACTTCACCTGGTGGCTGAACCGTAAGGACCTCGATGGCCGCAACGTGTTCCAGGGCGGCTTCCTCGGTCTGGACAACATCGGTGTCTTCGACCGGAGCGCACCCCTGCCAACCGGCGGCCACCTCGACCAGGCCGACGGCACCGCGTGGATGGCGCTCTACTGCCAGAACATGCTCCAGATCGCCCTCGAGCTGGCCGAGCGCGACCCGGTGTACGTCGAGCAGGCCCAGACGTTCTTCGAGCACTTCGCGTGGATCGCGCTCGCCGTCAACCACAGCGGCGACGGCACCCCGACCATGTGGGACGAGGAGGACGGGTTCTTCTACGACCTGCTCCGCCTTCCGGACGGCACCGCGACCAGGCTCAAGGTGCGCTCGATGGTCGGCCTGCTGCCGCTCACCGCAGCCACGGTGCTCAGCCACGAGCTGACCGAACGCTTCCCGGAGATCCTCGAGGGAGCGGCGGAGTTCGTCACTCGGCACCCCAGCGTCCAGTCGCTGGTGTCACGTGGCCGGTTGCGTGACGAGCGGGGCAACCATCTGCTGGCGCTGTTCGGCGAGCCCCGCCTGCGGCGGATCCTGACGCGCATGCTGGACGAGGACGAGTTCCTCAGCCCCTTCGGCATCCGCTCCCTGTCCCGCCACCACGCGGGCGACCCCTACCGGTTCGAGTTCGCGGGACAGACCTACGGGGTCTCGTACCTTCCGGCGGAGTCGGACACCGGGATGTTCGGCGGCAACTCGAACTGGCGCGGCCCGATCTGGTTCCCCATGAATGCCCTGATCATCCGGGCCCTTCTCAACCTCTACGTCTTCTACGGGGACGAGGTCAAGGTCGAGTGCCCGACCGGGTCGGGCGTCGAGATGACCCTCTACGACGTGGCCCAGGAGATCTCCGCCCGGCTCACGCGGATCTTCATCCCGGACCGAGCGGGGCACCGCCCGGTGTACGGAGGCCAGCGCGCGTTCCTCGACGACGAGCACTGGCGGGACCTGGTGATGTTCTCGGAGTACTTCCACGGCGACAACGGCGCCGGCCTGGGCGCCAGCCACCAGACCGGCTGGACCGGTCTGGTGGCCGTGTTCCCCAACCTCTTCGCCGCCGTCACCGCCCGCGAGCTCTTCGAGCACGGCGTGGGCGGTCTCGCTGGTCTGCGGGCGGAGGCGCACCGCTCATGAGCGGCTGGCCGTCCGCTCCGGTCGTCTACGAGATCGACACCTGGCCGTGGCTGCAGCAGCTGAGCGAACGGCGCGGGGCACCGGTCACGCTGGAGGACGTCACCGCCCAGGAGTGGGACGACACCGTGCCTCCGGGCATCGACGCCGTGTGGCTCATGGGTGTCTGGGAGCGCAGCCCGGCCGGCCTGGCGATCGCCCGGGCGAACGACGAGCTGCAGCAGTCATTCCACGCCGCGCTGCCGGACCTCGAGGACGGCGACATCGTCGGCTCCCCTTACTGCGTGCGGCGATACGTGGCCGACGAACGGCTCGGTGGCCCGCGTGGCCTCGCTGCCGCGCGGGCCGAGCTCGCCCGTCGTGGCCTCAAGCTCGTGCTGGACTACGTCCCGAACCACGTCGCTCCCGACAACCCGGCCGTCACCGAGCGTCCGGAGATCTTCGTCCAGGGGACCCGGGACGACCTGGCGGCGGCACCGGCCTCCTGGCTCGAGGTCGGTGGCCGGGTGCTCGCCCACGGCCGCGACCCCTACTTCCCGGCGTGGCCCGACGTCGTGCAGCTGGACGCGTTCAGCCCGGCGATGCGGGACGCGACCGGCGACGTGCTCCGGGCCATCGGCGAGCAGTGCGACGGCGTGCGCTGCGACATGGCGATGCTGCTCACGAACGACGTGTTCGGGAAGACGTGGGGCGCGTACGTCGGTGCACCGCCGGCCGAGGAGTTCTGGCCTGCCGTGATCGGTCGCGTACGCAGCCGGCACCCCGATCTCGTGCTGATCGCCGAGGCCTACTGGGAGATGGAGTGGACTCTCCAGCAGCAGGGCTTCGACTTCTGCTACGACAAGCGTCTCTACGACCGGCTCGTCGACGGTGACGCCGATGGCGTCCGGCTGCACCTGACCGCGGGCCTGGACTACCAGCGCCGCCTGGTCCGGTTCATCGAGAACCACGACGAGCCGCGTGCAGCGTCGGTGTTCCCTCCCGGCAAGGACCGGGCAGCAGCGGTCGTCGTCGCCACCCTGCCGGGCGCCACTCTCTGGCACGACGGGGAGCTCACCGGACGAAGGGTGCATCTCCCGGTCTTCCTCGGACGTCGTCCGGTCGAGGACGTCGACCATGAGCTGCTCGAGTTCCACCAGCGACTGCTCTCGGCCGTCGGCGGCGCCGGGCTGCGCGATGGCGACTGGTCGCTGCTCGAATGCGGTGGGTGGCCGGACAACCCGTCGTACGGCGGCCTCGTCGCGTGGGCCTGGCACGAGGGCGTGCCGCACCACGTGGTGGTCGTGAACCTCTCCGGCCACCCCGCACAGGGCCGCGTGCCGATGCCGTGGGCACCGCTGCGCGGCAGGTACTGGAGGCTGCACGACCTGGTGGCAGACGACACCTTCGACCGTGACGGGGACGAGCTGGTCGCGCCAGGGCTCTACGTCGACCTGCCGGCGTGGGGCTTCCACGTGCTGGCCGTCGAGCCGGAGCCGAGGGCTAGTTGAACGTCGCCGGCCTCCTCCTCAAGCCGCTCGCAGGCGAAGCCGCCCGCGCCCGGAGGACGGTGACCGCCGTGATCGACCGCGCGCTGCGCGCATGGGGGCCTGGCGTGGTCCGCACCGTGCTCGACGAGCTCGACCTCACGGCGCTCGTCCGCGAGCGGGTCGATCTCGACGCCATCGCGGAGGACATCGACGTGGGACGGATCGTCGAGCGCGTCGACATCGACCAGGTCGTGGAGCGCGTCGACCTCGACCGGATCGTGGATCGGGTTGATCTCGAACGCGTGGTCGACCGCCTCGACCTCGACCGCATCGTGGGGCGCGTCGAGGTCGAGCCCATTCTGCGCAGGGTGGACATCGACGCCGTGGCAGCACGGCTGGACCTCGACGCCATCGTGCGACGCCTCGACCTCATCGCTCTGGCCGACTACGTCGTCGAGGGCATCGACCTGCCCGGGATCATCCGGGAGTCCAGCGGGTCGATGGCCTCGGAGGTCGTGCGCGGCGTGCGGATGCAGAGCCTCGATGCCGACGACGCGCTCGCACGTGCCGTGAGCCGCTGGCTGCCACGGCGCCGAACCCCGCCGGAGCGACCGGAGAGTGCTGGCGCACCGTGAACACCATCGAGCCGCACGACGAGCCGGCACCGGCACCACGGCCGCTACGACCAGTGCCGCCGCCACGAGCCGGCGAGCCCGGACCAGCTGTCGCCCCCGAGAGCAGCCCCCGGGAAGAGCCTCGGGTCGCGATCCCGCCGCGAGCGCGGGCCTACCAGGGGCGCCGGGCGGGTCTCGTCAGCCGCAGCGCGGCGGCCCTGATCGACGCCGTCGTCGTGGTCGTGCTGCTCACCGGCACCTACCTGGGGATCGTGGCGGTGCAGTTCCTGCTCTCGCCCCAGACGTTCTCCTTCCCGGATCTCGCGGCGGTCTTCGCACTGGCGGGCTTCCTGGGCATGCTCACCGTCTACCTCACCGCGTCGTGGGCGACGACCGGGCGCACCTACGGCGACCACGTGATGGGTCTGCGGGTTGTCAACTTCCGCGGTCGGCGGCTCAACTGGGGAGGCGCCTTCGTGCGCGCCGTCGCCTGCGCCTTCTTCCCGGTCGGTCTCCTGTGGGTGGCTGTGAGCCGGGAGAACCGCTCGTTGCAGGACGTGGTGCTGCGCACCTCCGTGGTCTACGACTGGCGGGAGGCCGCCGAGGCCGTGCCTTCCTAGGGTCTCCCTGCGTCAGAAGTGGACGTAGCCCTTGCCGACCGCGAGCAGCAGCCCGATGCCGGCGACCGTGAGCCCGGTGCGAGCTGCCTCGCGGACTCCGCGCCCGGCCAGCCGCCGCGCGAGAAACCCGTAGGCGAACAGCAGTGCCACCGTGGCGGTCTTGGCCAGCGTGAACGCGAGATCTTCCGAGATCAGCCCCACTCCGGCGAGTACGAGGAACAGCAGCGGCGCCTCGGCTGAACCGGTCACGACGAGGAGGCTACGAAAGGCCTCGGTGCGTTCGGCTGGGGTCAACGGCCGGTGGAGGGCGATCTCCTGGCCGATCACATCGGCGTACGTCTCCATGCCGAGCACCACCGCCACCGTGACGGCAAGTCCGACGGCGGCCGCGAACGGACCGTCCGCGTGCCCCTCCGCGGTGATGAGCACGGCAAGCACGATGATGGCGCCGTACAGGCTCCGGGCAGTCCTGCGACCGTCGCGGTGCCGGCTGGGTGCGTGGTGACCGCGCAGCACGTGCGCGAACAGCCACGGCCGCAGCGCCCACTCGCGGGCCCGTTCGGCGCTCGGCACCGTCTCAGCCCGGGCGCGCGCCGCCGCTCGTGGCGGCGGGGGGTTGCTCCACCATGGCGGCCTGGGGCCGGGCGACCAGTGTGACCGCGAGCTCGTAGGCGCCGAGCAGGACGAGCAGGACCAGCAACGACGTCCACGACGAGAGCAGCAGCGCGAGGACACCGGCAACGACGACGCCGCCGATCCGCAGCGCGTCGAGCCGCTCGCGGACCCAGGCGGAGCTCTCGCGTCCGGTGGCCAGACCCTGCACCCAGGCCCAGCTTGCACGCGAGCCGCGCGCCACCGACCGGCGCAGCCACACCGCGCCTCTGCCGGGACCGACGAGGTACGCGACGAGAGCGATCACGACGCCCAGCCACACCAGCTGGTTGGCCCGTTCGCGCAACGTGCTGAAGATGATGCGCGAGGCCGCCGCGGCGCCATCCTGGAAGGCCCCGGCCGGCACGTCCGAGAGGATCTGGTTGCGCACGGCTCGCAGGACCGTTGCGACCGTGAGGACGGCGACGGACAGCCACACGCCGTACTGCAGGACGGTCCGGCGCCGCCACGGCGAAGCCCAGAGCGCAAGGCCCAGCGCCACCAGCGTGCCCAGGACGAGAAGCACCAGGTACTTCTTGAACGCCGCCACGGCGTCCTGAAGCGCATTGAGCTCTTGCCCTCGGTAGATCGTGAAGCGGGAGAAGTTGGACGGCAGGTCGACGCCCAGGGCGGTCTCGATGCGTGTCTCCAACCCGGGCGGGATCTGGCCGTTGGTGATCTCGGGCAGGTTGAGGGGCTTCCCGAACAGTGTCGGGGCCCGGTCCTCCAGGAGGGCCAGGACGTTGTTGAACACGGGCAGCAGGTTCAGCGTGACCCGGTCGCCCTGCACCTGGACCGTGCCGCTCTCCCCCTCGATGACCGCCAAGATCCGCTCGTGAGCCCTCCGGTTGAGGTTCACCCACAGCTGCTGGAACTGCTCGGTCTGCAGGACGTCTTCGACCGTGCCCTGGATGTAGTCGCGCACCCCGTTCGTGACCGGCCCGGCGACGAAGGCTGCCTTGGGAGGAAGCGCCTCGGCCACGCGCTGCCGCACGTCGAGCACCCGGAACACCTCGTCGGTGAGGTAGATGGACATGGCCTCGGCGACCTGCGGGTCGGCCGGCAGCGGCCGCACCGTCGCGACCCAGCGGTCGGTGTTCAACGTGGTGCGCGCCGCCCAGATGCCGACGACCGACGCCGCGGTGCCGAACGCGGCCACCACCACGAGCACAGCCGCGACCACCCGGCGCGCGACCATCCTCCGGTGCCGCCTGCGCTCGCGATCCGCGAGTCGTGCCCGCAGCTCCTCCGCCTCCACGCGCAGGCGGCGCAGCTCATCCTCCTCTGCTCGCTGGCGCTGCAGCTCCTCGACATCGGCGGCGGCCGGCCCCGTCTCCCTTTGCTCGGGCACACCGCTCTGGCCGGCGGGAGTCGGCGACTCGGGCCTGGTGGATTCGGTCATTTCGCCCTCCTCGGTCGGGCCGCGCCCCGCGCGGGCTCGCCGCACCTGCCCACCCTCCCGGGCCAGGAGGCGATGCGCGTCACCCCCGAGGGGTGAGCAGCCGGCCGCCGTGAGCCTGCGGCGCCGCGGACACGCCGTCGTCTCGCCCGGTAGGGGTGATGCGCGGACCCCGAGCAGCGCGGGATGAAGAAGATGACCGGCGTGCCGGGCCGGGCAGGCGTGAGGAGGGGACGATGCTCTGGATCGCTCTCGTCCTGCTTCTCCCGCCGGTCCTGCTGGCGCTGTTGCCTTTCATGGTCCGGCTCGAGCAGTTCGCCGACCAGGCGGAGGTGGAGGAGCAGGATCAGGCGCGGCTCGGTTCAGCCTCCTCGATCGGCCGTCTCGCCAGCCGCGACGACAGCCGTGCCGCGCCGGAACATCCGCGAGAGCACGACGCTGCAGATGCCGCCGAGCAGGATCGGGCCGAGGTAGGTGAACATCCGGAAGACGAAGACGCCGGCGACGATGATGTCCTCGGAGCGGCCCTCCGAGGCCCAGGTCAACGCGCTGATGTAGAGGGCCTCGGTGATGCCGACGTTCCCCGGCGTGATCTCGATCAGAGTGGCCAGCCGTACGACCGTGTAGACGGCGAACACCTCGATGGCGCTCAGCTCCACGCGGCCGGCTCCGAGCGCCCGCAGGGAGACCAGCAGCACGAGGTAGGTCAGCACCTCCCGGAGCACGACGACCGTGGTGAGCGACGCCCAGCGTGAGCGGACGGTGTCGACCACCTCGAAGCGGAACTGGACGACCGCCTGGCCGACCTCCTCCGCGGGCGGCCTGCGGACCAGGCCCCGCGCCCAGTTGAGGAGCCGACCGAACCACTCACCGAGGCGGTACGCGTTGCGCTCGCTGCGGACGATCACCACGGCCAGGACGAACGCGACAACCGAGACAGCGAGACCGATCAGCGCCAGGGTCAGCACCCGACCGGGAATGTCACGCTGCAGGGACAGCAGCGCCAGCCCGAAGCACGGCATGACCAGCGGGACGGCGTTGCTGACGGCACTGTTCACGACGTACGACGTGCCGAAGTCCTCGGAGCTGATCCCGTACTTCCGATAGGTCAGGTAGCGCGCCGCGGTTCCTGACGGTCCGGGCACGGTGTTCGAGACGACGGCCGCCGACTCCTGGGCGAGGAAGGCCCGCCAGAAGCCCAGGCCGGCAATCAGCAGCGCGTACGACCCTGCCTTGCAGGACTCGACGCCGACCGTCAGGAGAGCCAGGACCAGCACGGCCCTCGGCGTCAACGAGGTGAGGGCGTCCCACACCTCCTCGTACGAGGCGAAGCTTGGGATCAGGACGCCGAAGATGAGGTAGACCAGCAGCAGCGTGAGGATGATCCTCACCAGCCGCTGCAGGGGCGACGACTTCTCCGCCTCCAGGATCTGCGGCACACCGGCGCCCCTGCGGTCCGCGTCACCGCGAGCGGGCCCGTGACCAGAGGTGGGCTCAGGGTCAGTCATGGCCTGCATCTCCAGCACCGACGATCGGCACCTGCGAGCCGATCATGACCAGCCCGCCCCAGGGGCGCGTCATCCCACCGGGGGGAGACGCGACCGCCGCCATGGGCTCATCCACGCCGGACGACGACTACGCAGGGCGGCGGGACGACGGTGTACGTCGGCGGGCCTGCCGGGGCACTGCTCGACGCCGTTACGAGGAGGACTGACATGGACGACTACCCGCTGATCGCGGACCACGGCCTGATCGGTGACCTGCAGACGGCGGCCCTCGTCGCCGGCGACGGCACGGTCGACTGGTTCTGCGCGCCCCGCTTCGACTCGCCGAGCATGTTCGGGGCGCTGCTGGACAGCCGACGCGGCGGCTTTCTGCGGACCCGCCCGGCCGACGGCGCGTTCGAGACTCGGCAGCTCTACTTCCCGGAGACCGCAATCCTGATCACGCGGTTCCTGACCGAGGCGGGCGTCGGGGAGCTCATGGACTTCATGCCGATCGCCGGCGCCCAGCAGACTGCCCGGCACCGATTCGTGCGGATGGTCCGGTGCGTCCGCGGTTCGATGACCTTCGACATCGAGATCGCGCCGCGCTTCGACTACGGGCGGCGGGCGCACCAGCTGCACGTGACCGAGAACGGGGCGGTCTTCGACGCGGGCGGCACCACCCTCACGCTGAGCGTCGTACGCGAGGCCACCGACGAGCGGCTCGCACAGCGTCAGACCAGCGAGCAGGGGGACGTCAGCCTGCGGGGGACGATGCGGGCCGGCCAGGTCCGTGGATTCGTGCTGGAGACGGATGCCGAGGGGCCGCCGCAGCGCGTGGACCCGGCCGAGGTCCAGCAGCTGTTCGACGACACCGCACGCTTCTGGCGTGACTGGGTGGGGCAGTCGACGTACACCGGTCGCTGGCGTGAGGAGATCGTGCGCTCCGCCATCACGCTGAAGCTGATGACGTACGCCCCCACCGGCGGCCTCGTGGCCGCACCCACCGCCGGGCTGCCGGAGCAGATCGGTGGCGAGCGCAACTGGGACTACCGCTACACGTGGGTGCGGGACGCGTCGTTCTCGGTCTACTCGTTGCTGCGCATGGGGTTCGTCGAGGAGGCTGCCGGCTTCGGGCAGTGGCTGCGCGGACGCCTGGAGGAGCGCGCAGGTCGCAAGAGTGGACCGCTCGACATCATGTACCGCATTGACGGGTCGTCGGACCTCACCGAGGAGGTCCTCGACCACTGGGAGGGCTATCGCGGCTCCTATCCGGTCCGGATCGGAAACGGCGCAGCCGGCCAGCTGCAGCTGGACATCTACGGGGAGGCGCTCGACAGCATCTACTTCCTGGACCAGCACGGGATGCTGCCGGGGCACGCCGGGTGGGGCTCCATCTGCGACATCCTGGACTGGCTCGTGGAGCACTGGGACACCCCCGAAGAGGGGATCTGGGAGACCCGCGGCGGACGCAAGGACTTCACCTACGGCCGGCTGATGAGCTGGGTCGCCTTCGACCGCGGCATCCGCCTCGCAACCGCGCACGGGCGCCCCGCGGACCTCGCCCGCTGGAATGCGCAGCGGGACGCGATCTACCGCCAGATCACGGAGAAGGGCTGGGACCCGCGCCGCCAGGCGTTCGTGCAGCAGTACGGCGAGCCGGTGCTGGACGCGTCGCTGCTGCGGATGTCCGCGGTCGGCTTCGTGGCGCCCCAGGACCCGATGTGGCTGTCGACGTTGCGGGCGATGGACACGGAGCTGGTGTCCGACAGCCTGGTCTACCGCTACGACCCGAGCGCCTCGCCGGACGGGCTGCGGGGCTCGGAAGGCACGTTCTCGCTGTGCAGCTTCATGTACGTCGATGCGCTGGCCCGCGCCGGCCGGCTGGACGATGCCCGGCTCATCTTCGAGAAGATGCTCACCTATGCGAACCGGCTCGGCCTCTACGCGGAGGAGATCGCACCGACGGGAGAGCAGATCGGCAACTTCCCGCAGGCGTTCACCCACCTCGCGCTCATCGATGCCGGGATGACACTTGACGCCCAGCTCGACCGGGGACGCCGCGGCGCCGGCGCGGCCCCCGTGATGCTCCCTCCGCAACGGAGCCCGCTCGTGGTGCCGGAGCCCGTCACCCCGTCGGGCAGGTAGGCGCGACTCGTCCTCGAGGCTCCGTCCGGGCCAGTCTCCTCCCTGGCGGACGAGGCGAGGCCGCGTGGGGGCCGCATAGCGTCGAAGCCACGAGCCCCTTCGGGCGCGACGTCAGTCAGCGGGAGGAAGCATGGCCACCTTGTCCGTCTGGAAGTTCCAGACACCGTTCGGCGCCGAAGAGGCGCAGCACACCCTGGAAAGCCTGGCCAAGCAGGAGCTCATCAAGGTCCATGACGCCGCGATCGTGTCGTACCCCGAGGGAGCCAAGAAGCCGAAGACGCGTCAGCTCGCGAGCACGACCTGGGCGGGCTCCTTGGGTGGGGCTTTCTGGGGCATGCTCTTCGGGCTGATCTTCTTCGTCCCACTCCTGGGGATGGCCATCGGGGCGGGAATGGGAGCGCTGGCCGGGTCCCTGACCGACGTGGGCATCAACGACGACTTCATCGCGAAGATGCGCGCCGAGATCACGCCCGGAACGTCGGCGCTGTTCGTCATGACCTCCGATGCCGTGCTGGACAGGGTGCAGGAGGCCTTTGCGGGCCAGTCCGCACAGCTCGTCCAGACCAACCTCAGCAAGGAAGAGGAGGAGAAGCTGCGCGAGGTCTTCTCCGACTGACGAACCTACGAGACGGGTCGAGCAGCCGGACTCGCGGGAACACGGGCGGCCCGGCCTCGACTCGTCGTGGAGTGAGTCATGAGCCGCACGACTTATGAGATCCACCTGAAAGGGCCCCTGCCCGCGGACCTCGCCGACGACTTCGACGACATGGCCCAGGTAGAGACCCTGACGGAGACCGTGCTCCTCACTACGGCGATCGACCAGAAGGGGCTGCACGAGCTCATCACCCGCATCAGGGACCTCGGCCTCGAGCTGCGTGGGCTGCGCCGCGCAGCCGGTCGGCCACGCACGAAGGCCTGACACGATGGCAGCGAGAAAGCCCCGGCGGCGAGCTGCCGGCAGGCGGAACGCGCTGGGGACGGAACCCGCGCGCCCGCCCGAGCAGCCTGCTGAGCGCCCGCCCGAGCAGCCTGCCGAGGAGCTCGGGACGTACGAGGTGCGGGTGAGCGGCCCCCTGGGGCCGCTGCTGCTGGCCTCGTTGCCGCACACCGCTGCAGCCCGCGTCGAGGGCCAGACCGTGCTGATCACGGAGGCCGACAACCACGATCTCGTGGACGTGCTGGCCCGGATCGTCGGGTCGGGCCTCGAGGTCGAGAGCGTCCGGCACGTCGCTCGCGGCACTGTCCCGGAGCAGGGCTCGCCCCCGGAGGAGGAGGGCTCGACGGATAACTCTCCCGCCTGAGACCCCTGGTGAGACGCCGGAACTGCCCGAGACCGCACAGCACCCGCCGACCACGTTCACGTGGTCGGCGGGTGCGCGTACCGGGAGTTGCTCGGTGCCGGCTAGACCGACTTCATCTCCTGGCCGTGCACGGTCAGCGCCCAGATGACGAAGACATCAACGGCGATGACAATGGCGGACCACCAGGGATAGGACGCGATGAAGACGAAGTTCACGAGGGCGCTGAGCCCCGCGACGATGACGCCGATCACCCTCGCCCACATCCGTCCGGAGAAGAGGGCGATGCCGGTGGCAAGGAGGATCGCGCCAAGGGCGAGGTGGGTCCATCCCCAGGCGGTGTAGTTGATCTCCACTGCCAGCCCGCTCTTGGGAACGATGAAGTACGAGTCCTTGAAGAGCGCGACGAACCCCTGGATCATCTGGAAGCCGCCGATCACCGCCATCATCGTGGCGGCGAAGACGATCCAACCGACCCAGCCGGTCGGCTGCGGCGCCGTACGCGAAGCCTGTCTGGGCATGCTCGCGCCGACACCTGTCGAGGACGGCCTTGTGTCAGCCATGATGACTCCTTCACGACGTGAGTGACGCTCCCAGAGTGGGCCGGTACGGCGAAGCCCGCCTCATCCGCACGGGGTGACTCCGCCTCAGCTGGCGAGGATGTGGAGCTCCCGGGCACGGCGAACGGCCTCGTTTCGCCTGGATGCGGACATCTTGCGCAGGATGTTGCGCACGTGGGTGCGGACAGTGTTCACCGAGATGAACATGACGGCCGCGATCTCCTCGGTCGTCAGCAGCTCGCCCAGGTGGCCCAGCACCTCGAGCTCCTTCTCCGTCAGCGGCTCGACGATCGCAGGGTTCGGCTCCGGGACCGCCCGCCTCTGCCGCTGGTGTGGTACTGCGGGCTGCCGGCTCCCGTCCAGCCAGGGATGCCTGTCGGTGAGGTCGTTCTGCAACCGCATCAATCGCCGCACGTCGGCCGGTGCCTCGCGGAACGGGCGACGGAGCTGTTCGGGGGCCGCGAGTCGCAGGGAGTGCTCCAGCGCCCGCGCGGCTCGGACCTCGTGGCCGTGCTGCAGCTGCCGGTACGCCTCCAGCAGCCACCCGTCCACACGCGTGGTCAGAGTCACGCCGACGGGGCCGGCCTGGATCGGGTCGTCGACCGGGTCGCCGCTGACTAGTC
This sequence comes from Actinomycetes bacterium, assembly GCA_036375895.1. GTDB lineage: Bacteria > Actinomycetota > Actinomycetes > JACCUZ01 > JACCUZ01 > DASVBJ01. The sequence continues at coordinate 10,443 of DASVBJ010000380.1, read as the reverse complement.
GCGCGTGCGCGAGCACGAGCGTCGCGCCGGCGCTCGCCGGCTCCGACCGCGCCGCCGCGAGGATCTCGGTCGCTGCGACCGCGCGGGCCGGCTCGCCCGAGACGACGTCGAGCGCGGCCTCCTCGACGCGGAGCTCGTCGGTGAGCCACGCCGGGGCTGGTGGCCGGTGCCCGCGGGCCTCCGCCAACGCCGCTCGCGCGGCCGCCAGGTCGCCCCGCCCCCGACAGGTGCGCGCCTCGACCACGGCGAGCATGACCCGCGGCATCGCGTCGCCGACTGCGATGTGCGCCTCTGCTGCTCGCTGCGCGTGGTGGCGGGCCGCCGCGAGGTCGTACGTCTGGGTGGTGACCCAGGCGAGCGCGACCTCCGCCGCGCCAAGGCTGGACCCGACGGGCAGATCCGATGCCGGTCGCGCTGCGAGCGCCTCCTCCCCAAGCCGCTGCGCCTTGCGCAGCTGACCGCGCCACGCCGCAACGAGGGCGAGCCGAGCCAGGCTGCCGGCCAGGATCGCCTCGCAGTAGGAGGTGCCCTGCGAGGCCGCCGACGCCGCTGCCGCAAACGCCTCCAAGGCCGCGTCCAGGCGACCGGCCTGCTGCAGGGCCAGGGCCTTCGCGAACTCCACGAGCGCGACCAGCTCTTGCCGGCCCGGAAGGCCACGCGACGCCGGGTCGAGCATCTGCTCAGCCCGGGCGGCTGCCTCGAGAGCCTTCTCGAAGTCCCCGAGCGCCATCGCGAGCACCATGCTCAGCACCTGCGACGACAGGTCCGCGGCGACCCAGGCCCCTGCGTCGGTGATCTGCTCACGGGCAGAGTCGAGGTGGCCAGCGCAGGTCGCGACATCGCCACGGGACATCGCCTCGGCAGCACGGACCAGCGAGACGGCGGCACCGGTCTGTCCCCGCGGCAGCCTGCTGAAGACCTCGGACAGGACGCCTGCTCCCGGCGTGGCAAGCAACCGGCCGATCGCAAGGCCATCGATGACGTACCCGGCGGCATCCTCCCAGTCCTCCGCTGCAGCGGCATGCTGCACGGCTTCCTCGAGCTGGCCCTCTCCTGCGAACCACTTCGCCGCCGCACGGTGCAGCTCGACCGCCGTCGCGGGCGCCTCGTAGGCCAGCTGTGCCCGCAGCAGCTCGCGGAACAACGCGTGATAGCGGAACCAGCCGCGTGTCCCGGGGACCGGCTCGAGGAAGGCGTTGCCGCGCTCGAGGAAGGTGAGCGCCCGGAGGGCCTGCGGGCCGGCGAGCGCCTCCACGAGCCCTGGGCGCAGGACGTCGACGACACTCGTGCGCAGGAGCAACTCACGCGCGGCAGCGGAGTGGGCGTTCAGCACCTCGGAGAGCAGGTACTCCGAGACCGTTCCGCTGTCGCCTGTGATCTCAGCGGCCGCGCTGTCGCGGTCCGCCCGGTGGCCGAGCGACATCGCGGTCAGCACCAGACCCGCCGCCCACCCCTCGGTGCGCCGCACGACGGCGTCCGCCTCGGCCGGGGAGAGCTCGACGCCCCGCGCCGCGAGAAGGGCCCGCCCCTCGGCTGCGGTGAAGGCCAGGTCGGACATGCGCACCTCGACCATGGCGTTCTCCAGCCGGTAACGGTGCAGAGACAGCAACGGGTCGGACCTGGTGACGACCACGAGCCGCAGGTGTCCGGCGGATCGCCGTACGAGGTAGTCCAGACCCAGCGCGTTGTCCCTCGACATGTCGTCGGCCTCGTCGAGGACCAGGACGACCGGGCGAGGGTGGGCGACGATCCGCGTCACGAGCCACGACAGGAACGTCGGTTCACGGGTGGTCACGCTGGCCGCCGGGACCTTGCCGGAGACGTCGACCTCGCTGCGGCGTAGGCCCTCGACCACCAGCGACCACAACGTCGGTCCGGTCAGCCTGACGTCGTCCAAGGAGATCCACGCGACCGGCCCTGGCGCGCGCCCGCCGGCCACCCACGACGCGACCGCCACGGTCTTGCCGGTGCCCGCCGGTGCGCTCACCAGGGTCACCGGTCCTCCGACGCCGCGTTGAAGGGTCTCGACGATCCTCGCCCTCGGCACCAACCCGTCGGGGCGCGCCGGAACGACGAAGCGCGACGCCAGCAGCGGCTCAGGCGGGGACAGCACAGGCTTCGGCACGTGCGGTGCCCGGTCGGCCACTGGAGTCATCCCGAGTCACCACCCCTCGCGCATCGACTCTAGGCCCAGACCGTGGCCCCCCGCCTGGACTCAGCCCAGCCTCACAAGGGCGCCAGCCCGGATGTAGGGACCAAGGACCCCCAAATGAGTGATGTGCCGGGGATGTTTCGGACGAGCCACCCAGGTCGGGCGTCGGCATCGGGCGATCCGTCGGCTCTCATCACGCGCGGACGATCCCGCGGGCGGGTCGGGCCGGTGTCATTGCACCGCACGAGGCGATCGTGCCCGGCCCGAACGGAGGCGACCGTCGATGTCATTCGGAGAGTGGTTGCTCACCGCTGTGCTCGTGATCGGCTACCTGGCGCTGCTCTTCTTCGTGGGCGTGCGCACCGTGCAGCACGGCTACCTGCTGCTGGCGATCCTGGGCGTCGTCTTCCCGCCGCTGTGGCTGATCGGGGCCCTGCTGCCCGACAAGCGGCACGCATAGTCGCCGCTAGCACGTGGTCGCGACGTCCTCTGCCAGGCTCTGGACGCCGGAGACCAGTGTGGCGACGCCGCTGGCAACCGCGCCGAGCGTCGCGGTGTCCACGTTGTTCTTGGCCGCTGTCACGCTGGAGGTCAGCGCCGAGAAGTCAGCTTCGACCGTGTCCACCTGGGCGGAGTACTGCGCCGTGGCATCGTCCTTCACCTGCCCCAGGTCGTCCTTGATCGTCGAGACCTGGCTCTCGATCTCGGCGATGCCGTTTTCACTGACGTTGAGGTCCTTGAGGTGCTCGACCGACGTCTTGAGGTCGTCCATCGAGGAGCAGATCGGAGGCTTGTCGCTGCCGCAGCCGACCAAGCCGGTTGCGATCATCAGAGCCACGACGGGCAAGGCAATTGATCGCGTCATTCGTCCACCGTGCTGCGACGCCTGCCGCCTTCGGATCCTCCGCGTGGGATGAACGCTCGATTCGAGCCTTCATCCCCGCAGGGTGACGCGCGCCTCCGGATCTCGGAGCGACGATCGACCCTGCCCGTGCACCACGAGCGCAGGAGGTCGTCTCCATGACCGTGTTGCTCCTCTGCCTGGTCGTCGTGTGCGTGACCTCGCTCGCCGTGCTGTTCGCGCTGGCCCTAGCCATGCGCAGACGTCTCGTGCGCAGTCCCGCAGTGTTTCCATGCACGGTGCGCGTCCTGCACGGCGCCGTGCCTCGACTCCCGACAACACCGCCAGGACGCTCCTTCCGTGCCCGATGGGCCCACGACGTGATCGTCCTGCACCGCGGCTTCCTCCTCCCCAGGGTGCAGCCGCTCCCCGTGCGGACCGCGGAGCACGTGATCGAGGCGGCGGGGGCCGCTGCGGGGTCACGCCTCGGCGCGGGCGCCGTACAGCTCCGGCTGCGCCTCGACGACGACGCAGTCGTCGCGATCGCGGCTCCCGCGTGGGCCTACGAGCTGCTGGCCGGACCGTTCCTGGCCACCGCCGCACACGGGCAACCTCCGGGGGTAACCGAACGGCGCGGCCGGTGAGCCGCGAGTCGCGAGCCGAGGAGGAAGGCCAGCCGCCATGTCGGACATCAAATTCGAGGTGCGCATCTCAGGCCTGGTGCCGGAGGACGCCCTGGAGGACCTGGGCGACGTGAGCGTGACCACAACCACGGCGAGCACGGTCATCACCGGGGAACTGGCGGACCAGGCGGCGTTGATCGGCCTGCTCGACCGCTTGCGCGCGCATGGCTTGCTCGTCACAGAAGTGCGCCGGGTTCCTGCCGCGCCCGAGTCGCCGACCAGCGAGGCCAAGTGACCGCCCGGACGTCTCGTCCTCGCCGGATGAGGCGGGCTGGCAAGCGTGAAGCGCATCGTGACACCTGTCGGCACGGTCTCACGGCTGCGCGCCATGGCTGACAGGTGGCAACACATCGTGGAAGGGGTTCGACCATGACCGACGAGCTCGAGACGATGGGGCCCATCGACTACATCGTGGTGGAGTTCCCCGGCAACCGGATGACCGGCGAGGCCTTTCCTCTGCTCGTCGACCTGGTCGACCGGGGGCTGATCCGGATCATCGACCTGGTCTTCATCCGCAAGGATGCGGACGGGTCGGTCACGGCCCTGGACATCTCCGACATCGACCGCGACGGCAGCCTGGACCTCGCCGTGTTCCAGGGGGCGACGTCCGGCCTGCTCGGCTCGGACGACCTCGAGGAGGCCGCGAAGGCGCTCGAGCCGAACAGCTCGGCCGGCGTCCTCGTGTACGAGAACGTCTGGGCCGCGCCGTTCGCCTCGGCGCTGCGACGTGGGGGCGCACAGCTGGTGGCCGGCGGCCGCATTCCCGTCCAGGCCATCCTTGCCGCGCTCGACGCCACCGAGCCGGTCAGCTGACCAACTCACGACCTCTAGGGAAGGACGACACCATGCCTGGTCTCATCCGAGGCGTAGCCCGCACCGCGGTGGTGGCCGGCACCGCGACTGCCGTCTCCAACCGGGTCTCACGGCGCCAGGCCGGCCGGTGGGCGGAGCAGGAGCAGCAGCAGTACGAGCAGCAGCAGTACGAGCAGCAGCAGGCCTACGTGCCGGCCCAGGCCGCTCCCCCCGCTCCCCCTGCTCCGGACATGGACGCCAAGCTGGCCCAGCTGAAAGACCTCGCGACGCTGAAGGAGCAGGGTGTGCTGAGCGAGGAGGAGTTCGAGCTGCAGAAGAGCAAGATCCTCGGCTCGTGACCACGTCAACCGGCCCCGACACTGGTGCGGACGTCGCCCTGCTCGTCGCCTCCGCCATGGTGCCCGGCACCTTCTCGCGGTCGCTGTCGCGGCGGACCGCCGTCGACCAGGGACTGGTCACGGGTCTGTCAGCGGGTCTGCACTACCTGCTCACGGTGGGCACGCAGGACATCCTCCAGGCCGCGGCGGTCGCACTGGCCGACGGTCGTCCCGCCCGACGCGACCGCCAACGTTGGACGCGGCAGCAGACGGTGCTCCTGGCCGCCGACCTGGCCGCGATCCCGCTGGGGATGGCACTGCGAAGGGCCGTGCGCCCGTTGCCCGGCGAGCCGATCGGCCGCGGCGTGCTGCGCCAAGCCGGGTGGCGCTTCGCCGCCACCGGCCTGGGCGGCTCCCTCCTGATCGGCAGCCAGGCCGCGCTGCGCGCCGCGGACCGGAAGCTGGATGCCGGCGGCAGGATCGCGTCGTTTCCCGTCGCGGTCCCGGTGGGCCTGGGTGTCGCCGCCGTACTCGAACGACGTCGCCTCCGCGAGCCAGAGGAGACCGCGGACTACGCCGCAGAGGGCAAGCCGTCGACGGTGCGGTCCCTGGCGGTGGCCGGAGCCATGGTCAGCGGGCTGGCTCTCTCGGCGTACGGCGAGCAGGCGCTGGCCTCGCTCGCCGGACGGCGGCTCGCGGCCGTGCTGCCGGGCAGTGCCCGGGCGTGGAGGCTCGCCGGTCACACTGCCGCGCTCGGACTGCTCGGCGGTGCCTGCGTGCGTGTGTGGGGACGCGCTATGCGCAAGATCGAGGCGGGCACGTCCGCTGCTGAGCCTGTGTTCCAGTCGGACGAGGCCACTCGCTGGACCGCCCCGACCGTCTCCGGTGGCCCGGGAAGCCTCGTGCCCTGGGAGTCCCTTGGTCGGGAGGGCCGGCGGCACGCCCTCACGTTCGTCCGTCCTCAGCCGATAGCGGACCGCCCTCCCGGCATTCCTGACCTGTCCATCGAGACAGTCATGGGCGAGCCGGCGAGGGCGACGCCGGTGCAGATCTATGTAAGCCTCGACAGCGCCCCCACCGCCCGCGATCGCGTGGACCTCGCCCTGCAGGAGATGGAGCGCACCGGCGCGTTCGACCGGTCGCTGATCATGCTGGTCTCTCCCACGGGCACCGGCTACGTCAACTACGTTGCCGTGGCTGCCGCCCAGTACCTCACCCGAGGCGATGTCGCCACCGTGACGATGCAGTACTCCAAGCGACCCTCGCCGCTGTCGCTCGGCAAGGTGAAAGATGCTCGTGAGCAGAACCGGCTGCTCTGGCTTCGGGTCGTCGAGCGGATCCACCGGCAGCCACGACCCTGGCCGCGCGTCGTCGTCTTCGGCGAAAGTCTCGGGGCCCACACCAGCCAGGACGTCTTCCTGCACTGGGGCACGCTCGGGCCGCAGGCACTCGGGATCGACCGCGCCCTGTGGATAGGCACGCCGGGCGGCAGCACGTGGATGCGCCAGGTGACCGGCCCGGACCGGCTCGACGTAGACCACGACACCGTCGCGGTGGTCAACGACTTCGCTCAGCTCGAGGAGCTCGGAGAGGAGCGCCGCAGCCGACTTCGCTACGTCCTCGTCAGTCACGACAACGACGGAGTGACGAAGTTCGGCACCGACCTGTTGACCCGGCCCCCGCACTGGCTGGGCCCGGAGCGGCCACGACCCGAGGCTGTGCCGGGAGCCAGCCCGCGCGGCATCCCGCCGGGGATGCGGTGGCGGCCCATCACGACGTTCTTCCAGAGCCTCGTCGACATGAAGAACGCGCAGATACCCGGCGCATACCGGGCCTGGGCACATGACTACCGGCCCGACCTCGCCAGCTTCGTCAACGAGGTCTTCGACCTGGGCAACACAGCCGACCAGGTGCGCAAGGTCGAGGCGGCCCTCGCCGCACGCGAGACCTACCGCGAGCAGCTGTTCGCACCGGTTCCGCCGGCCGCTTCCGTGGGAGGCGGCTGACCCTGCGGCCGCGGCGTCAGGGCCCACACCCGCGCGGCAGCCAGCACTCCGAGCCCGTTGGTGGCCCAGTGAAGGACTGCCGGCGCGATCAGGCTTCCGCTGCGCCTGCGCAGCTCGGCGAGCACCACACCCGCAACCATGGTGAAGGCGACCGTGCCCAGCACGGTGAGCAGCACGCGCGTGCGTTGCCGGGCACGCCCGCCAGCCCCGATCGCGGACCTCGTCCTCGTCAGGTCCAGGGCCGGCAGCACGTGCCAGAGCCCGAAGAGCAGGGCCGACACGGCCGTGGCCCGATACGCATCAAGCTCCGACGCCAGCTCGGCCCAGAGGACGCCGCGGAAAGCGACCTCCTCGAAGACGACGGTCGCCAGCGGGATCGTCACCAACGAGAGAAAGACGGCTGCGCCCGGGCCGACCTGGTACCGGCTGTCGCGGAACGCGCCTCGGGTCGACGGGATCGCCACCGCAGCCGCGTAGACGACGGCGACCACGGCGGCAGCGACCGCGCCGTACAGTGCTCCCCGCAAGAAGTCCTGCCTGGCCAGCCCGAGCTGTGCCCACGTCAGGCCGTGGGCACGAGCGAGCAGCAGCAGGCCCAGGGCTGCCACCGGGCCGGTGACGAGGTGCGCGCGCGCCGGGCCCACATGCACCCAGACGTTCATCGCAACCAGCAGCACCACAAGCGCGAGCAGCATCGCCAGACCTCGGCCCCTCCTACGGTCGACGCGCGTCGTCCGACCGGACGGCCCCATGACCCTGCGGCGACCCGGACGGGTCGGTCATCATCCGCGCAGGGTGAGGGGGCGGGGCGGGGATCGGGCTAGCGTGCGGCACGTCGGGGAGGGGCGCCGTGCTCATACGACTGTTGCTCCGGTGGCTGGTGCTGGCGGCTGCGATCGCCCTGACCGCCTGGCTGCTGCCCGGCTTCAACGTCGAGGGAGGTTGGGGGACCTATCTCTGGCTGGCCTTCCTGTTCAGCCTGGTCAACGTGATCCTGGGGCCGCTGCTGCACCTGCTCTCGCTGCCGCTAACGATCCTGACGCTCGGCCTGTTCGCGTTGGTCGTGAACGCCGCCCTCGTGGGCATCACCGCCTGGATCAGCAGTGACCTGAGCGTCGACGGCTTCTTCCCCGCGCTGTTCGCCGCCATCCTGATCGCGATCTTCACTGCCGCCCTGTCGGTCGTCGTCCCCGACCGGGACTAGCCCTTCGCCTGTGCGCTGGACGGGACCTTCCGCCACCCCGCCGCCCCCGAGGGCCGCCCGCCGTCGTTGCACCGCCCCGAACAGAACCTTTGCGATGAAGCCGATCAGGACCAGGTCGGCGACCATCTGCGCCGTGACCATGGCCCGGGCGGGCTGGGTCTGCGCCACGATGTCGCCGAAACCGACCGTTGCGAACACCGTGATCGTGAAGTAGAGCGCGTCGAGCCTGCTGAGGGGCTCGGAGAAGGATGCCGGGTCGACGCGCGCCGTCTCGATGTACGCCGCGGCGAAGGGCAGGAGGAGGAGCGGCAGCGCGACGGCGACGGCCTCGATGCCGCGCAGCTCGGGGTAGGGCGAACGGATGATCTCCCGGATCTCCCACACGACGACGACGAGCAGGATCAGCAGCGCGAGAGTCAGCTGGAGGAAAACCCCGCCGTCGGCACGGCGCTCCAGCGGGGCGGTGACGTAGAGGGTCGAGACCACCCCGACCACCACGCAGAACCGCGCCAGGGACGCGCCCACAAGCCGCCGCCGTGCCCGGCGTGCGGCCGCCTCGGCTGGACCCACCGCGCCCGCCATGGCTACCACGATCGCGGACCGCGGCGCCGGACGACGTCACCCTGCCCGGATGAGCTGGGCCACGGGGCTGGCCTTCACCCACGCGGGATGAGGCCGATCAGACATCGGACTCCGACAGTTGAGGGGCCGGCGCGGCGCCGGCGCCCAGCTGCCATGCCTGGCACCCGGGCCGGAGGACGAGGAGTCGGAGATGGATCTCGGCGACGTGCTGTGGGCGATGCTCGCCTTCTTCTTCTGGTTCATGGTCATCTGGATGTTCATCGCGATCTTCGCGGACGTCTTCCGCCGTCACGACCTGTCCGGCTGGGCCAAGGCCGGCTGGATCCTGCTGATCGTCGTCGTGCCGTTCATCGGATTGCTGATCTATGTGATCGCCCGGCCTCGGCCCACCGAGCAGGAGCTGCGCGCCGCGGGGGTGGGCTACGAGAGCCGCACCAGCCACTCGACGGCCGACGAGCTCGCCAAGCTCGTCGCGCTGCGCGATGCGGGTGAGCTCACTCCTGAGGAGTTCGAGGCCTTGAAGCGCAGGGCCACGGTCGGTGCCTGACGCCGCTGCCCGTGGGCCGCAGCCGGCCAAGGAGCCGCTCCCATGAGCACACGACACCACTCCGCGACCACTCCCGCGACAGCTCGGCCCCAGGCCACTCCCGGGGCTCGGCCCGCCTGGCACGAGTCGGATGTGGCGAGCGTGGCGAAGGAGCTCGGAGTCGACCTCGATCGCGGTCTGACCGCTGACGAGGCGCGCAGCCGGTTGGAGTCCTATGGGCCGAACCAGCTGGCTGGAGCGAAGAAGGAGTCCCCGGTGCAGGCGTTCCTCCGCCAGTACCGGGACTTCATGCAGGTGGTGCTGCTGGGCGCCGCGGTGATCAGCCTTGTCGTGACTCAGGACGCGGCCACTTCGGTGGTGCTGGCCGGTCTCACCGTGTTCAACGCGGTGATCGGCCTGCGGCAGGAGGCGAAGGCGGAGGAGAGCGTCAAGGCGCTGGCGCGGATGCTCAAGACGGTCGCCCGGGTGCGCCGCGACGGGGAGGCCAGGGAGCTGGATGCCTCGGAGGTCGTCCCGGGTGACGTGGTGCTGGTCGAGGCCGGGAACCGGGTGCCGGCCGACGGGCGGATCTGCGTCGCCGCCACGCTGGAGATCGAGGAGGCGGCGCTCACCGGGGAGAGCCTGCCGGTCGGCAAGAGCGCCGAGGCCGTGGCGGGAGCCGAGGTTCCGCTCGGCGACCGGACCTGCATGGCCTACATGAACACGTCGGTGACGCGGGGCCGCGGCGAGTTCGTCGTCACCGCGACGGGTATGCGGACGGAGATCGGCCACATCGCGGACCTGCTGTCGAGCACGGAGGCCGACAAGACCCCGCTGCAGAAGCAGCTGGACGGCCTGTCGAAGATCATCGCGACCATCGCCGGGCTCGCCCTGGTCCTGGTGGTGCTGCTCGGGCTGGCGCGTGGCGAGTCCTTCGACACGCTGTTCATCACCGGGGTGGCGCTGGCGGTGGCGGCCATCCCGACCGGGCTGCCGGCGGTCGTGACCACGCTGCTGTCGCTGGGGACGCGTGAGCTGGCCCGGCGCAACGCGATCGTCAAGCGGCTGCCGGCGGTCGAGACGCTGGGCTCCACGTCGGCGATCTGCTCGGACAAGACCGGCACCCTGACGCTGAACAAGATGACCGCGCGCGAGCTGGCGATCCCCGGGCAGAACCGGTTCACCGTCACCGGCGAGGGCTACAGCGCGCGGGGCGAGATCAAGCACGTGGGTGGCTCCCGGATCGACCTGGACCCGTACCTGCTGCCGATGGCGCTGTGCGCCGACGCCGTGCTGGACGGCGAGAACCTGATCGGGGA
>DASVBJ010000373.1:0-17271 GCA_036375895.1 Actinomycetes bacterium | reverse complement strand
CGCGGGGCTCGGCTGGGACCGCACCCCGCCCGGTCCGGCGATCCCGCCCGATGTCGTCGCCGCCACGCGGGCCCGGTACAGGGAGGTGTACGAGACGCTCACGGGCGTTCACCTCGATACGGCGTGACGGACCTCTGCGTGGCGCTGTCCGGCGGTGCCGTCGACGCGGCGTTGACACACGTCACACCGACGACCTACGGGCGGGTGGCACGCCGGGCGGAGGGTGCCGAACGTCGCGAACGATCACGGATGTGAGCTCGGGCAGACCGAGGATGTCGACTACGGGTGGGCCCCGGGCTCAGCTCCAGCGCCGGCCGGTCAGCCGCTCGTAGGCCTCGACGTAGCGCGCGCGGGTCTGCTCGACCACGTCGTCGGGCAGCGGCGGCGGGGCCTGCCCCGACGCCCGGTCCCAGCCGGACGCCGGCGAGGTCAGCCAGTCACGGACGAACTGCTTGTCGTAGGACGGCTGCGGTCGGCCCGGCTGCCATCGGTCCGCCGGCCAGAACCGCGACGAGTCGGGGGTGAGCACCTCGTCGGCCAGCACGACGTGGCCCTGCGGGGTGCGGCCGAACTCCAGCTTGGTGTCGGCGACGACGATGCCGCGGTCGAGCGCGATGTCACGAGCCCGGCCGTAGACCGCGAGGGTCAGCCGGCGCAGCTCGTCGGCCGTGTGGGCGCCGACGGTGGCCTCGACCTCGTCGTACGAGACGTTCTCGTCGTGCTCGCCGAGATCGGCCTTGGTGGCCGGCGTGAAGATCGGCTCGGGCAGCACCGACCCGTCGACCAGGCCGCCCGGAAGCGCCACCCCGCAGACCGCGCCGGTGGCCCGGTAGTCGGCCAGACCCGAGCCGGTGAGGTAGCCGCGGGCGACGCACTCGACCGGGAACATCTCCAGCCGCCGGCACAGGATTGCCCGGCCGGCGAACTCGTCGGGCACGTCGGTGGAGACCACGTGGTTGGCCACCACGTCGGCCAGCTGCTCGAACCACCACAGGGAGAGCTGGGTGAGGATCCGGCCCTTGTCCGGGATCGCGGTCGGCAGCACGAAGTCGAAGGCCGAGATGCGGTCGCTCGCGACCATCAGCAGCAGCCCGTCGTCGGTCTCGTAGAGGTCGCGGACCTTGCCGCTGTGCAGGTGTCGGTACGCCATCACCCGGGCAGTCTGCCAGGACGACCGGCCCCGGGAGGAACCGTGAGCGAGTCCTCTTCCGAGCCCGCGGCCGGCACCTCGGCGGACGAGCGCAGGTAGAGCAGAACCCCTGCCGCGACCGCGACCACGCCGGCGACCGGCCAGACCAGCTCGGGTGCGGCGTCGTACAGCGCACCACCGAGCACCGGGCTGAGCATGGTGCCCGCGATCGAGGCGGCGCCGTAGGCGCTCTGGTAGCGCGCGGTCATCCCCGCGGGTGCCAGGTCCGCGGCGTGCGCGGTCGCGGTCGGCTTGTAGAGCATCTCCCCGCCGGTGAGCACCACCACGGCGAGGACGGCGAACAGCAGGCCCGGGTCCAGGCCCAGCAGCAGGTAGGCCGCGCCGACCAGCGCGAAGCCGCCAGCGATGACCGGGATGGCCGGCCGCTCCCGCAAGGCCAGCGCGATCGGCGCCTCGGCCGCCACGATGAGCACGCAGTTCAGCGAGATCAGCAGACCGTAGGCCACCGGCGAGACGCCGCGGTGGGCCAGCTGGACGGGAAGGACCGTGTACATCAGCCGGTAGGTCGTGTCGACCGCGACGATGCCGAGGAGCAGGCGTCGCAGCGCGACGTCCCGCCGCAGCGCCGACCACAGCGACCCCGGCGACGCCGCGACACCGGATCGCGCCGCGCCCTCGCCCGGCACGAATCGGAACACCAGCCAGGTGAGCATCAACCCGGTGAGGCCGTCGACCACGAACACGGCGCCGAAGGCGTGCGCGGCGATCACCGCGCCCAGCGGCGGTCCGATCACTGTCCCGGCGTTGAGCACCGAGCGCGACAGCGCAATGCCTTCCCGTCGTCGCTGCGCGGGCAGCTCGCCGGCCACCAGCGCCGACAGCACCGGACGGGTCGCGCCGCCCACCAGCCCTCGCAGCCCCACCACCGCGGCCAGCCCGGCCGTCGGGACGAGCGGGACGGCCGCGCAGGCGAACGAGGAGAGGGCCAGGCAGGACAGGGCGGTACGCCGGATGCCGAACCGGTCGGCCACCGAGCCGCCCACGAGGTTGCCCGCGATCGTTCCGACACCGTTGGCGCCCGCGACCAGCCCCGCCATGCCGAGCGACAGGCCCCGGTTCTGGACGAGGTAGAGCGTGAGGTAGATCCACATGAGCGAGCCGGTCGCGTTCACGAACTGCCCCAGCAGCAGCCACCGCATCCACGTCGGCAGGCTCGCCACGGCTCGCCACACGCTCGGAGTCACCCCGCACCTCCTGTGAGTTCCCTTTGGGAACCCATACCCTAGGGGTCGTGGGAGACGACGTCGAGCAGGATGCGGGAGCACGGTCCGCCACCCGGTGGGCCGGGGCCGACCCGACCTGCGCCGTGGCCCAGGCCGCGGTCGCGGTCGGCGACCGATGGAGCCTCGTCATCCTGCGGGAGATCACCCGCGGCCACTGCCGCTTCGACGCGCTCGTCACCGAGCTGCGCATCTCGCGCAAGGTGCTCACCGAGCGGCTCACCCACCTGGTCGAGCACGGGCTGCTCGAGAGGGTCGCCTACCAGCAGTCACCGGTCCGGCACGACTACCGGCTGACGCCGGCCGGGCACGCCTTCGTCCCGGTGCTCGTCGCGCTGCAGGACTGGGGTGACCGCTGGCTGCTCGGTGACGGTGCCCTGTCCGCCACGAGCCGGCATGGCGCGCCCGACGCCGAGCGGGTGCAGGCGCTGGTCGGCCGGCCGGTGCCCGCGGGCCTGGCGCTGCCCTCGACCACCGGAGGACCGCGCGACGTGGTCGCCGCCGACCGTCGGGCCACCGTCGTCTTCGCCTATCCGGCGACCGGGCGGCCCACCCCGCTGCCCGACGGCTGGGCGGACATCCCCGGCGCGATCGGCTGCACCCTGGAGAACAGGCTGTTCCGCGACTCCTTCGACCTGTTCACCGCGGCGGACGTCGCCGTCCAGGGCGTGAGCACCCAGCGGCCGGACGAGCAGCGGGCCTTCGCCGAGGCCGAGGACATCCCGTTCCCGCTGATGTCCGACGCCGACCTCGAGCTGGCGGCGGCACTGCGGCTGCCGACCTTCCGCGCCGGCGGTGTCGTGCGGCTGCGCCGGCTGGTGCTGGTCATCGGCGCCGACCGCGTGGTCCGGGCCGTGCGCTACCCGGTGGACGACATCGCCGACGCGGTGGCCTGGTCGTTGGCCAGGTCGAAGCGAGCACCCACCGACAAGAGAGGATGACGGGGTGGACACCAGCAGCTGGACCGAGATCACCGCATCCGACGAGCTGCGCGCGCTGCTCGGCGAGCCGAGCGAGCGGGTCGCCAGGAAGGCTCGCCCCCGCCTGCACGAGCACGACCGGGCGTGGCTGGCTGCCTCGCCGTTCTGCCTGCTCGCGACGTCGGCCGCCGACGGCAGCTGCGACGTCTCCCCCAAGGGTGATCCCCGCGGTTTCGTCCATGTCCTCGACGACACCACGATCGCGATCCCGGAGCGGCCCGGCAACCGCCGCGCCGACGGCTACCTGAACGTGCTGTCGAACCCGCACGTCGGGCTGCTGTTCCTGGTGCCCGGCCGCGGCGACACCCTGCGCATCAACGGACGCGCGCGGATCATCCGTGAGGCGCCCTTCCTCGACGCCATGGTGGTCAAGGGCCACCGGCCGGTCCTCGCGCTGGTGGTCGACATCGAGGAGGTCTTCTACCACTGCTCCAAGGCGTTCCTGCGCTCGCAGCTGTGGGAGGCCGCGAGCTGGGACGCCGGCGGCCTGCCGTCGCGGGCCGTCATCGCGCGGGCTCTCGAACGGCCGGAGGAGAGGCTCGAGGACCTGGAGCGCTACTACGGACCGGACTACGCCCGCGGTCTCTACGCGCAGCCGCGCTGAGGACCGCCCGGCTCAGAGGATCGGGGCGGGGGTGTAGTCCGCGGCCTCCGGGTGGCGGCGTACGACGGCCTCGACGCGACGGACCACCTCGGCCACCTGCGCGCCTGCCGCGCCGGTGAAGGACTGCGGGTCGGCGACCAGGTCGTCGAGCTCGGCCCGTGACAGCCCGAGCCGCGGGTCATTGGCGAGGCGGTCGAACAGGTCGTTGCGCTCGGTGCCCTCCTCGCGCATCGCCAGGGCCACGGCCACCGCGTGCTCCTTGATCGCCTCGTGCGCCGCCTCGCGCCCGACGCCCTTGCGCACCGCGGCCATCAGGACCTTGGTGGTGGCGAGGAACGGCAGGTAGCGGTCGAGCTCGCGCCGGGCCACCGCGGGGTAGGCGCCGAACTCGTCGAGCACGGTGAGGAAGGTCTCGAACAGACCGTCCGTGGCGAAGAACGCGTCGGGGAGGGCTACCCGGCGTACGACCGAGCAGGACACGTCGCCTTCGTTCCACTGGTCACCGGCCAGCTCACCGACCATCGACAGGTAGCCGCGCAGCACCACCGCGAGCCCGTTGACCCGCTCGCAGGAGCGGGTGTTCATCTTGTGCGGCATCGCGCTGGACCCGACCTGGCCGGCCCGGAACCCCTCGGTGACGAGCTCCTGCCCGGCCATCAGCCGGATCGTCGTCGCCAGGCTGGACGGCGCGGCCGCCAGCTGCACCAGGGCGGCCAGGGTCTGGAAGTCCAGCGACCGCGGGTAGACCTGGCCGACGCTCGCCAGCACGTGCGAGAACCCGAGGTGCGCGGCGACCCGTTCCTCGAGCGCCGCGAGCGCCTCCCGGTCACCGCCGAGCAGGTCGAGCTGGTCCTGCGCGGTCCCCACCGGCCCCTTGATGCCGCGCAGCGGGTAGCGCTCGAGGAGCCCCTCGAGGTGCTCGACCGCGATGAGCAGCTCCTCGGCGGCGGAGGCGAACCGCTTGCCGAGCGTGGTCGCCTGCGCGGCGACGTTGTGGCTGCGCCCGGCGATCACCACGTCGGAGTGCTCCAGGGCGAGCCGGGCGAGGCGGGCCAGGGCCGCGACGGCCCGGTCACGGACGAGCTCGAGGCTGGCGCGGACCTGCAGCTGCTCGACGTTCTCGGTGAGGTCGCGGCTCGTCATGCCCTTGTGGATGTGCTCGTGGCCGGCGAGCGCGCTGAACTCCTCGATGCGGGCCTTCACGTCGTGGCGGGTGACCGCCTCGCGCCGGCGGATCGAGTCGAGGTCGACCTGGTCGACGACCTTTTCGTAGGCCTCGACCACCCCGTCGGGCACGTCGACCCCGAGATCGCGCTGAGCACTGAGCACGGCCAGCCACAGCCGGCGCTCGAGGACGACCTTGTTCTCCAGCGACCACAGCCGGACCAGCGGCTCGCTGGCGTAGCGGGCGGCCAGGACGTCGGGGATCGCGTTCACGCCGACGATTGTCCCGCAGCCGTCACCGGCGGCTCGCTCGACCACGGGAAGTCGATCCAGCGGTCGGTGCGCCGCCAGACGTACTCGCACTTCACGACCGAGCGGGGCTTCTCGTAGAGGACCGCGCAGCGGGCCTCTGCCACGTGATTCGCGCAGAAGTCGCGCACCAGCGCGAGGGTCCCCCCGGTGTCGGCGACGTCGTCGACGATGAGCACCCGGGCGCCGGCCAGGTCGACCGCGGCGGGCACCGGCGGCAGCATCACCGGCATGGCGAGCCGCTCGTCGACGCCGGTGTAGAACTCCACGTTCACGGCGACCAGGTTCTTCACGTCGAGCGCGTAGGACAGCGCCCCCGCGGGCAGCAGCCCGCCGCGGGCCACCGTGAGGATCAACGTCGGCCGGAACCCGTCCGCGGCGACGGCCGCCGCGAGCTCACGGCCCGCGGCGCCGAACCGCTCCCAGGTCAGAACCTCGTGGTCGGCGGCCCCCCACCACGGCCTGGGCGCCGCGATGTCGTGCCGGTAGTGGCCGCCGTCCAGCCGGATCCGGTCGATGGCCTCGTACGCCGCGTGGCGGGCGGCGTCGAGCGAGGACGCGGTGCCGACGACCGAGAGCACGCGACCACCGGCACTGCGGACGACCCCGTCGTCGCCGAGCCGAGTCCCGGCGTGCAGGACGGTCCCGCCCGGGACCGTCGCCGCCTCGTCGAGACCGGCGACCGGGTCACCGGTGCGCGGGCTCGCGGGGTAGCCCGCGGCGGCGAGCACCACCGTCACCGCGGCGTCGTCGGACCACTCCAGCGGCGGCGCGGCGGCGAGCGTGCCGACAGCGGCGGCGTGCAGCAGCCCGGCCAGCGGGCTGCGCAGCCTGGCCAGCACGACCTGGGTCTCGGGGTCGCCGAACCGGGCGTTGAACTCGATGACGCGGACCCCTCGCGAGGTGAGCGCGAGCCCGGCGTACAGCAGGCCCGCGAACGGCGTGCCGCGGCGAGCCATCTCCTCCACGGTCGGCCGCAGCACGGTCTCGAGCACCTCGTCGACGAGGCCTTCGGGCGCCCAGGGCAACGGAGAGTAGGCGCCCATGCCGCCGGTGTTGGGGCCGGAGTCGCCGTCGCCGACGCGCTTGAAGTCCTGAGCCGGCTGGAGCGGCACCACGGTCTCGCCGTCGGTGACCGCGAACAGCGAGACCTCCGGGCCGTCGAGGAACTCCTCGATGACGACCCGCTCGCAGGACCGCGCGTGGGCCAGCGCCTCGTCGCGGTCGGTGGTCACGACCACCCCCTTGCCGGCGGCCAGGCCGTCGTCCTTCACGACGTACGGCGGGCCGAGCTCGTCGAGCGCCGCGGCCGACTCGTCCTCCGTCGCGCAGACGATGGCCCTCGCCGTGGGCACCCCCGCTGCGGTCATGACGTCCTTGGCGAAGGCCTTCGACCCCTCGAGCTGCGCGGCCTTGGCCGACGGGCCGAAGCAGGCGATGCCCCTGGCCCGGACCGCGTCGGCGGCGCCCGCGACGAGCGGCACCTCGGGGCCCACGACCACGAGGTCGGCGTCGAGCTCGGCAGCGAGCGCGCCCACCGCCTCCGGGTCGGCGACGTCGAGCGGACGGGCCTCGGCGAGCGCCCGGGTGCCGGCGTTGCCGGGCGCGCACACGAGCGCGGTGACGGCAGGGTCGGCGTGCAGGGCGAGCACCAGCGCGTGCTCGCGGGCTCCCGAGCCGACGACGAGGACTCTCACGGCTTCCAGAACTCCCACCAGCGCCGACGGCTCGGTGGCTCCGGGACCTGAACCTTCTCCGGCCGCTCGGGCCGGGTGATGACCCCCGTGGGCCCGTGGTCCTGGTCCTCCTGCTCGGCGTGACGGGCCGGCTTGGGGCCTCGACCCTTCTCGGCGCGCACGTCGGTGATCGGCTCACCGAGCTGGGGGTCGTAGCCCTCCAGCCCGGTCTCGTCCTCCACCGCCCGGGCGAGCATGTAGACGGTGTGCATGAGCTCGACGCTGTCGACCGCGGACTGGCCCGGTCCGACGTTGATCGCGACCTCCCCCGGGATCAGGGAGAGCTCGATGCCCGTCCGGGGGTGGGTCAGGGAGCGGGACTCGGCGTCCTCGAAGACCTCGATGTCGCCGAGGATGGTCCGCGCCCGAGGCAGGATGCGGTCCCACACCTCGAAGTCGACGTCCTGCAGGGGGCCGGGGTCGCCGTCGCCGAAGTCCTCCTCGGTGGCGTCGATGGCGTCCTCGAAGGACTGGCCAGGGTCACGCCGCACGAAGAAGATGTCGTAGCTCACGCCCCGACGCTAGCGGGTCGACGCTCGGCCGTCAGGCGCCGGTGGTGTGCCGGTCGGCCGCGCTCAGCGCCTCGTCGAGGACGGCCAGGCCCTCTTTCGCCTCCGCCTCGGTGATGGTGCACGGCGGCACGACGTGCAGGCGGTTGAAGTTCGTGAACGGCAGGAGCCCCCGTTCCTTGCAGGCCGCCACCAGGTCGGCCATCGGCTGGTTGGCCGAGCCGGTCGCGTTGTAGGGGACGAGCATCTCGCGGGTCGTGCGGTCGCGGACCAGGTCGAGAGCCCAGAACACCCCGAGCCCGCGCACCTCACCGACGCTCGGGTGCCGCCCGGCCAGCTCGCGCAGGCCCGGTCCGAGCACGGTCTCCCCGATCCGCCTGGCGTTGTCGACGATGCCCTCATCGCGCATCGCCTTGATGCTCGCCACGGCGGCCGCGCACGCGAGCGGGTGCCCCGAGTAGGTCAGCCCACCGGGGAACGGCCGCTCCGCGAACGTGGCCGCGATCGCCTCGGAGATGATCACGCCGCCGAGCGGGACGTAGCCGGAGTTGGACCCCTTCGCGAACGCGATGAGGTCCGGAGTGACGTCCCAGTGGTCGACGGCGAACCACTCACCGGCCCGGCCGAACCCGGCCATCACCTCGTCGGCGACGAACACGATGCCGTGGCGGTCGCAGATCTCGCGCACGCCGGCCAGGTAGCCGTCCGGCGGGACCAGGATCCCCGCCGTGCCCGGGATCGTCTCGAGCACGACGGCCGCGATGGTGGCCGGTCCCTCGAAGGCCACCACCTGCTCGAGGTGCTCGAGCGCCCGCCGGCACTCCTCCTCGACGCTCGGGGACCAGAACGGCGACCGGTAGGGGTAGGGCCCGAAGAAGTGCACCACGCCGGTGGCGACACCGTCGTTGGCCCATCGCCGCGGGTCGCCCGTCATCTGGATGGCCGTCGCGGTGTTGCCGTGATAGCTGCGGTAGGTCGTGAGCACCTTGTGGCGACCGGTGTGCAGCCGGGCCATCCGCACGGCGTTCTCGATCGCATCGGCACCGGCGTTGGTGAAGAACACCTTGTTCAGGTCACCCGGCGCGAGCTCGGCGATGAGCCTGGCGCACTCCGACCGCTGGTCGTTGGCGTGCTGCGGCGCGACGGTGCACAGCACGCCCGCCTGCTCGCGGATGGCCTCCACGACCTTCGGGTGCTGGTGGCCGATGTTGGTGTTGACCAGCTGGGAGGAGAAGTCGAGGTAGCGGCGCCCCTCGAAGTCCCAGACGTGGCTGCCCTCCGCCCCGGCGATCACCATCGGCGCCAGAGCTGCCTGGGCGGACCAGGAGTGGAAGACGTGGGCACGGTCGAGCTCGTACGCGCGGGCACCGCGAGCAGGGTCAGGCGTCATGCCTCGCAGCCTACGAGCGGTCTCGCCGGGACCGCACGGAGACCGCCGGCCGCCCCGGGCCCCGGGTGCGCGGTCGCCGGATCAGCGCATGATCGGTCGCGGAGGGTCGGTCAGGACTCGAGGCGGGCCAGCAGGCCGGCGCGCACGAGGGGCCACTCGTCGCGCAGGATCGAGTAGACGACCGTGTCGCGGAACGTGCCGTCGGCACGGCGCATGTGCCGCCGCAGCACACCCTCCCGGGTCGCGCCGAGCTTGGCGATGGCCGCCTGGGAGCGCTCGTTGCGCAGGTCCGTCTGGATCTTGACCCGGCCGAAGCCGCAGTCGTCGAACGCGTGGCCGAGCAGCAACAGCTTGCACTCGGCGTTCACCGCGGTCCCCCACCACCGCGGGCCGTAGGCGGTCCAGCCGAGGTGCACGCGCTCGTTGACCAGGTCGACGTCACCGAGGCTGCTCGTGCCGACCACGGTGCCCGCCGGTCCGAGCGCCGAGTCGGCGGCCAGCCGCACGACGTACGCCTGTCGCTCGCCGCGCTCGGCGGCGGCGAGGGACGGCCGGAGGAAGGCGCGCATGCCGTCGAGGTCCTGGGGCCGGCTGGCCGGCCCGCCGGCGTAGCCCTTGGCCCAGACCCGCTCGTCGTCCAGGGCCTCGAACAGGCCGTCGGCGTCGCCGGCCGCGAGCGGGGACAGTCGGACGTGGCGACCGCACAGGGCTGCGGCGGCCGGTGGGCGGACGGGCATGACCAGCCAGCCTAGGAGATAGCCAGTTGTGACCTATCTCACATAGTCCGGTATAACTACCACGATCGGCCGTTCGGACGATCCTCCCGTGCGGCCGGTCGGCCCGTCGTGACCGGGGCGCGGCGGTGTCGTTGTCCCCAGCGCCCGGCAACCGCCGGCGCCCTGGCACCCGGTCCACCCGACCGGTTCCGTCACAGGAGTGGCGTATGCGCCCACCACGCAGTCCCCGAGTCCTGGCCCTGGCCGCGGTCCTCGCCCTGGTCGCCTCGACCTTCACCGCCACAGCGCTGCTGCGCACCGGCGGCCCGTCCGCCCGCGCCGCCGACTGCGCCCCGGGCTACACGCCGGTGCCGAAGGTGCTGCGCGAGATCGCGGGTGAGCTGGACCGCGAGGGTGAGAAGGGCAAGGCGGAGGAGAAGCGCGGAGACGAGGGAGCGGAGGAAGGCGGCCGCGAGGCGGAGGAGGAGCTGGCCCGCGAGGCCGTCGCCGAGCTGCCCGCGCTGCGCGGGGTCCCGGAGGAGCGCTGGGCGTCGCTGTGCGTGCCCACCCGCCGGCCCGAGTCGCTCAAGGAGCTGCTGGCCCTCTTCGGTGCGCGCGCGATCCCACGGATGGCCCCGTTCGGGCGCTACGCCGACGGCGCCGCTGCGGCCGGTGCTGCTGCCCGCGCCGGCATGAAGCCGGGCAGCGTCAACGGCACCTCCGGCGCCGGCAGCCTCTACGGACAGGGTCCGCTGGTCGTCAACGACCCCCGCTATCCCGAGGTCAACGGCCTGGGCCTGGTGCACAACAGCGGCCGGATCGACAGCTTCGCCTGGGACCCGGCCGGGAAGCGACTGTTCGCCGCGGTAGCGAGCGGCGGCATCTGGCGCTCCGACGACCTGGCCAAGACCTGGCAGAACGCGTCCGGCAACCTGCCGACGACGGTCACCGGGGCGGTCGCCTGGACGTCCGCTGGCGGAGGCACCTTGCTGGCGTTGACCGGCGAGCCGACGTTCGGCTCCGCCGCCTACACCGGCCTGGGCGCCTACTGGTCCCGAGACCTCGGCCGGACGTGGACCAAGGCGACCGGGGTCCCCGACGGCGGGCTCGGCTTCCAGCTCGCGGTCGACCCGGCCGATCCGGCCAAGGTCTACGCGGCCACCCAGCTCGGGCTGTTCCAGTCCACCGACGGCGGCCAGACCTACCGGAACGCGAACCTGCCCACCGGCGGGTGCGCCGGGATCACCGACGTCGCGGCCCGGCCGGAGTGCGCCTTGCAGAACGTGGTCACAGACGTGACCGTCGTGCGGCCCGGGGGAGTCGGCACCAGCACCCCGGCGGGCACGGTCGTGGCGACCGTGGGCTGGCGGGGCGGCAACAAGTCCAACCCCGACGGCAGCGTGCAGTCCCCGAACAACGGCGTCTACCGGTCCGCGACCGGCAGCCCGGGCACCTTCGCGAAGCTCGCCACGAGCGGCTTCGCGCCGCAGGACCACATCGGCCGGGTGCAGATCGGCGCCGCCACCGGCGAGGCGCAGGACCACGACCTGCTCTATGCGCTCGTGCAGGACGCCAAGCTGCTCAACAACGGCGGCGTGGTCGGCATCGACGCCCCGGACGGCGCCAAGTCGCCGGTCGGGACCACCGTGCTGAACGGCCTGTACGTGTCCAAGGACTTCGGTACGACGTGGACCCAGCTGGCGAGCGGCACCGAGCTTGCCACCGACCCGACAACCAGCTCGGCGCTGTTCGGGTACGGCACCGCGGTCGGCTACCAGCCCGGCGTACAAGGCTGGTACAACCTGTGGGTCCACCCCGACCCGACGCGGCAGACCGCGACCGGTGTGCCGACCCGGATGGCGTTCGGCCTCGAGGAGATCTGGGCGAACGAGGCGTTGCCGACAGCAGTCCCCCTCGACGGCTCGGTGCCGGTGAAGTTCCGCGTGGTCGCGAAGTACTTCGCCGGTGCCTCCTGCCAGCTGCTGTCCGCCGGCCTGCCGGTCTGCCCGACCGACCGGGAGCCCTCCGACGACAACCTCACGACCCACCCGGACCAGCACGCGGGGATCTGGATCCCCGACCCGCTGGTCAAGGGCGGCGTGCAGCTCGTGGTCGGCAACGACGGCGGCGCCTACCGCTACCGCTTCGACACCGATCCGGACGGCGAGCTGGACAACTCGCACTGGGGCTACGGCGACAACGACGGGTTCTCCACGCTGCTGCCCTACCACGCGGTGATGGCGAAGGACGGCACCGTCTGGGCCGGCCTGCAGGACAACGGCAACATGCGGATCGACCCGCAGACCCGCAAGCAGTACGAGACCTACGGCGGCGACGGGTTCTTCGCGGCGGTCGACCCCGCCCACTCCGACACGGCGTACGAGGAGTACACCTACGGCGCGATGTCGGTGACAACCGACGGTGGCACGAGCTGGAAGGACATCGACCCCGGGCTGACCGCGTCGAAGTTCGCCAACCCGTTCGTGATGGACCCCACCGACGCGCGGCACCTGCTGACTGCCGGCCGCCAGGTCGTCGAGACGCTTTGGGGCCCCGACACCCAGGCAGGACAGGGCGACTCGGGCACGACCTGGCGGACGGTCTACGACCTGGGGACCCGCACCCACCCGGGTGACGCAGCTGCCACGTCGAGCAGCAGCGACCCCGACAACTCGATGTCCGCAGTGGACGTCCAGGGGGACGCGGCCTACGTCGCCTTCTGCGGCCAGTGCGACACGCTCAACAAGCTCGCGCCGGACTCCCATGTGTTCAAGAACGGGCTGGCCACCAACGTGGGCGGCAGCGTGGCCCCGGAGAAGGGCACCGGCAAGGGCTGGCACATCGCCGCGGCCCAGGGGCTGCCGAACCGCTACATCACCTCGGTCGCCATCGACCCACGGAACGCCCGCAACGTCTTCGTCACGCTCGGCGGCTACACCCGTCGCTGGGTGCCGCCGGGCGCGGTGGGGGACGCGAACGAGCAGCTCGGGGTGGGACACCTGTTCCGGTCCACGGACGGCGGCGAGACCTTCACCGACGTGTCCGGCAACCTGCCGGACGTGCCGGCCACCTGGGTCGAGCTGCGCTCCGACCAGCTGCTCGTCGGCACCGATGTGGGCCCGTTCGCCAGCCAGCTCGGCGGCGCCTACGTGTCACCGAAGTTCGCTCCGCTGAGCGACATCCCCGCCGTGCCGGTGTCCAGCATCACCCTGAAGCCGGGGGACCCGAACACCGCGGTTGTGGCCGCGTACGGCCGAGGCGTGTGGACGTACGCGTTCGACAAGAAGCTCCCCGTGCCGGTGGAGCCGGCGCCGGGCCCGTCGCCGACGGTCGGGCAGGCCTACGCGAGCTACGACTTCGAGTCGGGCGCGCAGGGGTGGACGACCGGCGGGTTGCCGACCTGGGCGCGCGGCGCCCCCGGCCACGACGGCTCGGGCCACGACACGTCCACGGGATCGGCGTACGCCGTGTCCGGCCCGACCGGCTACCTCGACAACATGGACGCGACCCTCGTCTCGCCCAAGGTCGGCACCGACGCCGGCAGCGCGGTGGTGCAGTGGCAGATGAGGCTCGACACCGAGGCCGGCTACGACACGGTCTCCGTCGAGTGGAGCCGGGACGGCCAGTCGTGGACGACGTTGGGCACCTACTCCGGCCGCAACAGCGGCTACCCGTCGTGGGCGCGGTACGCGGTCGCGTTCGACTCCCCCGGCGGTGACGTGCAGGTGCGGTTCCGCTTCCTGTCCGACTCGCTGTGCTCGGGAGCCGGCGGGCCGGTGTGCGCGTCGCCGAGTGGCTGGGACGGCGTCCACGTGGACGACGTCGCGGTGGGGAAGCCTGCCTAGAGGAGGTCGCGGACGACGACCGTCTCGTCCCGGCCGGGGCCGACGCCGATCGCCGAGATCGGCGCGCCGGACATCTCCTCGACGGCCCGCACGTACTGCTGCGCGTTCTTCGGCAGGTCCTCGAACGAGCGTGCGCCGGTGATGTCCTCGGTCCAGCCGTCGAGGTACTCGTAGACCGGCTTGGCGTGGTGGAAGTCGGTCTGCGTCATCGGCATCTCGTCGTGCCGCGTGCCCTCCACGTCGTACGCCACGCAGACCGGGATGCGCTCCCAGCCGGTCAGCACGTCGAGCTTGGTGAGCACGAGGTCGGTGACACCGTTGATGCGCGAGGCGAACCGGGACACGACGGCGTCGTACCACCCGCAGCGGCGCGGACGGCCGGTCGTCGTGCCGAACTCGGCGCCGTCGGCCCGCAGCCGGTCGCCGTCGGCGTCGAGCAGCTCGGTCGGGAAGGGACCCGAGCCGACGCGGGTGGTGTAGGCCTTGGCGACCGCGATCACCTTGTCGATCCGGGTCGGCGGGATGCCGGAGCCGGTGCACGCCCCGCCGGTGGTGGGGTTCGACGACGTGACGAACGGATAGGTGCCGTGGTCGACGTCGAGCTGGGTCGCCTGGCCGCCCTCGAGCAGCACGGTCTTGCCGGCGTCGAGCGCCTGGCCCAGCACCAGCGCGGTGTCGGCGACGTGCGGGCGCAACCGCTCGGCGTACGTCATGAACTCCTCGACCACCTCGTCGACGGTGATCGCGCGCCGGTTGTAGATCTTCACGAGCAGGTGGTTCTTCTGCTCCAGTGCGCCCTCGACCTTCTGGCGCAGGATCTTCTCGTCGAACAGGTCCTGCACGCGGACACCGACGCGAGCCATCTTGTCGGCGTACGCCGGGCCGATGCCGCGTCCGGTGGTGCCCAGCCGGGCCTTGCCGAGGAAGCGCTCGGTGACCCGGTCGATCACCCGGTGGTAGGGCCCGATCAGGTGCGCGTTGGCGCTGACCAGCAGGCGCGAGGTGTCGACGCCGCGCGCCTCGAGCGTGTCGATCTCCTCGAACAGCACGTTGAGGTCGATGACCACGCCGTTGCCGATGACGGGCGTGCACGTCGGGGTGAGGATGCCGGCGGGCAGGAGGTGCAGGGCGTACTTCTCGCCGTCGACGACGATGGTGTGCCCGGCGTTGTTGCCGCCGTTGTACTTCACCACGTAGTCGACGCGGGAGCCCATCGCGTCGGTGGCCTTGCCCTTGCCCTCGTCACCCCACTGGGCGCCGAGGAGCGCGATCGCGGGCATGTGGGTACACCTACCTTGGCCGAGAACGACGATGCCCCTGGCGCAAGCGCGGACAGGGGCTCTTGCGAGGAGAGGGTACTTGACCCGACTGCTGGTGGTCACGAACGCCTCGGCGGGCAGCGCCGACGAGGAGAACGTCGCCGCCGCGCTGGAGGTCCTGCGCGGCGGGGCCGACGTGCGGGTCGAGTCGTGCGACGGCCCGGACGAGCTGGCCGGGGTGCTGGGCGGCCGCGACGGGCGCACCGTCGTGCTGGCCGGCGGTGACGGGTCGCTGCACCTGGCGGTCTCGGTGCTGCGGTCGCGCGGCCAGCTGTCGCCGGACGAGCCGCTCGGGCTGCTGCCGCTCGGCACCGGCAACGACCTGGCCCGCACGCTCGGGCTGCCGCTGGACCCCGGCGAGGCCGCGCGGGTGCTCCTGTCGGGCCGGCCGCGCCGGCTCGACCTGGTCACCGACGACGCCGGCGGCGTGGTCGTCAACGCGGTGCACCTGGGCATCGGCGCCGAGGCCGCCGAGCAGGCGAGCGCGCTGAAGGGCCGGCTCGGCAAGGCGGCGTACGCCGTGGGGAGCGCCGTTGCCGGGGTGCGGGAGACGGGCTGGGCGGTGCGGGTGGAGGTCGACGGGCAGGTGGTCCACGAGGGCGAGCCGGTCCTGATGGTCGGCGTGTGCAACGGCCGGAGCGTGGGTGGCGGCGCCGAGCTGGCTCCGGACGCGGTGGTCGACGACGGGCTGCTCGACGTGGTGGTGGCGACGTCGACCGGGCCGTTGGCGCGACTCGGCTTCGGGGTGGCGATGCGCGGCGGCGACCACGTGGCACGTGAGGACGTGCTGGCCGTACGCGGGCGGACGGTCACCGTGTCGGGGGAGCCGTTCCCCACCAACGCCGACGGCGAAGTGGGCGACCCGGTCTCCTCCCGCACCTGGACGGTCGAGCCCGCCGCCTGGTCGATGCTCGCCCCCTGACCACCCCTTCCTCCTCTTCCCAGCAGCGATCATGCACGTTCCGTCGCGACGGACCGTGCATGATCGCTGCCAGGGGAGGGAGCGGCGGGGAGAGGGGGCTGCGAGGAGAGGAAGCGGTGGGCGGGCTCAGAGCCAGCGGCGGATGGGCTTGGTCGCGACCTCGAGCGCGCGCTGAGGGCGGGACCTGTTCTCCCAGCGCGTGAGGTCGATCTTCGTGCTGCGCGCGAAGTCGTCGTCCAGGTCGGCGTCGAGGGTGGCGGTGACGGTGGGGTCGAGGGCGACGAGCACGACCTCCTCGTCATGGTCGAGCGAGCGACGGTTGAAGTTGGACGAGCCCACCACCGCGGCGTAGCCATCCACCGTCATGACCTTGGCGTGCATCATCGACGGCTGGAAGTTCCAGACCCGCACGCCGCAGTCGACGAGCCGGTGGTAGGCCGCCTCGCTGGCGAGCTGGCAGACCCGCTTGTCGGCATGGGGGCCGGGCAGCAGCAGGTCGACCTCGACCCCCCGCGCGGGCGCCGCGCACAACGTGTCCAGGAAGTCGTCGTCAGGGGCGAAGTACGCCGTGGCGATCCGCAGCCGCTTCTGCGCGGAGCAGAGCATGAGGTGGAAGGCCGACTGCATGTCGTCCCAGCCGAGGCTGGCCGACCCCCGGACGATCTGCACGGTTGAGGACCCGGCCTGTGGCTGCTCCGGGAAGCGGTCCCGCTCGTCGTACAGAGGACGTCCGGACTCGGCCCAGTTCTGGATGAACGCGGACTGCAGCCCGTCGACCGCCGGCCCCTCCACCCGCAGGTGGGTGTCCCGCCACTCGTGCTCGTTGCGGGCGTCGCCGCACCACTCCTCGGCGATGCCGACGCCGCCGGTGAAGCCGAGGTAGCCGTCGACGATGCACACCTTGCGGTGCAGCCGGTGGTTGGACTTGAACGGCGACTTCATCAGCGGCTTGCGGAACCACTCCACCTGCACCCCGGCCCGGTCCATGGCGTCGACGAGGTCCTTCTCGATGAGCCGACCACCCAGCGCGTCGATGAGCAGCCGCACCCGCACACCTGCCCGGGCCCGCTCGCTCATCGCCGCGGCGAACTCCCGGGCGATGTCCCCCTTCCAGTAGACGAAGGTCATCAGGTCGACCGTGCTGCGCGCCCCGCGGATCGCCTCGAGCATCGCCGCGAAGATCGCGTCGCCGTTGCGCAGCACCGTCAGGGCGTTGCCCTCGGTGAACGGTGTCCCGATGACGGTCTCCAACCGTCGCCGCAGCACCTGCTCGTCGACCATCGTGTTGCCCACGTCCCTCCTGCCAGGTCACAGCAGACCGCGTCGAACCGCTTCCATCCCTGCCTG
>DASVBJ010000364.1:0-2432 GCA_036375895.1 Actinomycetes bacterium | reverse complement strand
TAGTTGACGGTGCCGTCGATGGGGTCGAGCACCCAGGTGACCCCGCTGGTGCCGGCGACGTCGGCGCCCTCCTCGCCGAGAAAGCCGTCGTCGGGCCGGGCGGACCCGATGTGCTCCACCAGCAGCCGCTCCGCGGCCTGGTCCATGACGGTCACGATGTCCGTGGCGCTGGACTTCGTGGCGGTCACCTCCAGCTCGCCGGGAGGTCGACGCTCAGTGAGCAGGCTGGCAGCCGCGAGCGCGGCGTCCTTCGCGAGGGCGAGCAGGTCAGCGGAGTCGACGTCGGTCACCCGGCCAGTCTGCCCGCGGGTGCGAGAGCGGCAATCGGGCAGGATGCTCGGGAGGCACACCAGGAGAGGACGTACGACGTGGCGCGGCGGTATCTGCGAGCGGTCTCGGCCGTGGCGACGGTGGGCCTGCTCGCCGCCCTCGCCACGGCCTGTGGCGGCGACGACGGCTCCGCGGCCCGGGCTACCGCCCGGGCCTATGTCGCGGCCTGGACGAGAGGCGACGACGCCAAGGCGGCCCGGCTGACCGACTCCCCCGAGCAGGCCAGGACGACGCTGACCGAGGCGCGCGAGGGGCTCTCCGTGACGACCGTCGCGGCGCGGCTCGGCACCGTGGCCACCCCGAAGGACGGCCGGACGGTGGCGCCCCTGCAGGTGCGGCTGCACCTGCGCGGGCTCGGTGAGTGGGGCTACTCGACCGAGCTGCGGCTGCACCAGACCGGCGACGGCGACAACAAGAAGTGGGTGGTCGCCTGGTCGCCCGCCGTCGTACATCCGGACCTCACCGCAGCGACGCGGCTGTCACGCTCGCGGGAGCTGCCACCGCGCGCGCCGGTGCTGGGCGGGGACGGGAAGCCCCTGATGGCCGAGCATCCCGTCGTCGAGATCGGCATCGAGCCCCGCCGGCTCACCGACCCGAAGCGCGCGTACGCCGAGCTGGCCCGGCTCGAGGTCGACACCACCGCGCTGGCCGCCCGGGTGGCGGCCGCGAGGCCCGACCACTTCGTCACGGTCATCACGCTGCGCCGGGAGGACTTCGCGCGGTCCGAACGGCGGTTGCGGGCGGTGCCCGGCCTGCTGTTCCGCGACGGCAGCCGGACGCTCGCCCCGAGCCCCACCTTCGCCCGCGCGGTGCTGGGTGCCGTGCGTCCCGCGACGAAGGAGTCGCTGGCGAAGGCCGGGCCGCTCGCGACCGCTGCGGACGAGGTGGGGGCGTCCGGGCTGCAGCAGGCCTTCCAGGAGCAGCTCGCCGGCACGCCCTCCGGCGAGGTCAGGCTGGTCCAGCGCAGCGACGGCACGGTGGCCAAGGTGCTGCACGCGTTCGTCGGCAAGGCCGGCACGCCGGTGCGGACGACCCTCGACCGGCGGACGCAGCAGGCCGCGGAGACGGCCCTCGCGAAGGCCAAGGCGCCGGCCGCCCTCGTCGCCGTCCGGCCCAGCACGGGCGAGGTGCTGGCCGCGGCGAACGCTCCCGCCGACAACGCCTACAACCGTGCCTTCCTCGGCCGGTACCCACCCGGCTCGACCTTCAAGGTCGTCTCGGCCACCGCGCTGCTGCGCAGCGGCATGAAGGCCGACCAGCCGGTGGCCTGCCCGAAGTCGGTCACCGTCGAGGGCAAGAAGTTCTCCAACTACGACGACCTCGGCGCGCTGGGGACCGTGCCGTTCGCCAAGGACTTCGCCATGTCCTGCAACACGGCGTTCATCGGCGCGACGAGGTCGCTGCCGCGGGACGCGCTGTCGAAGGCGGCGGCGGCGTACGGGGTCGGGCAGCAGTGGGACCTCGGGGTCGGCGCCTTCAGCGGCTCGGTGCCGACCGCGGCCAGCGCCGTCGAACAGGCCGCGGACACGATCGGCCAGGGCAAGGTGCTGATGAGCCCCCTGGCCATGGCGGTCGTGGCCGCCGGTGTCGCCTCCGGCAAGCCCCGTCCCCCGGTGCTGGTCACCGATGACCAGGCGGCCGCGGCGACCGCTCCCCCGGCGCTCGACGTCGCGGGCACCCTGCGGTCGCTCATGGTGCAGACGGTCCGGGGCGGCACCGCCCGGGTCCTCGCCCTGCCCGGGGCCGCAGTCGGCGGCAAGACCGGCACCGCGGAGTACGGCACGGACAGCCCGCCCCGGCACCGCGCGTGGATGGTCGGCTTCCGCGGCGACCTGGCCTTCGCGGTGCTCGTCGAGGACGGCGAGTCGGGCAGCAAGACCGCCGGCCCGATCGCCCGCGCCTTCCTCCAGGCGGTGACCTGACCCGTCCCCACCCACCCGTCCCTGTCCCCGGGCCCGTGCCCGTCCCCACCCACCCGTCCCCGCGCCCGCCGGTCCCCGTGCCCGCTCGTCCCCGTGCCCGCCCGTCCCCGTGCCCGCCCGTCCCCGTGCCCGCCCGTCCCCGTCATGATCGTCAGCGACCTTGTTGCGCGACACGCCGGG
>DASVBJ010000360.1:0-2171 GCA_036375895.1 Actinomycetes bacterium | reverse complement strand
TCGGTTCGATCGGCGGGGCCGGCCTGCCGATGGGTTTCAACCGCACCCCGCACTACGCCAATGGGCTGCTGTTGGTCGGTGACGCGGGCGGGTCCTGCAACCCGTTCAACGGCGAGGGCATCGCCTACGCGATGGAGTCCGGCGAGCTGGCCGCGCAGGTGATCGCGCAGGCGATGGCCCGCCCGACGGCCGACGCCCGGGAGCGCGCGCTGGCCGCCTACCCGCAGGTGCTGAAGCAGACCTACGGCGGCTACTACACGCTCGGTCGGGTGTTCGTCCGGCTGATCGGCGACGACCGGGTCATGAAGCTCGCGACCCGCCACGGCCTGCCGCACCCGGTGCTCATGCGCTTCGTGCTGAAGCTGATGGCCAACCTGACCGACCCGCGAGGCGGCGACGCGATGGACAAGGTGATCAACGCCCTGTCGAGGCTGGCGCCGGCGGCTTGAGCGCAGCGACGCGAGACGGACAACCCGCGTTCGGGTGGCGACCCGGGCGCTCCTAGGATGGCAAGCCCGGTCACGCGCCGGGCGCGTTCGTACGACGTATGAGGGGAGCAAGGCCGGCGTGGACGCCTACGTTCCGATTCTCGTGCTCGGCCTCATCGCGGCAGGGTTCGCCGTGTTCTCGGTGGCCGCGGGCGCGCTGACGGGCCCCAAGCGCTACAACCGGGCCAAGCTCGACTCGTACGAGTGCGGCATCGAGCCGACCCCCCAGCCCGTGGGTGGTGGGCGGTTCCCGGTGAAGTACTACCTGACCGCGATGCTCTTCATCATCTTCGACATCGAGATCGTGTTCCTCTACCCGTGGGCGGTCGCGTTCGACTCGCTCGGGCTGTTCGGTCTGGTCGAGATGGTGCTGTTCATCGTGACCCTCCTCGTCGCCTACGCGTACGTGTGGCGGCGCGGTGGCCTGGAATGGGACTGAGGGACCACTGACCATGGGTATCGAGGAGAAGCTCCCCAGCGGGGTCCTGCTCACGACGGTCGAGAAGCTCGCCGGCTACATGCGCAAGAGCTCGCTGTGGCCGGCCACCTTCGGGCTCGCCTGCTGCGCCATCGAGATGATGGCGTCGGGCGGCCCGCGCTACGACCTCGCCCGCTTCGGCATGGAGGTGTTCCGCGCGTCGCCGCGGCAGGCGGACCTGATGATCGTCGCCGGCCGGGTCAGCCAGAAGATGGCCCCGGTCCTCCGCCAGATCTACGACCAGATGCCCAACCCGAAGTGGGTGCTGTCGATGGGCGTCTGCGCCTCCAGCGGCGGCATGTTCAACAACTACGCGATCGTGCAGGGCGTCGACCACGTCGTCCCGGTGGACATCTACCTGCCGGGCTGCCCGCCGCGGCCGGAGATGCTGATGGACGCCATCCTCAAGCTGCACGAGCAGATCGGATCGGCGCCGCTGGGCGTCAACCGCGAGAAGGCGGCCCGCGCGGCCGAGCAGGCGGCGCTGACCGCCAAGCCGACCGCCCAGCAGAAGGGCCTGCTCCGGTGAGTAACCCCACGACGTCGCTCGCCGGCGCTCCCGACTCCGCGGGGAACCCGGCATGAGCGAGATCGAGCACCGCGGGGCCGAGGAGGACGTCACCCACGCGCCGGCCGCGGCCGGCGAGACGGTCGACGTCCGCCACGGCATGTTCGGCGCCCACGGGACCGGCGACACGTCCGGCTACGGCGGCCTGGTCCGCCCCGTGCAGCTCCCGGGCGGGTCGTCGAGGCCGTACGGCGGCTACTTCGACGAGGTCGCCGACGCCCTCGAGCGCGCGGTCCCGACCTTCACCGAGGCGCTGGAGAAGGTCGTCGTCGACCGCGGCGAGGTGACCTTCCACGTCCGCCGCGAGCAGCTGGTCGAGGTGATGAGGGCCCTGCGCGACGACCCGTCGCTGCGCTTCGAGATGTGCATGGGTGTCTCGGGCGTGCACTACCCGCACGAGGAGGGCCGCGAGCTGCACGCGGTCTACCCGCTGATGTCGGTGACCCACAACCGCCGGGTGCGCGTCGAGGTCACCTGTCCCGACGGCGACCCGCACGTCCCGTCGGTCACGTCGGTCTACCCCGGCAACGACTGGCACGAGCGGGAGACCTTCGACTTCTTCGGCATCGTCTTCGACGGCCACCCCGGCCTGACCCGCATCGAGATGCCCGACGACTGGCCGGGCCACCCCCAACGC
>DASVBJ010000305.1:0-6192 GCA_036375895.1 Actinomycetes bacterium | reverse complement strand
TGCGATGTGCACCCGTCGCCGAATGTCCAGCGGGACGAGGTCGACCCCGGCAGGCGGGTCAGCCGCCGCCAGCTGGGGTACCAGCGAGACGCCTTGACCCGCCGCGACCAGGGCCAGCGTCGTGGTGAAGTCGTCGGCGATGTGGCGCACCCGCGGGGTGAAGCCGGCCGCCCGGCAGGTCCGCAGTGCGACGGCGTGGCAGAGAGTGCCAGGAGTGCCCACGATCCACGCGGCATGCCGGGCACCGCGGACCGGATCGACGGCTGCGGCCCGAGGCTCGGTTACGGGGGTGGCGAGGTAGACGATCTCGTCGAGCAGCGGGACCGCATCGAGGGCAGCGTCAGGCTCGATCGGCACCACGTCGTAGTCGTGCGCGAGTGCCACGTCCAGCCGCCGCTCGCGCAGCGCGTCGGGGACCTCGACCGGGTCGAGCTCGGTCACCATGAGATCGAGTGCCGGATGGTCGCGGCCGAGGGCGACGAGGGCGGGCGAGAGCAGGCTGCGCACCGCGGTCGGGAAGACGCCGATGCGCAACGAGCCGGACAAGCCCGCGCTCGCAGCCGTCAGGGCCGCGGCGCTGGCACGCTCCAGAGCGGCCAGGACCTCCTCGGCGTGCTGGACCAGAACCTCAGCGGCGGGGGTCAGCATGACCCGGCGACCGCTGCGCTCCAGCAGCGGGACGCCGGCCTCCCGTTCCAGCACGGCCAGCTGCTGGGAGACCGCCGAGGGAGTGTAGGCGTGGGCCTGGGCCACGGCGGCGATCGTTTCCAGACGGGCGAGATCACGGAGCAGGCGCAGCCGCCGAACGTCGAGCATCAGTTGATCTTACGGGTTGGTCCAGAAATCTGAACTGGACCTGCATGATCGAAGGGCCCAGGCTGCCGGGATGAACCTCTCTGGACTGTACGTCCCGCTGATCACTCCGTTCGATACCGCTGGAGCTGTCGCCCTCGACGCGCTGGAGGCCCTCGCGCACCAGGTGCTCGACGCCGGGGCGACCGGCGTGGTTGCGCTGGGGACCACGGGTGAGCCGGGCTCGCTCTCCGGCCCGGAGCAGCGGGCCGTGGTCGACGTCGCTGCGCGCGTGTGTCGTGAGCACGCTGCCGAGC
Organism: Actinomycetes bacterium; assembly: GCA_036375895.1. Taxonomy (GTDB): domain Bacteria; phylum Actinomycetota; class Actinomycetes; order JACCUZ01; family JACCUZ01; genus DASVBJ01. Next base: position 5,083 of record DASVBJ010000305.1, on the reverse strand, counting down.
TGGTCATCGGCGCCAACACCCGGGAGTCGTTGCTAGCGCTGCGGAGGTGGCCGGATGTCACCGTCGCGCTGACACTGGTGCCACCGTTCGTGCGCCCAGGTGAGGCGGGGGTGCTCGCCCACTTCGCCCAGCTCGCCGCCGCCAGCCCGGCACCGCTGATCGCGTACCACGTCCCGTACCGGACCGGGCAGCCTCTCTCGGTGGACGCGCTGCGCCGGCTGGCCGACCTCCCGGGCGTGGTGGGCATCAAGCACGCCGTGGGCGGGATCGACGCCGACACCGTCGCCTTTCTCGCGGATCCGCCACCAGACTTCGCGGTGCTGGGCGGCGACGACGCGTTCATCTCACCCTTGCTGGCACTCGGCGCCCACGGCGCCATCCTGGCCTCGGCGCACGTCGCAACGGTGGAGTTCGTCCGCCTGGTCGAGGCGTGGCGCGCCGGCGACCTGGTCCAGGCACGGGCTCTCGGCCACCGACTCGCGGCCTTGTCGACCGCGCTGTTCGCCGAGCCCAACCCATCGGTGGTCAAGGCCGTCCTGCATGCACAGGGCCGCGTTCCCACGGCCGCGGTACGGCTCCCGCTGGTGCCGCCCCAGCCGTGCGTCGCACAAACGGCGCTGCGGCGCGTCGATGACCTGCACGGCGCCGCGCGATGACACGCCCTTCGCCAGAGCGGCGGTCAGGGCGTCGACCCGATCGCATCGAGGAAGCCACGGATACGCCAGGCCGGCAGCCGAACTGTCCGGACCCGGGCAGTCGGCATGTCCAGCACGAGCTGCTCGCCACCCCGGTCGGGCCATGCCTGCCAACCGGCCAGATCGACCCAATGCTGCAGGCCATCGGTGAGAACGGGGAGCGGCAGCCGCCACTCGCCTACGGGCAACGCCGGGTGATGAGGCTGGGGGCGCAGGGCGACGCTGACGACCTCCGGCTCCTCCGGACGCCAGACCAGCTCGAGGTGCACAGCCCACCTCGCACGCCCGTCCGGCCCCACCCGACCCGTCATCACGGTCATGCGGGCCCGCACAGCTCGTCCGGGCAGCAGGGGATGCCCCGGCCGGGGTCCTGGGACTGCGAAGGACGCCCAGACGACCGCCCCGCCCGCAGGGTGTGCATACGCCCCGGACGCGGCTGCCAGCGCCCGCACGATCCGTAAGCCTTGGCCACCCTCGCTGGGCTCCCCTCCGCGCCAGCCGCCCTGACCGTCCCACCAGACAAGGACCGGGTCGTCGTGCTGGTCCTTGACCGACAGGAACACCCGATCAGCAGTCCGTTCCAGCCGCACGAGCAGAGCCGTCTGCGCGTGCGTGACCGCATTCGTTGCCAGCTCGCTGGCCGCCAGCGCGACGTCGTCGGCCACGGCGGAGAGGTCCCACTGCAGGAGGACCTGGCCCACGAAGCGACGCGCATGCCGCGGCGCGACCGGTCCCTGGTCGAACGCCTGCACGGCGCACAGCCTGGGTGCACGGTGCCTCGCGAGCAGCGCTGCGTCTGACACCGAGTCGGCCAGACCGACGAAGCGCGCGAGCCCCATCCGCTCGAGGACCTCGGACACCGCGCCGCGTGCTCCGGCCAGGTAGATCAGCGGACCCGGCCCGTCGGTGAGGAACGCGTTCCGGGTGAAGATCGTGACCGCCTGGGGGTCGGCGGTGCCCAGGTGGGTCAGGTCACAGACCACGCTGTCGTGGGCCTGGGCGAGAGCCACACCGAGATGTCGCTGCAGCTCCGGCACATCATCGAGGGTGAGCGCACCGTCGATGGCAAGAACGGTGTAGCCCTCCTGCGATGTGCTCGTCAGGCGCATACACACCCCAACGGCCAGGCTGCCGCTGGCCAACAACTGCATATACCCGCCCGGGCAGGTCCTGAATCGCGGGAGAGGCGAAAGTGCTCGCAGCTGATCTCCGGTCGGCTCGTCGTACGACGCTGCCGGCCGCGACGGCTCAGGTCTCCAGGACGAGCGCCTCCTCCGGCGCCGTCGACCGGGCACGCAGGTCGGCGTACAGGTATGTCAGCGCGAGCGCGACGTAGGGGATCGTCACCGCGTACACGAGCGAGGCCACGGCGTTGACGAGGCTGAACGAGGCGCTCGACACGAAGAGGAGTCCGACCCCCACCAGCGGCCCGGTGAGCGCGCCGATGCCGGCGACGACGGCGGTGAACAGGGCTGCCCGCCACCAGTGCCCGGCGACGAGCGCCCGGCTTCGGCGCAGCGCGGCGAGCCATGGCAGGTCCTCCACCATCACGGCGTGCACGGCCCACAGCCGGCGGACCAAGAAGACGACCGCGAGCGGAGCGGTGAAGATCGTGCTGGACAGCACCAGCACCAATGGCACTGTGATCGCGGTGAGCATGGCCAGCGGGCGGACCCGGTCGAGGGTGGTGCGGAACGCCGAGCCGACGGTGACCGGCCTCCCCTCGTCGATCTCATGCAGCGTCCACGCGGTCGCGGCCAGCACCACGACGAACGCCAGCAGCGAGAAGACCGCGCCCAGCACGAGCACGATGCCTACGACGTAGCCGCCGGTGCTGCCCGCGACCGTCCTGAGATCCTCCAACCTGGTCACGCCGAACAGCAGGGCCTGCGCCACCGTGGCGAGCACGGCCGTGACGAGATAGGTCACCCCGAGTCCGGCGAAGAGCAACGGCTGCGAGCCGTACGTTCGCCGGGCCGCGACGAGGATCTCCCCCCAGGCCCGCTGCTGCACCAGCGGCAGCGGCACGGCCGGCACCCAGCGCGTGCGGGACGCCGCCCACAGCACCAGCAGCGCCACAAGGGACAGGCCGATGAGGACGACGGACGGGTTCCGGGCCAGTGCCCGCAACACGTTCGAGCCCGCTGCCACGGACGCGCAGAAGAAGTCGGTGGCGCTCGTGCCGAAGGCGCCCCCCAGCGGGACCGGGAAGCTGCTGTCCCGCCAGCTGTCCTGCGACCAGCTGATCGGATGGGTCCACTGCTGCTTGGCACTCGGCCCGGTCGGCCCGTCGTAGAAGGCCTCGTGCATCTCGCCCCAGCGACCCGAGAACCCGAGCCACGGGTACTCCGCGACGTACGCGTCGCGGGTGCGAGGCACGTACGCCACCTGCGGGCGCACGGTGCGATGCGGCTCGCCGGCGTCGTCGCAGCCGACGCCCTGCTGTCCGCTGCGTCCCAGGTACAGCGCGGGCGAGTAGAAGTTGGCGTGCGAGCCCTCGGCCGGGTAGACCACGGGATGCGTCCCGTCGGCCAGCTCCAGCTTCTCGGAGCCCCAGACCGCCCGCTCCGCGCCCTCGTGCTGGCTGTAGCCGACCTCTACGGGGCTCTCCGCCAGCGCCTCGGCTGCGTCCGTCGCGTCGAAGACGAGCTGGATCATCTCCCAGTCGCCCTCGTGCTTGTTGTTGTAGTCGTTGTAGACGTAGAAGAACCAGTACTGCACCGCCAGCTTGCCCTGGTGCCCGCTCTCCGTGGCGACCCGCGCGTAGGCGGTCGGCTGGGTGTTCCCGGCAAGCCGGTCGGAGAACTGCTCGTAGACGCAGCCCGGGTCGAGCGCATCGCCCGGGAAGTCGAGGTGGTAGCCGGGGAGGCCCCTGGAGAGGTCGGCGGCCGTGGGCGCGACCCGGACGAGGTTGACCGGGTCCCACGGGCCGCGCAGCGCCACCTCGTCATTGCCCATCAGCGCGTCGACGTCGATGGGGTCATAGGGCTCGCCCGTCCCGCACGACTCCTCCTGAGCCCGCAGCCGCAGGACCGGTGAGTACCTTTCGGCCAGCTGCTGCTCGGCGCCGGCGTCCGAGGCCCGCGCCAGGCTCGCCGACTCGGTCGCGTGCGCCGGGCCCGCGTCCAGCGCCGACGCCGACGTCAGCAGCGCGGGGAGCGCGACAGCCACCAGGGCTGCACCGACCGTTCGCGAGATGTGCACCGGTGGCCACCCCCAGGGGTCGGGAGCCTGCCTCGCGGCCGCGGGAGGTCCACTCGCCCCAAGATCGAGCGTGGCACGTCGGCTGCCCGCCCCGGAGGGCTTTCGCCACAGATCGCGGGCCGGCCGCGCCGGAGCTCCGCTAGGGCTGCCGGGCGCGCTCCGCATCGATGGTCTGCTGCAAGCCCTCACGCAGCGGCCTCACGGACCAGCCGAGCTCGTGCGCGGCCTTCGCGGAGGTCCCCAGGTAGGTGGCGGTCGCCGCGCGCAACGTCTCGGACCGGAAGTCCTCCGGCACCGGGACGAACCGCTCGAGCAACCCCATGACCTTCTTGCTCATCGTCGTGACCGGCGCGGGCAGGACGAGCGGCCCGCGCACCCCCGCGAGCCGGGCGGCCAGCCGCATCGCCTCGGCCAGCCCGTGAGCCGGGCCGGCGAGCATGTACGACTCCCCCGTCTTGCCCTCGTCCATGGCCCGCACGTGGCCGTCGACGATGTCGTCGATGTGGCCCCAGCAGACGGTGCCGGCGGCGGGGACGAGGGGTCGCTTGCCGGCGAGCAGCTGACGCAGGATCGCGCCGGTCTGGCTCGTGTCCCCGGGGCCGTAGACGAGCCCGGGCATGACCGTCACCAGCGGCAGCCCGTCACGCGCCTGCTCGTCGGCGATGCGATGGGCCGCGGCCTTCGTCTCGTCGTACACCGACAGGTGTCTGCCGTTGAACACGTGACTCTCATCGACGATCTGCCCGCGGGTGTCCGAGTTGACCGCGAGCGTGCTCGTGTAGACCCCGCGCGCCGTCCCCGCCACTCGCATCTGCTCGAGCACTGTGCGGGTGCCCTCGACGTTGACCTGCCAGCCGGGTGAGCCGTCCCGGGCACCGACGCGGTACCAGCCCGCCACGTGGAAGAGCCCGTCCGCGCCCTGGAGCGACTCCCGCACCGATGCCGCATCGGTCACGTCGCCGGGCACGAGCTCGACGCCGAGGTCACGGAGATGCCCTGCCTTGTCCGGCGAGCGGACCAGCGCAACGACCTGGTGGCCCTCGCCTCTCAGCCGCTCGACGAGCCGACCCCCGACGAAACCTGTGGCACCCGTGACCGCGTATCGCATCCATTCAGCCTGGCAGGCGTCCACCGGAGGGTGAACACTGGCCCGCGTGCGCGCTCGTTCGGCCGCCGTCGGGACC
>DASVBJ010000208.1:0-10328 GCA_036375895.1 Actinomycetes bacterium | reverse complement strand
TTCCAGGTCCCCTTTACGACGAAAGGAAGACCATGAACGCCCGCATCAAGCCCGCCGACTTCACCGACTTCAAGGTTGCCGACCTTGCGCTCGCCGCCTGGGGCCGCAAGGAAATCGTCATCGCCGAGACCGAGATGCCCGGCCTGATGGCGACTCGTGCCGAGTACGCGGCGTCCCAGCCGCTGCGCGGCGCCCGGATCACCGGCTCGCTGCACATGACCATCCAGACCGCTGTCCTGATCGAGACCCTGGTCGCGCTCGGCGCGGAGGTCCGCTGGGCAAGCTGCAACATCTTCTCCACCCAGGACCACGCCGCGGCGGCCGTCGCGGTCGGCCCCGACGGTACCGTGGACGACCCCAAGGGCATCCCGGTCTTCGCCTGGAAGGGCGAGACCCTCGAGGAGTACTGGTGGTGCACCGAGCAGGCGCTGACCTGGCCGGGTGAGACCGGCCCGAACATGATCCTCGACGACGGCGGCGACGCCACGCTCCTCGTGCACAAGGGTGTGGAGTTCGAGAGGGCCGGCGCGGTCCCGAGCGCGGCCGAGGACGACCCGCACGAGTGGACCGTCATCCTCGACACGCTGCGCCGGTCGCTCGAGCGTGACCCGCAGTTCTTCACGCGGATGGCCGAGGGCATCAAGGGTGTGACCGAGGAGACGACGACCGGCGTCCATCGGCTGTACGAGTTCGCCAAGTCCGGCGACCTGCTCTTCCCGGCCATCAACGTCAACGACTCGGTGACCAAGAGCAAGTTCGACAACCTCTACGGGTGCCGCCACTCGCTCATCGACGGCATCAACCGGGCCACCGACGTGATGATCGGCGGCAAGGTCGCGGTCGTCTTCGGATACGGCGACGTCGGCAAGGGCTGCGCGGAGTCGCTGCGCGGGCAGGGCGCGCGGGTCATCGTCACCGAGATCGACCCGATCTGCGCGCTGCAGGCGGCGATGGAGGGCTACCAGGTCGCGACGCTCGAGGACGTCGTCGAGACCGCCGACATCTTCATCACCGCGACCGGCAACCGCGACATCATCACGGCCGCGGACATGGCGCGGATGAAGCACCAGGCGATCGTCGGCAACATCGGCCACTTCGACAACGAGATCGACATGGCCGGCCTGGCGCGGACGCCGGGGATCCGTCGTACGACGATCAAGCCCCAGGTGGACGAGTGGACCTTCGCCGACGGGCACTCGATCATCGTGCTGTCGGAGGGCCGGCTGCTGAACCTCGGCAACGCGACGGGGCACCCGAGCTTCGTGATGTCGAACTCCTTCTCCAACCAGACCATCGCCCAGATCGAGCTCTACACGAAGAACGCCGACTACGAGCGCCAGGTCTACGTGCTGCCCAAGCACCTCGACGAGAAGGTCGCCCGGCTGCACCTGGGCGCACTCGGCGTCAAGCTGACCCAGCTGACCAAGGCACAGGCCGAGTACATCGGCGTCCACGTCGAGGGTCCGTACAAGCCCGACCACTACCGCTACTGATCGCTCGCCGGTCATCTGACACCGACGGCGCCGCTCCCGACCGGGGGCGGCGCCGTCGTCGTCGTACGCGGTGACGTCGTGGCCTAGGGCGCACCCGCGGGGTCGCCGCCCACGATGCCGGCCGCGATGTCGCGCAGCTTGCGGTTGAGCCGCTGCGACGCGGTGCGCAGGATCTCGAAGGCCTGCTCCGAGGAGATGTTGTGCGTGGCCATCAGCATCCCCACCGCCTTGCCGATCTCACGGTTGGTCTCCATGCCCTCCTTGAGCTGATCGGCTCGCTGCTGCTCCTGTGCGGCCACCAGCGCGACCGAGGCGAACGCCGCGAGGACGGCGGCGTTGTCCTGCGAGCCGTCGTCGAAGGCGCCGGGCCGGTCGGCGAAGAGGTTCAGCGCGCCGCCGCGGCGTCCCTCGTGGACCAGCGGAAACGCGAGCGTGGCGCGGACCGGGGTCCGGGCGACGACCAGCGGGGCGAGCCGGGGCCACTGCGAGTGCACGGTGATGTCGTTGTCGAGCTTCCACGTCTCCTCGGCGCTGGCGTCCAGGCACGGTCCCTCGCCGACCTCGTTCTGCAGTTGGTCGATGAGCACCACGACGTCGTCGGTCGCCGCAGCGGTGCTGAACCTGTCACCTTCGAGGAGTCCCACCCCGGCGTGGTCGCAGCCGTCGACGAGGGTCAGGGCGGCCTCCGAGACCGCCCGGTAGACCTCCTCCGCCGAACGTCCGTCGCGCAACCTCTGGGCGAGCATCGCGAAGATCTCCGGGGCCGGGGTCGCGTTGTCCGTCACCCTGCACACCCTGCCACGCCGACACCCCGTCGTACGGCCCGAAACCAGGATCGACCGGGTCAGCCGGGTGGCGCGAACCCGTTGTCGTCGGCAGGCGGGCCCGTGGGCGGCGGTGGCTCGGGCCGTGGCGCCGGGGGCGGCTGGGCTCCGTACGCCGGGGCGTGCCCCCACGGCTGCCGGGCTGCCTGCGGCGGGCCCCACTGAGGCGCGCCCCATTGCGGCGGGCCCCACGGCTGCGTGGTTGCCTGCGGCGGGCCCCACTGCGGCGGCTGGACGTGCTGGGGCGAGAGCCGGGCCAACTCGCGCCGACGTCGCTCAGCCAGGACCGCCGACAGGTAGGCCCACGGGGGTACGCCGGGTGGCGGAGCAGGGCTGGTCGCGGCCGCGACCGCGGCGGCCAGCCGGGCACCCATCGACGCGCGCACGTCGGGCGCCAGGTCGCCCGAGCGGGCCAGGAACTGGCGCGCGGCGAGGGCCAGGTCGTCGGGCATTCGGGTGAGGTCCAGTCCGGCCGCCCAGGCCGCGAGCTGGGGAGGCATCGCCGCGACCGGCTGCCCGTGCACCGGCACCCGCTCGCGGACGACGACCGTGCCCGCCAGGAAGTCGCCGACCCGCTTGCCCTTGGCCGAGGCCAGCGACGTGATGAGTGCCAGCGAGCCGAAGGTGATCCAGAACTCCACGACACCCAGCAGCCCGCGCACCAAGGCATGCCGGAAGCGGATCGGACCGCCGTCCTCGCGCACCACCCGCAGACCGAACGCCAGCTTGCCCAGCGTCCGACCGCGGGAGAGCGTCTCGAACGCGATCGGGTAGCCGAGGATGACGGAGAGGACGAAGACCAGCCCGATGGCGGCGCTCAACGCCTCGTCGGCGCTGTCCGCCACACCGGCGACGACGATCGTGCCGACGAACAGCAGGCCGAACTGGACTGCCAGGTCGATGCCGAGGGCCAGGGCGCGGGACGCCAGCTTGGCCAGCCGCAGCTCCAGCACCACGGCCTCACCGGTGACCAGGTCGGTCACGAGGCGCCTCCTTGTCGGCTCCGGCGGGCGGCACCCGCGATCCGCTGCCCAGTGGAGGTTAGTCTGCGCCGCGTGGATGTCGACGCGTACGTCGCCGCGCACCGCGGTGAGTGGCAGCGGCTGGAGTCGCTCGTCGGGCGGCGCGGCAGGCTGTCGGGCGACGAGGTCGATGAGCTGGTCGGCCTCTACCAGCGGGTGGCGACCCACCTCTCGGTGGTGCGGTCCGCGTCGCCGGACCCGGCGCTCGTGGCTCGGCTGTCCTCGTTGGTGGCCCGCGCCCGCTCGGCGGTGACCGGCTCGCACAACCCGGCCTGGAAGGACGTCGCGCGCTTCTTCACCGTGGTCTATCCCGCCGCGCTGTACCGGTCGGCCCGCTGGTGGGTGGCAGTGGGTGTCGCGTTCTGCCTCGTCGGTCTGGTGGTGGGGGCCTGGGTGGCGGCAAACCCGGACGTGCAGGCGACGATCGCGACGCCGACCGAGGTGCGGCAGCTGGTCGAGCACGACTTCGAGGACTACTACTCGTCGCACCCGGCCGGCTCCTTCGCCGCCCAGGTGGCCACGAACAACGCGTGGGTGTCGGCGCTCGCACTCGCCCTCGGGATCACGATCGTGCCGGTGGTCATCGTCCTCTGGCAGAACGCGCTCAACGTCGGCATCGCCGGCGGTCTGATGGCGGCGAGCGGCAAGCTCGACCTCTTCTTCGGGCTGATCCTGCCGCATGGCCTGCTCGAGCTGACCTGTGTCTTCGTCGCGGCCGGCGCGGGACTGCGGCTGGGCTGGTCGTGGGTCGACCCGGGGCCGCGCACCCGCTCGCAAGCGCTGATGCAGGAAGGGCTGGCCGCCGGAGCGCTCGCGATCGGGCTCGCCTGCACCCTGATGGTGTCCGGCGTGGTGGAGGCCTTCGTGACGCCGTCCGGGCTGCCCACGTGGGCCCGGCTGGGCATCGGCGCCTCGGTCTGGGCAGCCTTCCTCACCTACGTGTTCGTGCTCGGCCGGCGCGCGGCCGAGGCTGGCGAGGTCGGCGACGTGCGCGGTGCCGGCGAGGTCGACGTGGCGCCCGTGGCCGGCTGAGAGGCGTTGTCGTGGAAGACATCCGGGCGGTGCTGGTCGACATCGACGGCGTCCTCACCGTGTCGTGGCGGCCGTTGCCCGGGACGGTCGAGGCGTTCGAGCGGCTCCGCGCGGCCGGCTACCGGACGGCGCTGCTCACCAACACCACCTCACGCACGCAGGCGTCGATCGCCGACGCCCTGACCGCAGCCGGCTTCCGGGTCGAGCCCGACGACATCCTGACCGCGCCGGTGCTCACCGCCGCGTACCTGGCCGCGCACCATCCGGGCGCACGCTGCCTCCTGCTCAACAGCGGCGACGTCGCGGCGGACCTCGCCGGGGTGACGATCGTCGACGACGAGGACCCGGACGTCGACGTCGTGGTGGTGGGTGGCGCCGGCGACGAGTTCAGCTACGCAGCCCTCAACCGGGTGTTCGGGCACGTCCAGCGGGGCGCCCGGCTGGTGGCCATGCACCACAACCTCTGCTGGCGCACCGACGAGGGGCTGCAGCTGGACTCGGGCGCCTTCCTGCTCGGGGTCGAGCAGGCCGGCGGGGTCGAGGCACAGGTGGTCGGCAAGCCGTCGGACGCATTCTTCGCCGCGGCGCTCGACCGTCTCGGCGTGCCTCCGTCCGCGACATTGATGGTGGGCGACGACATCGAGGCCGACGTGCTGGCGGCCCAGCGCAACGGGATCACCGGGGTGCTCGTCAGGACGGGGAAGTTCCGGGTCAGCACGCTCCAGGCCGCGGGCACGCGGCCCGACCACATTCTGGACTCGTTCGCGGACCTGCCCGAGCTGCTTTCGGGCATCCTGTCGTAGGAGGTTCCCGATGAGGCCGTTGCCGGTGCTCGTAGCCGTGTCGCTGGTGGTGTCGCTCGGCGCCTGCGGCGGGAATGACGACGGGGGCGGGCCGTCGACGGCCGGCCGGCTGCCCCTGACCGGGCAGACGGCCGACAAGGTCCCCCACCGTGGGGCGCTCGTCGTGAAGGTCGACAACTCTGCGTCGGCCCGCCCGCAGGTCGGGCTGGACCAGGCGGACCTCGTCGTCGAGGAGCTCGTCGAGGGCGGCCTGACCCGGCTCGCGGTCTTCTTCCACTCGAGGCTGCCCGTGGTGGTCGGCCCGGTGCGGTCGTTGCGGACGTCGGACATCGGCATCGTCGCGCCGACGGGCGGCGTGCTCGCGGCGTCCGGCGGTGCGCGGGTGGCCCGGCGGGCTGTCGACGCCGCCGGCGTGGACACGGTGCTCCCGCCCAACGCCGCCTTCTCCCGCGACAGCGCCCGGCGCGCGCCGTACAACCTGATGCTGCGGCCCGGCAGCCTGGGCGCCACGCTGTCCGAGGTCGACCCGCCGGCCGACTACCTGCCGTGGGGCACCACCGCGTCGCCCTCGCCCGCCGCGCGTGCGGTGCGGGTGGCCACCGTCCGGTTCTCCCCGGGGCGCACGGTGACCTGGCGGTACGACGGGAGGGGTGGCTGGTCGCGCACGCCGAACCTCGCCCCGGCCGACCACGACTTCGTTCCCGACACGGTGCTCGTGCTGCGCGTACGCACTCGCGACGCGGGCTACCGCGACCCGGCCGGCAACCCGGTGCCCGAGACGGTCTTCGCGGGCAGCGGGGATGCGTTGCTGCTGCACGCCGGGAGCGCCGTGCAGGGCCGGTGGAGCAAGCAGGGCACCTCGGGGCCGATCACCCTGACCGACGGCGGGGGAGCGGCGCTGCGGGTCCCGCCGGGCCACACGTGGATCGCGCTGGTGCCGGAGCGGGGGAGCGTCAGCGCGGCGTGACCCCCAGCACCGGCCGGGGGCCGGACGTGTCGAGGTCGACGGCCGCGTCGAACGGCCGGCTGATGCCGTCCAGGACCTCGCGCAGCCATCTGGTGTCCAGGTCGGCGGCGTGCTCCAGCCGGAGTCGCCGCGCCTGCAGCGGCACCATCCGCAGCCGGCGGAGCCGACCCGTGTCGTCGAGCGTCACGAGATAGAGCAGCCGCAGGTCGTCGCGGTAGCGCTCGTAGCCGCGGATGCCCTCGTAGTCGTCGACCAGGTCACCGCAGCCGTAGAGCACGAGCCGCTCCCGGTAGACCTCGACGGGCCGGGGGTGGTGCGAGGAGTGCCCGTGCACGACGTCGACGCCGGCGTCGACCAGGGCGTGGGCGAACGTCGTCTGGGCGCGCGGCACGCCGTACCCCCAGTTCGAGCCCCAGTGGATCGACACGACCACGAGGTCACCGGGCCGCCGCGCGTCCCGCACCCGCCGGGCCAGCTGGTCGGCGCCGGCCTCCGACAGGTCGGGCAGCAGGGCCACCCCCGGCCGTCCCAGGCCCGCTGCCCACGACACGGGGACCCCGCTCGTCTCCGAGGCGACCGACCAGACGAGCACGCGGCGACCGGCCCCGGCGTCGACCACCACCGGCTGCAACGCCTCCTCGAGGTCCCGGCCGGCCCCTGCCGACCGCAGGCCTGCACCGTCCAGCGCGTCCAGCGTCTCCAGGAGCCCGGTGGTGCCGAAGTCCATCACGTGGTTGTTCGCCAGCACGCAGACGTCGGGCCGCACCGCGGCCAGGCAGGGCAGGTTGCGCGGATGCATCCGGTAGTGCACGCCCTTGGCGGGCTCGTAGTCGTCGCTGGTCGTGATGCTCGTCTCGACGTTGACGATCCGCACGTCCGGGCGGGCCCCGTCGAGCACCTGCAGGGCGTCGCCCCACGGCCAGGTGACGTCGACCGGTCGCGGAACGGGGCCGTTCGCCGCCTCGGCCAGCTCGACGTACCTGCGGGCGTCGTCGATGTACTCCTCGTGCAGGGCCGGATCGCCGGGGTGCGGCAGCACCTGGTCGACGCCCCGGCCGGTCATCACGTCGCCCGCCAGGAACAGCGTCGTCTCCGGCTCAGGCATGCTGTCTCGGCGCCCAGAACACCATGAGGGACCGCGGCCGGACCGTCACCGCGTCACCGGCCTCCGCCGGTGCGCGCGCCGGCGGTCGGGGGCTCGGCTCGAAGCTGTCGACGTCCAGGGCCCACCGCCTGGGCCGACCCACGTCGGGCACCGTGAACGTGACCGGTCCGGCGTCGCCGTTGACGAGGACGAGCACGTCGTCGTCGAGGGTCGGCCGGCCCTGCGGGTCAAGGTCCGGCGCGACGGTGCCGTCGACGTAGACGGCGACCGTGCGCATGTCCGGGCGCCGCCAGTCGTCGACCGTCATGGGTCCGCCGTCCGGGACGAACCACACGACGTACCCGGGGTCGGCGAGGTAGCGGCTGCGGCGCAGCTGGGGGTGGGCGTGGCGCATGGCCACCAGCCGCCTGGTGAACTCCAGCAGGTCGGTGTCCACGGTCTCCCAGTCGAGCCAGGACGTCGCGTTGTCCTGCGTGTAGGCGTTGTTGTTGCCGCCCTGCGTGCGCCCCAGCTCGTCGCCGGCCAGCAGCATCGGGACCCCGCGGGACAGCAGCAGGGTCGTCAGCATCGCCCGCACCTGACGGGCGCGCAGCGCCTCGATGTCCGGGTCGTCGGTGGGCCCTTCCACACCGCAGTTCCAGGACCTGTTGTCGTCGGAGCCGTCCCGGCTGTCGTGGCCGTTGGCCTCGTTGTGCTTGCGGTCGTACGACACGAGGTCGCGCAGCGTGAACCCGTCGTGGCAGGTGACGAAGTTGACGGACGCGCCGGGGCGCCGGCCGGTGCTGTCGTAGAGGTCGGCGGAGCCCGCAACGCGGGTGGCGAGGTCCGGCAGGGCGCCGGGGACGCCGCGCCAGAAGTCCCGCACCGAGTCGCGGTACCGCCCGTTCCACTCGCTCCACAGCGTGGGGAACCGGCCCACGCTGTAGCTGTCCGGCTGACCGACGTCCCACGGCTCCGCGATGAGCTTGATCTGCGACACCACCGGGTCCTGTGCCACCAGCGCGAAGAAGGCCGCCAGCAGGTGGAAGCCGCCCTCCTCCCGGGCGAGCGTGGTGGCGAGGTCGAAGCGGAACCCGTCCACGTGCATCTCGGTCACCCAGTAGCGCAGCGAGTCCATGATCATGCGCAGGCACGTGTGGTCGTCGACGTTGAGGGAGTTGCCGGTGCCCGTCGTGTCGAGGTAGCGCCGGGGGTCCTGCGGGTCCAGCCGGTAGTAGCCGGCGTTGTCGAGCCCGCGGTGGCACAGCGTCGGGCCCCGATGGTCGCCCTCGGCGGTGTGGTTGAACACCACGTCGAGCAGCACCTCGATGCCAGCGGCGTGCAGGGCCCGCACCATGCCCTGGAACTCCGCGACCTGGCCGCCGGCCTGCCCGTCGCGCACCGCCGCGGAGTAGCGGTCGTGGGGGGCGAAGAACCCGATCGTGTCGTATCCCCAGTAGTTCGTGCGCCCGAGCATCGCGAGCTCGCGCCGGGTCACGAACTGGTGCACCGGCAGCAGCTCGACCGCGGTGACACCGAGGTCCACCAGATGGCTGATGACGACCGGGTGCGCCAGCCCGGCGTACGTGCCCTGCAGCCGTGGCGGCACGGCGGGATGCAGGCGCGTGAAGCCGCGCACGTGCAGCTCGTAGATGACCGAGTCGCCGTACGCCGTGCGCGGCGGCCGGTCCTCACCCCAGTCGTACGCCGGGTCGACGACCAGCGAGCGCGGCATGGCCGGCGCGGAGTCGAGGGTGCTGCGACCGTCGGGGTCGCCGGGCGGGTAGCCGAGCAGGCTGTCGCCCCAGAGCAGCGGGCCGTCGGTCGCCTTCGCGTAAGGGTCGAGCAGCAGCTTGGCCGGGTTGCAGCGCAGGCCGCGCGCCGGGTCGTGCGGGCCGGTCACGCGGTAGCCGTACCGCTGCCCGACGCCCACGCCGGGCACGAAGCCGTGCCAGATGCCGCCGTCGACCTCGGGCAGCTCGAGCCGGGACTCCAGGCCGTCGCCGTCGAACAGGCACAGCTCCACCCGCGAGGCCGGCCGGCTGGACACCGCGAAGTTGGTCCCCGCTGCCTCCGGCGTCGCGCCGAGCGGGAACGGACGTCCAGGCCAGACCTCGTGCGCCTGCGCCGGCCCGATCCCCATGCCTCGCATCATGCAGTCACGGATCCGGTGCTGCCTATGGCCAGGTGGCGAGCTCTCCCTCCATGATCGTCAGCGACCTCGTTGAGGCGACACGCCGACGTGTCGCACGACAAGGTCGCTGACGAAGCCTGGGGGCGGCCGTGAGCCACACTCTTGGGTATGCACCGGCTCATCGCGGACTTGATAGACCTCATGCCGCGGGACGGGGCATCGTGGTCGCGGCCCGACCGGGATCGCTGGCTCGCCGCCTTGGCCGCGGCGCTCGACCTCCTCTACGAAGACGGTGCCGCTGCGCCCACGCCAATCCTCGACCTCCGCACAGAGCCGGTCGAGACGACCGGCCGCGCGCCCAAGCACGCGCGGCCCGCGACGCACGCCGAGTGAGGCGTGCTCGGCCGGGTCCCCCGGTCGAGCACGGGCACCCGAAGTGTCAGGTGCCTTTCGGTCCCGTCGCCCAGCGGACCTCACCGTCCACGACGACGTCGGTCGGGGCGAGGCCCAGGGCGCGAGCCACGGCGATCGATGCCCGGTGCTGGGGGTGCACGTGAGCGATGACGGCGACCGTGCCCTGCTGCCTGAGCCACGCCACCATCTCCAGTGCGGCCTCTCGGGCGTACCCCTGGCGCTGGTGCGCCGTGCCGATCACCCAGGCGACCTCGGCGACGACGCCATCCCCCGTCTGGCTGACGGTGGCCTGCATCGTGCCGACGACCTGCCCGTCCTCGCGACGGCGCACGACCCAGTTGAGCCAGCGCTGCGACCCGTCCGGCGAGCGGCCGACGACCTGCCGCTCGTACCTCTGCCGCAGCTCGTCGCGGCTGGCCGGGGCCCCGCCCGTGTAGGTGTGCAGGCCACGGTCGTCGAGCACCGGCGCCAGCTCGTCGGCGTGCTCGACCCGCAACGGCTCCAGGGTCAGTCGCCGTGTGCCCAGCGGTGGCGGGTCGACCCAGGAGTCCAGAC
>DASVBJ010000273.1:0-7757 GCA_036375895.1 Actinomycetes bacterium | reverse complement strand
TCGTGCACTTCTTCGTGGAGTAGCCGCCCGCGCGGTCGCCGGCCGGTCAAGTGCCCTCCCCGTCGTGCCGATTGGTGCATGTCAGGACGAACGGCCAGGCACGGCGCACGGGGAGAAGGCCATGCACGGGGACTCGGAGGCGCCCACCGGGCCCCCCGGCCCGGCACCTCGGGTGCCCGTGAGCGTCGGCGAGCTCGTCGACCTCGGCCTGGTGGACCGGCTCCCTGCCGCCGTCTACACGGCGAGCTGCGGTGACGACCCGGCCTGGCTGTACGTCAGCCCGCAGGTGGAAGCGATCCTCGGCTGCCGGCCCGAGGAGCTCGTCGCCGACCCGGGTCTGTGGGCCCGCTGCCTGCACCCGGAGGACCGCGATCGCGTGCTCCGCGAGGAGCAGGCCCTTCGGCGGGCACCGGCGCGCGGCTGCTCGGAGTACCGCTTCCGGCGACCGGACGGCCGGGTTGTCTGGGTGCTCGACGACGTCTCCGTCGTGCCCGACGAGCGGTTCGGGTCCGTCCAGCGGGGGCTGCTCTACGACATCACCCACCGCAAGCGCACCGAGATGCTGTTCGCGGAGCACGCCGCGATCGTGGAGCGGATCGCCCGCGGCGACGACCTCCGCAGCGTCCTGACCGAGGTGGCGAAGGCGACCCGACGGGTGAGTGAGGACGCCCGCTGTGTGATCGTCCTGGACGAGCTGCCTGGCACCGGCGCGAACCTGGTCGTGGACGCCTCCGGACCAGTGCCGCGAGCGGGGGTCGCCGGGCCCGGTGGGACGCCCGTCCGCGGCGCCGCGGGCAGGCCGGTGGGGTCCGTACGGCTCCTGCACCCGACGGAGGGAGACGTCGACCGGGACGACGACCTGCTGGCGTGGGCAGCGCGCCTGGTGGCGCTCGCGGTCGACCGCGCCACCCAGGACGAGCGCATGCTGACCTCGCTCTCGCTCCTCGAGGCCACCCTGGAGTCCACCGCTGACGGCATCCTCGTGGTCGACGCCACCGGCCGGATCGTCGGCCACAACCAGAAGTTCCGCCACATGTGGCAGGTCTCCGAGGAGCTGATGCGAGCGGGGGACGACGAGCGGGTCCTCGAGTCGGTCCTCGAGCAGCTGGTGGACCCGGACGGGTTCGTGGAGCAGGTCAGGGCGCTCTACGGGACGCCCGAGGCGAGCAGCTTCGACGTCCTGGAGTTCCACGACGGCCGCGTCTTCGAGCGGTTCAGCCAGCCGCAGCGTGTGGACGGCCGCAGCGTCGGGCGGGTGTGGAGCTTCCGGGACATGACTGCCCACCGGCACCTGCAGGACCAGCTGCGCACCCTGGCCTACCGCGACCCCCTGACCCCGCTGCCGAACCGAGCGCTGTTCACCGAGCGGCTCACCGCCGCGCTCTCGGGCCGCGGGCGCTCCCGCCTGCGGCCCGGCCTCCTGCTGCTGGACATCGACGACTTCAAGACCGTCAATGACGGGTTGGGTCACGCGGCCGGTGACGAGCTGCTCCTGGCCGTCGCCGACCGGCTCCCCCGGTGCATCCGGGAAGGCGACGTCGCGGCGCGGCTCGGCGGCGACGAGTTCGTCGTCCTGCTGCACGACGTGCCGGACCCTGCCGACGCGGAGGTCGTGGCCCGGCGGGTCCTCTCGGCGCTGTCGGCGCCGGTCGTGATCGGCGGCCAGGTCGTCACCGCGCGGGCGAGTCTCGGGATCGCGCTCGCCGCCGGGGACCGCTCGGAGCGTGCGGCCGACCTGCTCCGGGACGCGGACCTGGCGATGTACACGGCCAAGCGGGCCGGCGGCGGGGCCTACCGGTTCTTCGAGCCAGGCATGCGTCGCGAGGCTGTCGACCGGCTCGAGCTCAAGGCCGACCTGGAGCACGCTCTCGATCGGGGGCAGCTCTCGTTGCAGTTCCAGCCCGTTGTCGCCCTCGGTGAGGGCCGGGTCGTCGGCGCCGAGGCACTGCTGCGCTGGCGCCATCCCACCCGCGGGCCGGTGCCGCCCGCGGAGTTCGTCCCGCTCGCCGAGGAGACCGGCATCATCAACCGGCTGGGCCGCTGGGTCCTGCGGGAGGCTTGCCGGCACGCGGCCGCGTGGCAGGACGGCCGCGAGTCGGGCGACCCCCTCCTGGTCAGCGTCAACGTCTCCCCGAGGCAGCTCGCCGACCCCCACCTGCCCGGTGACCTGGCGTCGGTCCTGCGCTCGGCCGGGCTGCCGCCCGCCGCGCTGATGCTCGAGATCACCGAGGGCGCGCTGGTGCAGTCGGCAGTCGACGTCGTCGAGTCTCTGGAGGCACTCAAGCGGCTCGGCGTCGGGCTGGCCCTCGACGACTTCGGCACCGGCTACTCCTCGCTCGGATACCTCGACCGCTACCCGTTGGACACCGTCAAGATCGATCGCTCGTTCGTGGCCCGGCTCGGCGTCGACGGCTCGGGCGACGCCCTGGTCCGGGCCGTGCTGCACGTCGCCGAAGCGCTCCGGCTCGACGTCGTCGCCGAGGGCATCGAGACCGCTGAGCAGCTGGCCGCGCTGCGTGGGCTGGGCTGCCGCCGCGGGCAGGGCCACCACCTGTCCGCGCCGCTGGATGCTGACGTCTTCGGTGAGCTGCTGACCGCAGCCGGCGGCGGGTCCGTGCGGCCGGTCCGACGCCTGGCCTGACCACCGCCTGCCGCCGCCCGCCTCCAAGATCCTTTGGACTCTTGCTCACCAGACACGCCGACAACCTGGTGTGTCAGCGTCCAAAGGATCAGATCAGCCGAAGCGGCCGGTGATGTAGTCCTCCGTGGCCTTCTCCGTGGGCCGGCTGAACATCTCCGCGGTGTCACCGATCTCGATCAGTCGGCCCGGCTTTCCGGCGCCGGCGATGGTGAAGAACGCCGTCCGGTCGCTGACGCGGGCGGCCTGCTGCATGTTGTGGGTCACGATGATGATCGTGTAGCGGTTCTTCAGCTCGTGGATCAGGTCCTCGATGGCGAGCGTCGAGATCGGGTCGAGGGCCGAGCACGGCTCGTCCATCAGCAGCACCTGCGGCTCCACGGCGACCGCCCGAGCGATGCACAGGCGCTGCTGCTGGCCGCCGGACAGGCTGGCTCCCGGCTTGCCGAGGCGGTCCTTCACCTCGTTCCAGAGGTTGGCCTGGCGCAGCGAGCGCTCGACGATGCCGTCCAGCGTCCCCTTGCCCTTGACCCCGTTCAGCCGCAGGCCGGCCGCGACGTTGTCGTAGATGGACATGGAGGGGAACGGGTTCGGCCGCTGGAAGACCATGCCGACGGTGCGACGGACCGCGACCGGGTCGACGCCCTCGCCGTACAGGTCCTCGTCGTCCAGCAGCACCTTGCCGTCGACGCGGCCGCCGGGGACGACCTCGTGCATGCGGTTGAAGGTGCGCAGCAGGGTGGACTTGCCGCACCCCGAGGGTCCGATGAACGCGGTCACCGACCGGGGGTCGACGGTCATGGAGACGTCCTCGACGGCCTTGAAGTCGCCGTAGTAGACGTTGAGCCCGGAGACGTCGATTCGCTTAGCCATGGGTCTGTTGGATTCCTTACTTCTTCACGGAGCCCAGGCGGGAGACGACCCGGCCGAGCAGGCTCAGCAGCATGACGAGGATGATCAGCGTGAGTGCGGCGGCCCAGACCCGGTCGACCGCCGGCTGGAGCGCCTCCGTGCGGTCCTGGTTGATCATGGTGGGCAGGGCGGCCATGTTGCCGTGGAACAGGTCGTTGTTGATCGCCTTGGCGTAGGGCCCGAGGATGAGCAGCGGCGCGGTCTCGCCCATCACGCGGGCCATGCCGAGCATGACGCCGGTGATGATGCCGCTGAAGGCCGTGGGCAGCACGACCCGGGTCACGGTCTTCCACTTCGGTACGCCGAGCGCGTACGACGCCTCGCGCAGGTCGCGTGGCACGAGCCGCAGCATCTCCTCGGTGGAGCGCACGACCACGGGGACCATGAGCAGCACCAGCGACAGCGACACCGCGAACCCCACCCGGCCGAGACCGAACGTCGTGACCCACAGGGCGTAGATGAACAGGGCGGCGACGATCGACGGCACCCCCGTGAGCACGTCGACCATAAAGCTCACCAGCCGGGCGAGCCTTCCCCGGCCGTACTCGACGAGATAGATGGCGGTGCCGATGCCGAGCGGGACGGAGATGACGGCGGTCACCCCGGCCATGAGCAGGGTGCCGAGGATCGCGTGGTAGGCGCCGCCGCCCTCGTGCCGCGACGTGATGCCCCGCTGGGAGTTGGTCCACCAGGTCGGCTCACCGAGCAGGTGGGCGCCCCGGCTGATCACCGACCAGAGGATCCACACCAGCGGCAGCACCGCGACCAGGAAGGCCGTGTACATGACAATCGTGGCGGCCCGGTCGCGGGTCCGTCGTCCTCTCGAGGCGAGGGCGTGCAGGCTGCGACTGGTCGGGTGTATCGGTGTCGTGGTGGCCACGGTCAGACCTCCGTACGGCGGGCGACGACCAGGCGGGCGACGGCGTTCACCGCGAACGTGACGACGAAGAGGACGAGCCCCGCCGCGATGTAGGCACCCGTCTTCTGCGGGGTGTCGAACTCCGCGGCGCTGTTCGCGATCTTCGAGGCGAACGTCTCGCCGCCGAAGAAGACGGACAGGTCGAAGGGCGCCCGGCTGTTCGGGGCGGACAGGATGATCGTGACCGCGATGGTCTCGCCCAGGGCGCGCCCGAGTCCGAGCATCGCGGCGGCGATCACGCCGGGGCGCCCGAACGGCAGCACCGTCAGCCGGATCGTCTCCCAGCGGGTGGCGCCGAGCGCGAGGGCTGCCTCCACGTTGGCACGGGGCACCTGACGGAAGACCTCACGGCTGATCGCGGTGATGATCGGGAGGATCATGATCGCCAGCACGACCGATGCGGTGAACACGTTGCCCGCGCTGGTGCCGGTCGGGGCGAAGAGGAAGAACCAGCCGAACGCGCTCTCGATGACGTCGCGCACCGGACCCAGCTTGGGCGCCAGCACCTGGATGCCCCACAGGCCGAAGATGATCGAGGGAACAGCCGCGAGCAGGTCGACGAGGTAGGCGACCGGGGTGGCCAGCCGGGCGGGCGCGTACTGGGTGATGAAGAGCGCCACGGCGACGGCCACGGGTACGGCGAGGGTCATCGCGACGACCGACGACAGGACGGTCGTCCACAGCATCGCGGCGATGCCGAAACGTGGCGGGTCCCCCGCCGGCTCCCAGACGCGGCTCGTGAGGAAGCTGGCCTGGTCGTTGAGGAGCGAGGGGACGGCCTTCACGACCAGGAAGCCGCCGACCAGGGCGACGAGGGCGACGATGGCCAGCCCGGACCCTGTGGTCAGCGCCGCGAACGCCCGGTCCCCTGCCCGGCCGGTGCCTCTCCTGGCGAGAAGCGGTGCCGGGGGAGGTGCGTCGGGCTGCCGGGTCTCTCTCGTCGTGATGGTCATGTGGTGTCCGTTCGGGCGCGGGTCGCTCGGTTCACTGGAGGCGTGGCGAACGCCCCGCCCGGGAGGTGCCGTCCCGGGCGAGGCGTCTGGACCGCCGAGGGCGATGTCAGCTGATGGCCTTCACCGCGGTCTCGACCTTGGCGCGCACCTCGTCGGGCAGCGGCGCGTAGCCGATGTCCTCGAGCGACTTCTGCGTGTCCGTGGACGAGAAGTACGTGAGGAAGTCCTTGACGAGCTTGGTCTTCCCCGCATCCAGGCCCTTTGAGCAGACGATCTCGTAGGTCACCAGGAGGATCGGGTAGGCGCCCTGCTCCTTCGTGGTGTAGTCGAGCTTGAGCCGGAGGTCGTTGCCCTGGCCGTCGGGCTTGGCCGCTGCCACTGCCTTGGCGACCGCCTCACCGGTCAGCTCGACCGGACCGGCGCCGTTGTCGACCTGGGCGATGCCGAGCTTGTTGTCCTTGGCGTAGGACCACTCGACGTACGTGATCGAGCCGGCCGTGCCCTTGACGCCCTCCGAGACACCAGCGGACTTCTCCCGGCCCTCACCGGTGCCGTCCCACGTCTTGGCCGGCTTGGCCGTCCAGACGTCGCCCGCCGCGCCGGAGAGGTACTTGGTGAAGTTCTCCGTCGTGCCCGACTCGTCGGACCGGAAGAAGACCTTGATGGCCTGGGACGGCAGCTTGGCGTCCTTGTTGGCCGCGGCGATCGCCGGGTCGTCCCACTTCTTGATGTCGCCCTTGAAGATCTTCGCGGCGACCTGGGGGGTCAGGACGAGCTTGTCGACGCCCTGCAGGTTGTAGGCGATCGCGATCGGGCCGGCCACCATCGGCAGGTTCCAGGCGTCGTTGCCCTGGCAGCGCTTCTTGGCGGCCTCGACCTCGCCCTTGTCGGGGTTCAGGGCCGAGTCGGAGCCGGCGAAGTCGACCTGGCCGGCGTTGAACTGCTTGATGCCGGCGCCGGACCCGGTCGGGTTGTAGTTGACCGTGGCGTCGCTGCACTCGCCGGTGTAGCCGGAGATGACTTCCTCGATCGCGTTCTTCTGGGCCGAGGAGCCCTCGGCGTTGAGGGTCCCGGTCGCGCAGTCGGCGCTGCTGGCGGCCTGGTCGCTGCCGCCGGTGCCGGCGTTGTTGTCGCTGCCGCAGGCCGTCAGGGCGAGTGCGCCGACGGCAACGACCGCGGCGGCGCGGTAGAAGCGCTGGAGCTTCACTGATGTCCCTCCAAGGACGTCTCAGACTTCGTGTCGTTTCGGACGCTAGGGAGGTCAGGTGACGAGTCTGGCGGGTCCAGGTGAACGAGAGGTGAACTCCAGGGGCCGGCTGCTCAGGGTGCCGGCGGGCGGGCCGGCTCGGCACCGCGGCTGAACATGACGTCCGTCTCCCACCTGGTGAAGCCCAGGCGGGTGTAGAGGCCGATGGCCGGGGCGTTGTCCGCGTCGACGTAGAGCATCGCGTCCGGCAGGCCGAGGTGGCGTAGGTGGCGCAGGCCGATCAGGGTCAGCGCCTTGCCGAGCCCGGTGCCGTGCTCGGCCGGGTCGACGCCGACCACGTACACCTCACCGATCGGCTCGTGGCCGTGCCCATGCCCGTGCCCGTCCCCACCGTGCACCTTCGTCCAGTGGAAGCCCACGAGCCGACCCTCGCGCTCGGCCAGGAAGAACCCGGCCGGGTCGAACCACGGCTCGCGCATGCGCCGGTGCAGGTCGTCCGGGTCCCAGTCGCCCTGCTCGGGGTGGTCGCGGAAGACGAGGGAGTTGAGCCGGACCCAGGCCTCGTCGTCGAGGCCGGGCTCGAACGCCCGGACGGTGACCCCGGCGGGGACGACCGGGCTCGGCAGCGCCGCGTAGAGGGACCGGCGCATCTGCCACAGCGAGCGGGACCGCCGGAACCCCATCGCGCGTGCCATCGCCGCCGCGGCCGGGTGCTCGCCGTGCGCCCAGAGGCGCAGCCGGCCGTCCGGTGTCTCCTCGAGCGTGGCCCGCACGGTCAGGCTGCCCAGGCCCCGGAGCCGGTGTGCGGGATGGACGACGATCTCGGCGCTCGCGCCGGCCACCTCGTCCGTGACGTCGAGGTGGCCGTAGGCCGCGAGCTCGTCGCCGGCGTACACCAGCACGTTGCGCACCGGCGCGTCCCCGCCGTAGCGCAGGTGCAGGGCGACGTGCTCGGAGAGGGGACGTACGCCGTCGGCCTCCGTGGCAGCCTCGACGAGAAGGGCGACGGCCCGGACCTCCTCGGCGGACAGCCGCCCCACCACCTCGACCCGCGGCTCGGGCGCGGGTGACGCAGGAGGCTCGGGCGTGCTGTCTCCGGGGGCGGTCACAGGCGGAAGGCTAGAGGGT
>DASVBJ010000227.1:0-9731 GCA_036375895.1 Actinomycetes bacterium | reverse complement strand
CCACGGAGGTGACCATGGACTACGACGACGAGGTCCTGCGCGAGGCGGTGACCCGGCTGCGCCGGGTGCAGGGCCAGATCGGCGGGATCGTCGCGATGATCGAGGCCGGCCGGAACTGCAACGACGTGGTGACCCAGCTGGCCGCCGCGAGCCGCGCCCTCGACCGCGCCGGGTTCAAGATCGTCGCCTGCGGGATGCGCCAGTGCATCGAGGCGCAGGACCGCGGCGAGGAGCCCGAGCTCAGCCAGGAGCAGCTGGAGAAGCTGTTCCTCACCCTTGCCTGACGGAGGACGATCCTGCGCATGCGCTACGTCACGATCCACGACCTGAAGTCCGCGGTCGACGCCGGTGCGACGGTCATCGACGTGCGGGAACCGCACGAGTACGCCGGCGGCCACGTGCCCGGCGCCCGGCTGGTGCCGCTCGGCACGATCCCGCTGCGGCTGCACGAGCTGCCGGCCGGCGAGCCGGTCTACCTCGTCTGCGCGGTCGGCGCCCGCAGCGCCCAGGCCGCGCAGTACCTCTCCCAGCGCGGGGTCGACGCGCGCACGGTCGACGGTGGCACGGGGGAGTGGGTCGCCGCCGGCTACCCCGTGGAGCGCTGATGGGCGCGCTCGACGTCCGGATCCTGGAGACCGCCAACCTCGGCGACCGCAGCTACGTGGTCGGCGACGGCGGCCAGGTCGTGGTCGTCGACCCGCAGCGCGACCTTGACCGGCTCGAGCCGCTCGTCGCCGGCCGCACCATCACCCATGTGCTCGAGACGCACGTGCACAACGACTACGTCACCGGTGGCCTCGAGCTGGCGCGCCGGCACGGCGCCGAGTACGTCGTGCCCGCGGCCGCCGCGGTCGCCTTCGACCGGCGGGCCGTCCGTGACGGCGACACCTTCACCTTCCGCGCCATGCGGTGGCGCGCGCTGGCCACGCCGGGGCACACGCCGCACCACACGTCGTACGTCGTCGAGCACGCCGGCGAGCAGGCCGTCTTCACCGGCGGGTCGCTGCTCTACGGCAGCGTGGGGCGCACCGACCTCGTCGAGCCCGAGCTGACCGAGGAGCTGACCCGCCAGCAGTGGCGGTCGGTACGCCGGTTGGCCGGCGAGCTCGGCGACGCCACCGCCATCTTCCCGACCCACGGGTTCGGCAGCTTCTGCAGCGCCACCCCGACGAGCGGCGAGACGTCGACCATCGGTGAGCAGCGGGCCGTCAACGCGGCGCTGACCCAGGACGAGGAACGGTTCGTCCGCGACCTGATCGCCGGCCTGGACGCCTTCCCCGCCTACTACGCGCACATGGGCCCGGCCAACCTGGCCGGCCCGGCCGCGGCCGACCTGGAGCTGCCCGCGCCCGCCGACCCGGCCGAGCTGCGGCGGCGCATCGACGCGGGCGAGTGGGTGGTCGACCTGCGGTCCCGCGAGCTGTTCGCCAGGGGGCACCTGCGGGGGACGCTGTCGTTCGACGCGGACGGCAACGTCCCGACGTACCTCGCCTGGCTGATCCCGTGGGGCACCCCGGTGACGCTGCTCGGCGAGACGGCCGACCAGGTGGCGCAGGCGCAGCGCGAGCTCGTCCGCGTCGGCATCGACCCCGCCGCCCAGGCGGTCGGCGGCCCCGAGCAGTGGTCGGGCGGTACGCCGGTCGCGACCCTGCCGCGGGTCGACTTCGCCGGGCTGGCCGAGGCCCGCAAGGCCGACCCCGACCTCGTCGTCCTCGACGTGCGGCTGGCCGGCGAGTGGCAGGAGTCCCACCTGCGCGGCGCCCGGCACCTGCCGATCCACGAGCTCCCCCGCCGGGTCGACGAGCTGCCCGACGAGCGGCTGTGGGTGCACTGCACCAGTGGCTTCCGCGCCGCCGTCGCGGCGTCCTGGCTGGCCGGCCGCGGGCGAGAGGCCGTCCTGGTCGACGGCGAGTTCGACGACGCCCGGGCGGCCGGCAACGACGTCGAGCAGCCGTGATGGCGCGGGCTGACGGCGCCGGCCGACCCGGGACTGTTGCGTGACCGACCCGGCCCTCCTCGTCCTCCTCGGGCTGGTGATCGGCCTGGTCATCGGCCTGCTCGGCGGCGGCGGCGCGGTGCTCACCGTGCCGGCGCTCGTCTACATCGCCGGGGTGCCGGTCGAGGAGGCCACCGCGACCTCCCTGGTGGTCGTCATCATCGGGTCCGTCGCCGGGCTCGTCGCGCACCACCTGGCCCGTCGGGTGCGGTGGCGGGAGGGCCTGCTCTTCGGCGCGCTCGGCGTGGGCGGGGCGGCGGTGGGGTCCTGGCTGTCGTCGGCGGTCCCCGACCGGCTGCTGCTCGCGCTGTTCGCCGGCCTGCTGGTCGCGGCCGGCGCCTCGATGCTGCGTGAGCGCCGCGTGCCGACGCGACCGCACCGGCGGTCGTGGTGGCTGACCGTGGCCCTGGCCTCGGGGGTCGGGCTGGTCACCGGCTTCTTCGGCGTGGGCGGCGGCTTCGTCGTCGTACCCGCGCTGGTGCTCGCCCTCGGCTTCGCCATGGACGAAGCGGCGGCCACCGCCCTGGTCGTCGTCGTCGTGAACGCGGGCACCGCCCTGCTGTCGCGCGGCGGCCACGGCGTCGACGTGACGACGGCCGCCTGGACCGGGGGCGCCGCTGCGCTGGGTGCGGTCGCCGGTACAGTGCTCGCCGGGCACCTTCGGGGGACCACGCTCCGGCGGGTCTTCGGGGTGCTCCTGCTGGGCGTCGCCGTCCTCGTGATCACCGAGGTCTCCCTCGCCTGAACGGCCTCTCGCCGTTAGGCCGAACGGGTGACACGCCCGGTGACCTGCAGGTTTGGAATTGTGGGGAATCCTCCCGTAATCTTCTCGCGCTCCTCCGGAAACTCGGGGGAGCGCATGCGTGGCCGCCGAGTCCTGCCCCACGCATGCAGTCCCTGTCGATCGGCCGCCTGGCAGGAGCGGGGGACCCACTTACGTGGGCCCCTAGGGGTCCTTGGGGTGAAGCCACCTACCGGTGGCCGGGCAACTCCCGCCCGAACCCGACAGCTCACCCCGTAGGCGTGGGAGAGGACATGGGTTGTCCAAGCACCGTCGTATGTCGCGTGGCAGGCGATCCCTGCACCTGGGCGCGGCAGCCAGCGTGGCCGGCACGGTCGCCGTGACCGGCACCATCGTCGCCTCAGCAGCCCCCTCGGGGCCCAAGACCAGCCCGATGGCGTTCGCCCTCACGGACGCCGACCAGACCATCGGCGAAGAGAGGGCGGCGCAGCAGCAGGCCGACCTCCGCGCCCAGCAGCTGCGCGAGAAGCGCGCCAACGCCGCGGCCGCCGCCGCTGCCGCGAAGGCCCGCGCCGCCGCCGCCCGCAAGGCCGCCGCCGAGAAGGCTGCGGCCGCCAAGGCAGCGGCCGAGAAGGCCGCCGCCGAGAAGGCCGCCGCAGCGCGGCAGGCCGCCGCCTCCCGCTCCGACTCGCGCATGTCGGCCACCGCCGCGCACGTGCTCGCGATCGCGGCGGCGCAGGAGGGCGACTCGTACGTGTACGGGGCGGACGGCCCCGACTCGTTCGACTGCTCCGGCTTCACGATGTACGTGTTCGGCAAGGTCGGCATCTCCCTGCCGCACTCCTCGGCCGCCCAGGCCGACGTCGCCCGCCCGGTGTCCACCCCGCAGCCGGGTGACCTGGTGTTCGTGCACAACGGTGGCGGCGGCAGCATCGGCCACGTCGCGATCTACGCCGGCGACGGCTACTGGTACGAGGCGTCCAACCCCTCGACCGGTGTCGGCAAGCACAAGGCGTGGTCCACCGACGTCACCTACGGCCGGGTGCTCTGACCGCACCCCCCACTCTGACCGCACCCCCCCAAGAGTGCGGGCTGGTATCCCCCCCGTCAGCCCGCACAGGGACCCCGGAGCCACCCCCCCGGCTCCGGGGTCCCGCCATGTCCGGGGCCGGGGATGGCTCAGGCTCCGGGCCACTCGGCGGCAGAGCAGGGGGGTGATGGGCCGCCTGGCGCGCCATGTGCTCTGCCACAGACCTTGTGGCAGAGCAGGGGGTGACGGGCTGCCTGGCGGACCATGTGCTCTGCCACAGACCTTGTGGCAGAGCACATGCTGGTGGATGCAGCACCTGCCGTCCCTGGGCGACGCCCGCAAGAAGGACATTCCGGACGGCACCGACCCGCTACGGCCGGTCCGCCTCTCCCTCAGCCGCGGCGGTCAAACCTCCTCCAGCGAGAATTTGCCGTTCTTTGCCCCAAACCGGCCACCTGCCCGTGATCGATCTGTAACTCTAGGTCAGCCGCACCGGGCTCCGGAGCGGCGCCCGCGCGTGACGCCGAGTCCTGCCGCACGCCGGGCCCATCACACACGCGGCAGGAGTGGGGGACCCAAGAACGTGGGCCCTCCGGGGCCCTGGGGTGAAGCCACCAGCTGGTGGCCGGGCGATCTCCCGTCCGAACCCGACAGCTCACCTCACAGGCGTGGGAGGGGACCACTATGTCCATCACGCCTGTCTCGGCGCGCCCTGATCTCTTGAACCGTCTGCTCCGTGCCGCCGCCGTCGCGGTGGCCTCGGCCGCGATGCTGCTGAGCGGGGCGATCGTCCCGGCGTCGGCCGCCTCGCTGCCGGCCGCGGTCCGCAGCACCCCGACCCTCGGCCCGGGCGACCGCGGCGCCGCCGTCAAGTGGGTGCAGCAGCGGCTGCACGTCCGGCCCACCTCGGGCTACTTCGGCCCCCGCACGCGGGCGGCCGTGCAGCGCTTCCAGCGCTCGCACCACCTCGCCACGGACGGCGTCGTCGGGCGCCGCACCTGGGCCGCGCTCGGCGTACGCGCCACCACCCGGGCCGCCTCCCGGTCAGCCGTGCGCAGCATGCCGGTGTCCGAGCGCAACACGCGCGCGCTCTCGGTCGCCCTCAAGCAGTCCGGCAAGCCGTACCGGTACGGCGCCGCCGGGCCGCGCGCGTTCGACTGCTCCGGCCTGGTCAGCTACGCCTACCGGGCGGTCGGCGTCAGCCTGCCGCACTCGTCGGCGGCCATGCGCACCAAGGTCCGCCGGATCAGCGCCGCCTCGGTGCGCCCGGGTGACCTGGTCTTCGTCCACGGCCACGGCCGCGTCTACCACGTCGCGATCTACGCCGGGAAGGGCTACTGGATGGAGGCGTCCAACCCGCGCACCGGCATCGGCAAGCACAAGGCCTGGACCCGCAGCGTCACCTACGGCCGCGTGTAGTCGACCGCCGCACCCCGAGCGCGCGGACGGGAGCGCATGCCAACCCCGTCCGCGCAGGGACCCCGGAGCCACCCCCCCGGCTTCGGGGTCCCGCCATCTCCGGGTCGTGCCAGCTAGCCGGCGCTGATCATGCGCCCGTTGCCCCTGTCACGAGCACGTCGAAGGCCACCGTCACGCCGGCCGGGCGGCTGCGGTCGAGACCGCCCGGTCCTCGACCAGGACGAGCGCCAGGTCGTCCTTGAGCCGGTGCCCGGCGTAGTCGATCAGGCAGGCGATCAGCCGGTCGAGGGCGTCCTCGAGACTGCCACCACCCAGGTCTGCGGCGTGCTCGGCGAGCGGGAAGAAGGCGCCGCGGCTGTCGCGGGTCTCGACCAGACCGTCGGTGTAGATCAGCATGCGGGCGCCCGTGGGCCAGCGGGCGGTGACCGGGTGGGGTGTGGGGCCCAGGCCCAGGGGTGGCTCGGGTTCGCCCGTGGGGAGCAGCTCGGCTCCCGCCGTCCCGGAGACCAGCAGCGGCGCATGGTGCCCGCAGTTCACGAGTGTCACGGTGTGGTCGTCGTGGAACTCGGCGAGGACCGCGGTGACGAAGTCCTCGTCGCCGGCGGCCGCGGTCACCACACCGTCCAGGTCGCTGGCCATGGCGGTCAGCGACGGCTCGGTGAACGCGGTCCGGCGGAAGGCGCCGAGCACGGTCGCGGCCATCTGGACCGCCTCCAGTCCCTTGCCCCGCACGTCGCCGACGATGACGCGGATGCCGTACGGCGTGGCCGCCACCTCGTAGAGGTCGCCTCCCACCAGGGCGGCCCGCGTGGCCGAGACGTACCGGGCGGCGAAGCCCACCGACCCGACGGCGCTGGGTATCGCTCGGAGCACGGCCCGCTGCGCGGTCTCCGCGATCACGGTCATGTGCTGCAGGCTGCGCTCGCGCCGGGCCCTGATCGCCGCCGAGACCAGGGCCAGCGCGCCAAGGACGGCGTTCAAGATCAGCCGGACGTCCCAGTCGAGGGTGCCGTAGTTGTCGTTCCACGCACCGGACACAGCTGCCAGCGCGACCGCGGCGGCCGCGACGGCCGCCGTGCGCCGCACGGTGGTCATCGCGGCAGCGACGACCGCGGCCACCGCGTAGGACGCGCTGAGCACGACCTCGGAGCCGAGGAGGATGTCGGCGATGACGATGGCCGCGAGGACGGCAAGTGCCACGGTCAGCCCGTGACGCTCCGACCATCGGCCCGCCGCCATCGCCGGTCTCCTCCGGGTTGAGCCCCGCTCCTCTGACGTTAGCCCCGTCGAGCCGGCCGCCTGGGGTTCTTCGCTCGGTCCGGCCCCTCCGCTCGACCGCAGGCACCGTCGTCCGGCCTGATCCATTCGCGGCATTTGTGGTTGTATACGCGAGCACCAACGAACGGTTCCTCGAGCACTGCGCCGCCCCGCCTCCCGGGTCTCAGCACGCCGAGCACGAGCAAGGAGACACGGGTGAAACTGCATCGGCTGTGGGCGGCCCCCGTCGTGGCGACGGTCGGGGTCGCGGTGGCGTTCGCGTTCCAGGGCGCGACCGGAGGGCTCGAGGGAGCCGCCGACAGCCACCGCCGGACGGCGCCGGTCGCGGCGCACGTGCGCGCGGTGGCCCTGCCGACCGCGGCCGCCGGGAAGGTGTCGCTGGCGCAGCGGACCACCCCGCCGTACAGCCTGCTTGGCGTGACCTGGACCGACCCGGCCGCGGGGTTCGACGGCACCATCCAGGCCCGGGCCCGCGACGCCGGGTCGGGGGAGTGGTCGCGCTGGCTGACCCTGGAGAGCGACGGCGTGTCCGGGGACGCCGGCCGCGCCACGCGGGGCGGCACCGACCCGCTGTGGGTCGGCCCGTCGGACGGCGTCGAGCTGCGGGTCACCACGGCGAGCGGCACGTCGTCGCGGCTGCCGAAGGGACTGCGGCTGGACCTGGTCGACCCGGGCAGGAGCGGCGGGCTGCACGCCGAGCCGGCGGCGTACGTCGCTGCCGCGGCGACCACCGGCCCCACCGACACCGCCACGCCGACCGACGTCGCGACAGCGACGAGCACGCCGGCGGACACGGCCGCGCCGGCGGCCACGGCCGCGCCGACGGACACGGCGGCACCGGCTGACACCTCCACGGCCACGCCGACCGACACGGCGGCGCCGGCCGACACGGGCATCGCGGCAAGCACCGCGACTGCGACCTCGTCGCCGACGGCCACCTCGGCGAGCCCGACGTCGACAATCCCGCCGGCACCGCCGTCTACCGTGCCACGGCCGCCGATCGTCGACCGCGCCGGGTGGGGCGCCGACGAGAGCATCAGCCCGGAGGACCCGATCTACCTGCCGGGCGGCGTGGTGAAGGCGGTCGCGGTGCACCACACGGCCGGCACCAACGACTACGCCTGCTCGGAGTCGGCCTCGATCGTGCGCGGCATCTACGCCTACCACGTGCAGTCCCAGGGCTGGCGGGACATCGGCTACAACTTCCTGGTCGACAAGTGCGGCACGATCTTCGAGGGCCGCAAGGGCGGGGTGGACCGGCCGGTGTACGGCGCGCACACCTACGGCTGGAACTCCGAGACCACCGGGATCTCGATGCTCGGCAACTACAACGAGGTGGCCCCGTCGACGGCCGCGCTGACGGCGGTGGCCCGCATCGCGGGGTGGAAGCTCGGGCAGTACGGCGGGGACCCGGCCGGCACCGTGACGCTGACGGCCGGGGCGACCCAGAAGAGCCTGGCCGGACGGTCGTTCGTCGCCGGCACGGCGTACACGTTCCCGCAGGTCTTCGGTCATCGGGACGGGGTCGCCACCGAGTGCCCGGGCGACAACCTGTGGGCGAAGCTGCCGACGATCCGCACCTGGGCGGCCGGGCCGGTGCAGGGGCTGGCGATCACCTCGCTGTCCGGCTCCGTCCGCTCCGGCACGACGTACTACACCAAGGGCGCGGTGACGGTGAAGTGGACGGCCACCACCCCGTCGTCGCTCATCTCGCGGTTCGAGGTGCTGGTGGACGGCAAGGTCGCGGCCACCGCGGGTGGCTCGGCGACGTCCGCCGGGGTGACGCTCGCGGCCGGCCAGCACTCGGTGCAGGTCCGCGCGGTGCACCAGACCGGCAAGGCCGCGACCACCGCCGCGTTGACCGTGGTCGGCGACACCACCGCGCCGTACTTCAGCACCCGGCCGTGGATGTCGTTGCGCGGCGGCACGGTCAACACCTCGGCGGTGCCGGTGACGCTGCGCTGGCGGGCTGTCGACAACGCCGCGCTGCGGTCGGTGTCGCTGACCGCGCCGACCACCGGGACGTACGGCCCGACGGTCACCAGCCACAACTACACCGCCAAGTCGGGCACCTCCACGACCTGGGCGATGCGCGCCCTCGACTACGCGGGCAACACCGGGACCGCCTCGGTGGGCGTGACGCCGGTGATCCTGCAGGAGAGCGCGGCGGTGCGGTCGGGGTCGTGGACGGCGCGGTACTCGTCGTACTACCTCGGCGGCCGGTCGTACTCGAGCAAGTCCCGCGGCGCCAGCCTGACGTGGACGTTCACCGGCCGGTCGGTCGCGTGGGTGGTGTCGCGGGCGTCGAGCTCCGGGCAGGCCTACGTGTACGTGGACGGCACCCGGGTCGCCACCGTCGACCTCCGCTCGTCCACGCCGAAGTACCGGCAGGCGATCTGGGCGCGCACCTGGTCGAGCAGCGCCAAACACACCGTGAAGATCGTCGTGCTCGGCACCTCCGGCCGCCCGACCGTCACCACCGACGGGCTGGTCTACCTCCGGTAGCGCGCGGCGGCCACACCCACCCCCGGCAGCGATCATGCACGTTCCGTCGCTCGGACCCGGCAGGCCACCGACGGAACGTGCATGATCGCTGCCAGTGCAGAGGAGAGGGAGGCAGAGATGCTGCTCGAGCACGAGTTCGTCGTACCCGTCCCGGTCGCGCAGGCCTGGGACGTCCTGCTCGACGTCGAGCGCATCGCGCCGTGCATGCCGGGCGCGTCGGTCGACTCCTTCGACGGGGAGACCGTCCACGGCAAGGTCAAGGTGAAGGTCGGTCCGATCCAGGTGACCTACGCGGGGCAGGCCAAGTTCGTCGAGAAGCACGAGGACGAGCGACGGATCGTGCTCGACGCCCACGGCAAGGAGGCCCGCGGGTCGGGCACGGCGGCCGCGAAGGTCGAGAGCAGGCTGTACGACGAGGGCGGCTCCACCCGGGTGACGGTGACCACCGACCTGGCGATCACCGGAAAGCCGGCGCAGTTCGGCCGCGGCGTGATGGTCGAGGTCGGCAGCAAGCTGATCGGGCAGTTCGCCGACTGCCTCGCGCAGGAGATCACCGGCCCGCCGCCCCCGCCGCTCGCCGTCGCGGCGCCCCCGGCAGCCGGAGAGGTGCCGCCGGGCGCGGCCGAGGCCCCCGCGGCCGGCCCGCCGCCGGCGCAGGCCGTGCCCCAGCCGACCGCGCCACGGCGGGAGGCGGAGCCGATCGACCTGCTCGGCGCCGCGGGCGTGCCGGTGCTCAAGCGGGTCGTCCCCCTCGTCGTCGC
>DASVBJ010000040.1:0-10405 GCA_036375895.1 Actinomycetes bacterium | reverse complement strand
GCGCGACGATCGGTACTGGCTGCGGGTGTGGGGCACGCGGGGCCTGCTGTGGGCGTGGGACGACGGCGCCCTCGACGTCCTGGCGACGGCCCTTGCCGACGAGCACTGGCGGGTCCGGGAGATGGCCGCGAAGGTCGTGGCGCGCCACCTCCTCGGTGACGCGCTCCCGGTGGTGGCCGCGCTGCGCGACGACCCCGTGCAGCGGGTACGCACCGCCGCGGAGCGGGCCGTCGCCGCGCTGACGACCGCCGGCGCCTGACCTAGCGGCGGCCGAGCGCCTTGTCGGTGCGGTCCATGCGCCTTCGGATCGCCGCGACCCTGCGGGAGTGCAGCCAGGCCATGAGTGCGCGCAGCACGGCGAGATCACCTCCGAGCGGACGCAACGGCTGCGCCCACCCGCTAACGACCACGCCCCCCGACGCGTCACGCATCCCCATCCGTCGACCGCGCGTGGCAGGGCTCCCGCGTCAGCCGACCTTCTCCCAGCCGCGCCGCGGCTCGCGGGCACCCTGCTGCTGCGCGTCCCGGCTGCGGTAGACCACGTACGGCCGGAAGAGGTAGCCCACCGGCGCGCTGAACGCGTGCACCAGCCGGGTGAACGGCCAGACCGCGAAGAGCAGCATGCCGACCAGCGTGTGCAGCTGGAACGACAGCGGCGCGTCGCCCATCAGCTCGCCCTTGGGCTGCAGGTAGAACACCGAGCGGAACCACGGGGAGACGGTCTCGCGGTAGTTGTGCTCGTCGCCGACCACGCCGGCCCCGAGCAACGTGGTGGCGAGGCCGGCGACGATGGCGGCCACGAGCACGACGTACATCGCCTTGTCGTTCTTGGTCGTCACCGAGAAGACCGGCCCGGTGGTGCGGCGCCGGTAGATGAGGATGCCGACGCCGACCAGCGTGCACAGTCCGGCCACCGTGCCGAGAGCGACCGCCTGCACGTGGTAGACGTCCTGGCTCACGCCGACCGCCTCGGTCCAGCTCTTCGGGATGACCAGGCCGATGATGTGGCCGACCACCACCACGAGGATGCCGAAGTGGAACAGCGGGCTGCCTATGCGCAGCAGCCGGCTCTCGTAGAGCTGCGACGACCTGGTGGTCCAGCCGAACTTGTCGTAGCGGTAGCGCCAGATGCTGCCGCTGACGAGGATCGCGATGGTCACGTAGGGGGCGACCACCCAGAGCAGCACCTCCGTCGTGCTCACGCCCGTCCTCCAACCTTCAACGAGTCCACCGGGATGAACGCCTCCAGCCCGACCTGCTCCTGCGGCGGGCCCTGCTGGGCCAGGCGCATCGCCGCCTCGGCCTCCGCTGCGGACAGCCGGCCGAGCGTGTGCACCACGGCCTCGACGACGTCGGCGTACGGCGAGTGCAGCTGGCCGAGTGCGGCGCGGAGCAGCTCGATGCCCGGCCGGTGCTCGGCGAGCAGCCGACCGCCCGCCTCGGGGTCGCCCACCGCCGCGAACTCCAGCACCACGGCGAGGTGGTCGGGCAGCTCGTCGTCGCCGAGGTCGAGCCCGGCCGCCCGGTAGGTCTGCTTGAAGCGCAGGAGCGCCTCGCCGCGGCGACGGGTGTCGCCGTGCGGGTAGTAGGTCAGGAACAGGCAGCACTTCCGCTTCAGGTCGAAGGTCTCGACGTAGTGCTGCTGCAGCGCCGTGAGCGGGGTGCGCTCCAGGTGGTCGAGGAACCGCAGCAGCGGCCGGGCCACCTCGGCCGGCTGGCAGCCGGCGGCCTGCCGGAGCATCGGAAGGCGCTCGAGGAGCTGCTCGTCGGGGTACTGCAGCAGCAGCGACGTGACCTGGTGGGCGACCGACCAGTCCCTGTCAGCCGGCGTCACGGCTGCTCCTCCTTGCCCTCGTCACCCTCGCCGGCCGGCGGGAAGAGCCCCGGCGGTGTCCCCTTGCCGTCCCAGTTGAGCAGGTTGACCCTGGCGCGCTTGTCGTCCGGCGCGGCGAGCGTGTCCGACTCCTGGCGCGTCTTCAGGGCGTGGAAGGTCTCCACGGCGACAGGGGTCGGCAGGCCGGAGGACTCCCCGAACGGCCCGGAGCCGCCCATGCCCGGGCCGCCCTCGTAGTCGAGGGAGCACTCGGTGGCGAGCTCCTCGAGCTTGTGGGCCTGCTCGGCGTGTGCCGGCGGGATCACGTACCGGTCCTCGTACTTGGCGATCGCGAGCAGCCGGTACATGTCCTCGAGCTCGTCCGCCGTCGTGCCCACCCCCGCGGCGATGGACGGGTCCGGCTCCTGGCCCAGGTTCACGGTGCGCATGTGACTGCGCATGGCCGCAAGCCGGCGCAGCACCGCGGTGACCGGCTCCGGGTCGCCGGCGGTGAACAGCTCGGCGAGGTAGCCCACCGGGATGCGCAGGGCGTCGATGGCGGCGAACAACGTGTCGCGGTCCTCGCCGTCGAACCCCGTGTCGCGCACCACGTCGACCACCGGCGAGAGCGGCGGGATGTACCAGACCATCGGCAGCGTGCGGTACTCCGGGTGCAGCGGCAGCGCGACCTCGAAGCGGTTGATGAGCGCCCAGATCGGCGAGCGCTGAGCAGCCTCGATCCAGTCACGCGGGATGCCGGAGGCCTCCGCGGCGCGCACCACCGCCGGGTCGTTCGGGTCGAGGAAGACGGAGCGTTGCGCCGCGAGCAGGTCCTTCTCGTCGGGGGTCGCCGCCGCGTCGAGCACCTTGTCGGCGTCGTAGAGCACGAGGCCGATGTAGCGCAGCCGACCGACGCAGGTCTCCGAGCAGACCGTCGGGATGCCCACCTCGACACGCGGGTAGCAGAAGGTGCACTTCTCGGCCTTGCCGGTGCGGTGGTTGAAGTAGACCTTCTTGTACGGGCAGCCCGTGACGCACATCCGCCACCCACGGCAGCGGTCCTGGTCGACCAGGACGATGCCGTCCTCGGAGCGCTTGTACATCGCGCCCGACGGGCAGGACGAGACGCACGACGGGTTCAGGCAGTGCTCGCAGATGCGCGGCAGGTAGAACATGAACGCCTGCTCGTACTCGAAGCGCACCTTCTCCTCGAGCTTGGCGAGCAGAGGGTCCTTCGGCCCGTGCTCGGGGCCGCCACCGAGGTTGTCGTCCCAGTTGGCGCTCCACTCGATCTTCATGTCCTTGCCGCTGATCAGCGACTTCGGACGGGCCACCGGGGTCTGCTCCTGCAGGGGCGCGGACAGCAGCGTGTCGTAGTCGTAGGTCCAGGGCTCGTAGTAGTCCTGGATCGAGGGCATCACCGGGTTGGAGAAGATGGTGAGCAGCTTCTTCAGCCGGCCACCGGCCTTCAGCCGCAGCCGGCCCCGCCGGTCGAGCTCCCAGCCGCCCTTCCAGCGCTCCTGGTCCTGGTAGGTGCGCGGGTATCCCTGGCCGGGCCGGGTCTCCACGTTGTTGAACCACACGTACTCCGTGCCGGAGCGGTTGGTCCATGCCTGCTTGCACGTCACGCTGCAGGTGTGGCAACCGATGCACTTGTCGAGGTTCATGACCATCGACATCTGGGCCATGACGCGCATCAGTAGACGACCTCCTGCGAGCGCCGGCGGATGACCGTCACTTCGTCACGCTGGTTCCCGGTCGGTCCGAGGTAGTTGAAGGCGAACGACAGCTGCCCGTAGCCGCCCACCAGGTGCGTGGGCTTGATGAGCAGCCGCGTCAGCGAGTTGTGGATGCCTCCGCGCCGACCACTCTTCTCCGCGATCGGCACGTCCACTACGCGATCCTTCGCGTGGTACATGTAGACGGTCCCCTCCGGCATCCGGTGCGTCACGATGGCTCTCGCCACAACGACCCCGTTGCGGTTGTGGGCCTCGATCCAGTCGTTGTCCTTGATGCCGGCCTTCGCGGCGTCCTCCTGCGACATCCAGATCGTCGGGCCGCCGCGCGAGAGGGACAGCATCAGCAGGTTGTCCTGGTACTCCGAGTGGATCGACCACTTCGAGTGCGGCGTGAGGTAGCGCACCGTGATCTCCAGCTCCCCGCCCTCACCGAGCCGTGGCTCCCCGAACAGCCGGTGCATGTCCAGGGGCGGCCGGTAGACCGGCAGCGCCTCGCCGATCTCCTGCATCCAGTCGTGGTCGAGGAAGAAGTGCTGGCGGCCCGTGAGGGTGTGCCACGGCTTGAGCCGCTCGACGTTGATGGTGAACGGCGAGTACCGGCGACCGCCGTGCTCGCTGCCCGACCACTCCGGCGAGGTGATGACCGGCACCGGCCGGGCCTGCGTGTCCGCGAAGGTGATCTGCTTGCCCTCGTGCTCGGACGCCAGGTCGGCGAGCTGGGTGCCGGTGCGCGCCTCGAGCACGTGGAAGCCCTCGGTGGCGAGCCGCCCGTTCGTCGTGCCGGACAGGGCGAGGATCGCCTCGCAGGCGTGCACGTCGCGGGCCAGCGACGGCCGTCCGTCGGCGACTCCTCCGCGCACCACGCCGTTCTTGTGGCGGAGGTAGTCGACCTCCTTGTCGGGCTTGAGCGTCACACCCTTCGTCGTCGTGCCCAGCGTGTCCACCAGCGGCCCGAGCGCCGCCATCTTGTCCGCGACGGCGCCGAAGTCGCGCTCCACGACGACCAGCTTGGGCATCGTCACGCCGGGCACCGGGTCGCACTCGCCCTCCCGCCAGTCGCGCACCCGACCACCGGGGGTGGCCATCGCGTCGGCGGTGTCGTGCAGCAGCGGCACCGCGACGAGGTCCTTGCGCACGCCCAGGTGCTCGGCCGCGAGCCGGCTGAACGCCCGGCTCAGCGTCATGAAGATGTCGTAGTCGCTGCGGGTCTCCCACGGCGGCGCGATGGCCGGATTGAACGCGTGCACGTAGGGGTGCATGTCGGTGGAGGACAGGTCGTGCTTCTCGTACCACGTGGCCGCGGGCAGCACGACGTCGGAGAAGAGCGTCGTGCTCGTCATGCGGAAGTCGAGGTTGACCAGCAGGTCGAGCTTGCCCTCGGGCGCCTCCTCGTGCCAGACCACGTCCCGGGGGCGACCCTCCGGAGGCGTCTCCGTCGCGCGCAGCGACGCGTCGGTGCCGAGCAGGTGCTTGAGGAAGTACTCGTTGCCCTTGGCGGACGAGCCGAGAAGGTTGGCGCGCCAGACGGTGAGCACGCGCGGCCAGTTCTGCGGCGCGTCCGGGTCCTCGCAGGCGAAGCCGAGCTCGCCGCTCCTCAGCTGGTCCACGACGTAGGCGGGCGCCTCCACGCCGGCGGCCGCCGCCTCGTCGGCGAGGTCGAGCGGGTTGCGGTCGAACGTCGGGTACGACGGCATCCAGCCCATCCGGGCGGACTTCGCGACGACGTCGGGCATCGTCATCCCGGCCAGCGACCCCTCGGCGAGCGGTGAGGCCAGCTCGTCGGCGCCGAACCCGTCGTACCGCCACTGGTCGGTGTGCAGGTACCAGAACGCGGTGCCGATCATCTGCCGCGGCGGCCGGACCCAGTCGAGCCCGAACGCGAGCTGCGCCCACCCGGTGACCGGGCGGCACTTCTCCTGCCCGACGAAGTGCGCCCAGCCGCCGCCGTTGACGCCCTGGCAGCCGGTCAACGTCACCAGCGCGAGGAACGCGCGGTAGATCGTGTCGGAGTGGAACCAGTGGTTGGTGCCGGCGCCCATCGCGATCATCGACCGGCCGCCGGACTCCTCCGCGTTGCGCGCGAACTCGCGCCCGATGCGGGCGGCCTTCTCGGCCGACACCCCGGTGATCTCCTCCTGCCACGCGGGGGTGCAGGGCTGGGGGTCGTCGTACGACGTGGGCCACTGCCCCGGGAGACCCGGCCGCGCCACGCCGTACTGCGCCATGACGAGGTCGAAGACCGTCGTCACGAGCTGGCCGCCGACCTCGCGCACCGGCACGCCGCGGTCGAGGACGCCGCCGTGACCGCTGGGCTGACCGTCGGCGTCGACGTCGAAGCGCGGCAGGCGGACCGTCACGGCGCCGGCGTCGCCCGGGGCGTCGGCCAGGGTGAGGACCGGCTCGACGCCCTGCAGGTCGAGGTTCCACCGACCGGCGCCGGCCTCGCCGAACCGGAAGCCGAGCGACCCGCCGGGCACGAACGGCTCGCCGGCCGGGTCGAGCAGCACCGTCTTGAACGCCGCGCCCTCCGACGTCTCGCCCAGGTCGGCGGCGGTGAGGAACTTGCCCGGCACGTAGGCCCCGTCGTGCTCGCGCAGCGTCACCAGGAACGGCAGGTCGGTGTAGCGCCTGACGTAGTCGAGGAACCGCGGCACCTGCCGGTCGCGGAAGAACTCGGTCAGGATGACGTGCCCCATGGCCATCGCCAGCGCGCCGTCGGTGCCGGGGTGGGCGGCCAGCCACTCGTCGGCGAACTTCGTGTTGTCGGCGTAGTCCGGGCTGACGGTGACGACCTTCTGGCCCCGGTAGCGGGCCTCGGTCATGAAGTGGGCGTCCGGGGTGCGGGTGACCGGGATGTTCGAGCCCCACATGATGAGGTAGCTGGCGTTCCACCAGTCGGCCGACTCGGGCACGTCGGTCTGGTCGCCGAACACCTGCGGCGACGCGACCGGCAGGTCGGCGTACCAGTCGTAGAACGACAGCATCGTGCCGCCGAGCAGCGAGACGAACCTGGCCCCGACCGCGTGCGACGCCATCGACATGGCCGGGATCGGCGAGAAGCCCGCGACCCGGTCCGGCCCGTGGGTCTTGATGGTGTGCACGTGCGCGGCCGCCACGAGCTCGGACACCTCGTCCCAGGTCGCCCGGACCAGCCCGCCCTTGCCCCGGGCCGCCTGGTAGCGGCGCCGGCGCTCCGGGTCGCCGACCACGTCGGCGAACGCGAGGACCGGGTCGCCGAGCCGGGCCTTCGCCTCGCGGTACATCTCGATCAG
Organism: Actinomycetes bacterium; assembly: GCA_036375895.1. Taxonomy (GTDB): domain Bacteria; phylum Actinomycetota; class Actinomycetes; order JACCUZ01; family JACCUZ01; genus DASVBJ01. Next base: position 3,581 of record DASVBJ010000040.1, on the reverse strand, counting down.
GACGCCGCGGACGTACGGGTAGCGCACCCGGGTCGGCGAGTAGGTGTACCAGGAGAAGGCAGCACCGCGCGGGCAGCCGCGCGGCTCGTACTCCGGGGAGTCCGGCCCGACCGAGGGGTAGTCGGTCTGCTGTGCCTCCCAGGTGATGATCCCGTCCTTGACGTAGACCTTCCAGGAGCACGACCCGGTGCAGTTGACCCCGTGGGTCGAGCGCACGACCTTGTCGTGCGACCACCTGTCCCGGTAGAAGACGTCGCCGGCCCGCCCGCCCTTCTTGTGCACCGTGCGCAGGTCGGCGGACACGTCGGCTCGGGTGAAGAACCGGCCGGTGCGGAGCAGCGCCGCGGCAATGTCGCCGTCGAGTACGGGCTTGCTGTCGGAGCCACTCGTGGTCACGCACGCCTCCACGCCAGGTCGAGATCGGTCCGGTACCGCCCCTGGTGGGACGGACCGGCTCATGCGACCTAAGCGACCATATCCAGGACGCGTTCGGTCGTGCACCGGCAGCCTTCCTGCCCCACGTGCACCGGCTGCACATCCCTACGACCCGCGCTGCGGGGACCAAAGTCCTCTCAGCGCCCGGCCTCCCGGCCACGCCATGGACCCCCACGGGCCGGCCACCCTAGGCTGCGGCCGGTGACTCCGGTCGAGCACGCTGGAGCAGCCCGAGTGGCGAGCGCCGTGCCGAGTGCCGTGCGCTCGTTGTACCCGGGCTACTTCGCGCTGGTCATGGCCACCGGCATCACGTCCACAGCGATGCTGGGGGTTGGGCGGGCAACCCTGTCCGCTGCCCTGCTCGTGATCGCCTGCCTCTGCGGCGCGGTGCTGCTGACCCTCTACGGCTGGCGTCTGGTCGGGGCCTGGCCGGAGACCCGCGACGACCTTGCCCGGCCGGCCACCGGGTTCGCGTTCTTCACGGTCGTCGCGGGCCTCAACGTGGTCGGCTCCCGGCTGGCCGCGGACGGCCACACCGGGCTCGCCCTCGTGCTGCTCCTGGTCAGCGTGGTGCCCTGGATCCTTCTCAGCTACGTCGTGCCGGCGGGGTTCGTCCTGGTGCCGCGGTCCGAGCCGGTGCTCGCTGCGGTCAACGGCACGTGGTTCATCTGGGTGGTCGGCACCCAGTCGGTGGCGGTGTCGACAGCTGCCCTGGAGCCCGCGGCGGGCGGACACCGGCGGGAGGTGGCCCTCGCGGCGGTGCTGATGTGGTCGACCGGGATGTTCCTCTACGTCATCGTCGCGACGCTGGTGCTCGTGCGCCTGTTGCTCTTCCGGGTCGCGCCGGCGGACCTCACCCCTCCGTACTGGGTCTCCATGGGGGCCACCGCGATCTCGGTCCTGTCCGGGGCACGACTGCTGGACATGGCCCCCGCGCCCGCTCTCGTCGTGGCCCGGCCGGTGGTCGCGGGGATGTCCCTCGCGCTGTGGGCGTTCGGCACGTGGCTGGTCCCGATGCTCGTAATCTTCGGGGTCTGGCGGCATGTCCTGCAGCGGGTGGACCTCGTCTACACACCGTCGATGTGGAGCATCGTCTTCCCGGTCGGGATGTACGGCGTGGCCAGCGCGGCACTCGGCCGGGCCGCCGACCTGCCGGTGCTGGAGGGCATCGGCCACGCCGAGGCCTGGGTTGCGCTCCCGGTCTGGGCGGTCACGTTCCTCGCGATGCTCGGCGCGGTCGGACGGGCCGCCCTGCGGCCGCGGCAGCGAGCCGCCTAGTCCCTCCGCACTCCGGCGAGGGCGATCGCGGCGACCCGTGGGACCGGGCGAGTTGCGGAACTGAGGGGCGTTCGGTGGTCCTGTGTTCCGCACCTCGGCCGAACGCTTCGGACGGGTCACGCCGGGCGGTGGATCGATCACCCGCCCGGGGATCGCAGCCGAGACCAGGGAGCCCGCGTTGACGCCGGGCAGCACTTGCCGGACGGCCTGTGGACTGGCGGTCCCAAGGTCCCGGTCGGCGGGGGTCGTTCTCCCGGTTCGTGCGAGGTGGTCGCGCTCCTAGCATCGAGCCGACCGCCGACCCGCGTGGCGAGATGCCACGTGCCTGACGAAGGATCACGATGAGCACATCGCAGCAGGCCGACGCCACCTCCGGGGCGCGCCCCGAAAAAGTCGCTGCACGGGAGGCCGAGAGGGTCTACCGGGGATCGCCGAACCTCATGCTCGTCATGGCGACCCTGGGCTTCGGCCTGAACTTCTGGGCCTGGGCCCTGATCAGCCCGCTCGGCCCGGCCTACAAGGACGACTTCGGCCTCACCTCGTTCCAGCAGTCGCTGCTCGTCGCCGTGCCGGTGCTGGTCGGCTCGCTCGGCCGGATCCCAGTCGGCGCCCTCACCGACCGCCTTGGCGGCCGACTGATGTTCCCGCTGATCACGTTCGCGACGATCTTGCCGGTGCTGTTCGTGGGACAGCTCGGCGACAGCTACGGGCTCGTGCTCCTCGGCGGCTTCTTCCTGGGCCTCGGCGGCACGGCGTTCGCCGTGGGCGTCCCGTTCGTCAACGCGTGGTTCCCGCCGGAGCGGCGTGGGTTCGCCCTCGGCATCTTCGGCGTTGGCATGGGTGGCACCGCCGTCTCGGCGTTCACCACCGTCAAGCTGGCCGAGAACTACGGCCGCTCGGTGCCGTTCACCATCGTGGCGGCAGTCCTGGCGGTCTACGGCGTCGCCGCGGCGCTGATCCTGCGGGACGCCCCCGGCGCGCGGTCGACGGCGAAGGTGTCCTTCCTCGCCAACGCCTGGGCGACCTTCCGGCTGAAGGTCACCCTGCAGATGTCGTTCCTGTACGCGATCGGCTTCGGCGGGTTCGTGGCGTTCAGCGTCTACCTCCCGACGTACCTCAAGAACGCCTACGACCTCACGCAGAACGGCGCGGCTGTGCGCACCGCGGGCTTCGTCGTGCTCGCGGTCCTGATGCGCCCGGTCGGCGGCTGGCTGTCCGACCGTCTGCACCCCGTGCCGGTGCTCGTCGTGTGCTTCGCCGCGGTCGCCGCACTCGCGCTGCTCGCGTCCTTCGAGATCCACCCCCTGGTGCCGTTCGGCACGATCGCGTTCCTCGGCATGGCGGCGGCCCTCGGCGCGGCAGCCGGGGCGACGTTCGCGCTCGTCGCCCGCGTGTCCCCAGCCGGCAAGGTCGGCAGCGTCACCGGCATCGTCGGGGCCGCCGGTGGGCTCGGCGGGTTCATACCACCACTGGTCATGGGCGCCATCTACGGCCGGCTCGACGACTACAGCCTCGGGTACGTGCTGCTCGCCGCGATGGCCGCGGCCGCCGCGGCGTACACGTGGTTCGCCCTGCACAAGGCCGACCACAGCTGACCGGCACCCGCTGACCCGGCCGCGCCCGCCCACCCGGCGGCGACCGCCCCCTCCGGCGGCGACCACCCCCTCAGGCAGCGATCATGCACGTTCCGTCGACGGAACGTGCATGATCGCTGCCAGGGGTCGAGGGGTGGGTGCTCGAGGAGTCGTCAGTCGGGGTGGACGCGGAACAGGTCCTCGAGCGGCCGCCGCGGGGTCGGCGGGACCGGCCGGCCGTAGCCCACCCGCATGACCATCTGCGGGTGGCCGATGCCGGTCATCGGCGAGCGG
>DASVBJ010000394.1:0-6515 GCA_036375895.1 Actinomycetes bacterium | reverse complement strand
GGTGGGTGCTCGAGGAGTCGTCAGTCGGGGTGGACGCGGAACAGGTCCTCGAGCGGCCGCCGCGGGGTCGGCGGGACCGGCCGGCCGTAGCCCACCCGCATGACCATCTGCGGGTGGCCGATGCCGGTCATCGGCGAGCGGACGAGCCAGCGCAGCTCTTCGATCTCCAGCGGCTGGTTCACGAACGACGCCGACAGCCCGGCGGTCGTGGCCGCGAGCAGGACGCGCTCGAGCGCCTCGCCCGCTCGCACCCAGTCGGTCACGGTGTCGTGACGGGTCGACAGCACGGCGATCGTCGGGGTCCGCTCGAACCGTGCGTTCTCGCGTCCGGGGTCCGGCCCGGCCGCGAGGTCGCGGAACGGCATGTGCACCTGCTCGGGCCGCGGGCCCAGCGCGCTCGCCGGGATGCCGTCGTCCCGGCCGCCACGGTGGATCCAGCCGGCCCGCTCCGCAGTCACCGCGGGGTCGGCGTGCATCCGGGAGTCCGCGTCGTGGACGAGCTTGACCAGCCGCAGCACCTCGTCCGGGTCGCTGTAGACGCGCAGCATCGCGTTCTCCAGCGCGGCCTCGTGGCAGAGGCGCGAGACCAGGGCGTCCTCGACCGGCCGCTCCTCGAACGGCAGCCGGTTGGTCCGCCGCAGCTCGACAGCCGGGTACAGCTCGGCGAGGTCGCCGGGGTCGTGCAGGCGGTGGTCGAACGCCAGCGATGCCACGAGCGTCGGCGCGTCCCGGTCGGGCAGCCGCCTCACCCGTGGCCGGAAGCCCAGCTGCTCGGCCGCGACCCGGAGGTTGAACAGTGCCGCACCGCAGGAGACCAGCAGCGACCGGCCGGTGGGGTCCGCCCGCCGCAGCTGGCGACGCGGGTCGGCGTACAGGTCGATGCGCGTCCGGCTGACCACGAACTCCCACGGCTGGGTGTTGTGCACCGAGGGCGCGCGGCCGGCGGACCGCAGCATGACCTGCAGCTCCTCGTCCGTGAAGCGCGCGAGCGGTCTCGCTCCCGGGACGGTCATCACGCACCTCCTCCGCCTGGCACTCAGCGTCTGCCGCGCCGGCCGGTGGCCATAGGTCCGAAGGTCCCCCGCGGCGGGGCCGCATGGCTCGGCCGTGGGGTCCCGGCGAAATACGCGGTGCGCCGCCCGGCGTTGCCTGGGCATGCCCGCAGTCACCGTCGACAACCTGTTGTCGCTTCCCCGGATCCCCCGCCCCGACGGCGCCGCCACCCGCGACCGCGCCGTCGTGTCGGTGACCACCGCCCCCAAGGGCTACGAGGGTGAGGGCTTCCCGGTGCGCCGTGCCTTCGCCGGCGTGGACCTGTCGCTGCTCGACCCGTTCGTCCACCTCGACCAGATGGGCGAGGTGGAGTACGCCCCCGGCGAGCCGAAGGGCACCTCCTGGCACCCGCACCGGGGCTTCGAGACCGTCACGTACATGATCGACGGCGAGATGGCCCACCAGGACTCCAACGGGGGCGGCGGCCTGATCACCAACGGGGACACCCAGTGGATGACCGCCGGCGCGGGCATCCTGCACATCGAGACCCCGCCCGCGGCACTGGTGGCGAGCGGCGGGCTGTTCCACGGCTTCCAGCTGTGGGTCAACCTGCCGCGGGACAAGAAGATGTCGCCGCCGCGCTACCAGGACATCCGCGGCGCGAAGGTGGCTCTGCTCTCCTCGTACGACGGGGGCGCACTCGTGCGGGTCATCGCCGGCGAGATCCCCGGGGTGCCGGAGGCCGCGGGACCCGGCTCGACGTACACGCCCATCACCCTGCTGCACGCGACCCTCTCACCCGGCGCGGAGCTGGCCCTGCCGTGGCGCAGCGACTTCAACGGCCTGGTCTACGCGCTCGGCGGCGCCGGCACCGTGGGCCCGGGTCGGCAGCCGCTGCGTTCCGGCCAGCTCGCGGTCTACGGCCCCGGCGACACCCTGACCGTTCGGGCCGACGACTCGCAGGACAGCCACACCCCGCACCTGGACGTGCTGGTGCTCGGCGGCCGCCCGATCCGCGAGCCGGTGGCGTGGTACGGCCCCTTCGTCATGAACACCAAGGCCGAGCTGCTGCAGGCCTACGAGGACTTCCAGGCCGGCCGGCTCGGCACGGTCCCGGCGCTGCACGCAGACGCCTGACGCGATCGCCGCCGACGTCGCACCCGGCAGGGCCGCCGCCTGGCAGGGTGGGCGGGTGAGCGACGAGCTGGACCTGCTCCTGCGCGCCCGCCGGGCCGTGGTCGACGGGCGCGAACAGCCGTGCTGCGTCGGGGTGCGCGACGGTGTCGTGGTGGCGGTCGAGCCGTTCGAGGCCGACCTCGACGCCCGTGTGATCGTCACCCTCCCCGACGACGAGGTGCTGCTGCCCGGCCTGGTGGACACCCACGTGCACGTCAACGAGCCGGGTCGCACCGCCTGGGAGGGCTTCGACTCCGCCACCCGCGCCGCGGCCGCGGGCGGCGTGACCACGCTGGTGGACATGCCGCTCAACTGCCTGCCGCCCACCGTCGACGTCGAGTCCCTGGCGGTGAAGCGGGCCGCCGCCGAGGGCCGGGTGCACGTCGACGTCGGCTTCTGGGGCGGCGCCGTGCCGGGCAACCTCGAGGCGCTGCAGCCCCTGCATGACGCGGGGGTGCTGGGCTTCAAGTGCTTCCTGGTCGACTCGGGGGTGGCGGAGTTCCCACCGCTGGGCCCCGACGAGCTGGAGCGGGTGCTCGCGACCCTCTCATCCCTGGACGCGCTGACCGTCGTGCACGCGGAGGACCCCGAGGTCATCGCCGGGTCGCCGGGCCCGGCGGGTCCCTCGTACGCCGGGTTCCTCGCCTCCCGGCCGGACGCGGCCGAGTCGGCGGCCGTCGCCACGCTCGTCCGGCTCGCTCGCAGGACCGGCGCGCGCGTCCACGTGCTGCACCTGTCCAGCGCGGCATCCCTCGACACGCTCGCGGCCGCGCGACGCGACGGCGTGCGGGTCACCGCCGAGACCTGCCCGCACTATCTCGCCCTGGCCGCCGAGGACGTGCCCGACGGCGCGACCGAGTTCAAGTGCTGCCCGCCGGTGCGCGGCGCCGCCAACCGCGAGCGCCTCTGGGACGCGCTGCGCGCCGGGACGGTGGACTGCGTCGTGTCCGACCACTCGCCCTGCACGGCCGACCTCAAGCGCCCCGACACCGGCGACTTCGGTGCGGCCTGGGGTGGCATCGCGTCGCTCCAGCTGGGGCTGCCCGTCGTGTGGACGGCCGCCGCGACGCGCGGCATCGGCCTGCCCGAGGTGGTGCGCTGGATGGCCGAGGCGCCGGCCGGCCTGGCGGGACTCGGACGCAAGGGACGCATCGCCGTCGGGCACGACGCCGACCTGGTCGCCCTGGCTCCCGACGAGACGTTCGTCGTCGACCCGGCCCGGCTGCACCACCGCAACCCGGTCACGCCCTACGCCGGCCGGACGCTGCGAGGCCTGGTGCGCGCCACCTGGCTGCGCGGTCAGCGGGTGTCCGGCGAGGCGCCGCGGGGGCGGCTCCTCCGCCGCGAGGGCTGACGGCGGCCCGGCCGACTCGCCGGGCCGACGGGTGCATCCGGCCGGGCGCCGACCGGGGAAGCAGGAGTGTGGACGACCCGTCCCGACCGCGACCCGGCCCGACCGACGAGGAGACGACGCCGATGCCGACCCGACGTACGACCATCACAGCGCAGCCGCACCCGCAGCCCGCCGAGCGTCCCGAGGACCGACGCCCGGCCGACACGTCGGACAGCCGCGAGGAGAAGCCTCAGTCGACCGTCTCGTAGAGGTAGAGCATCGTCAGGCCGTCAGCACCGACCTGCTCGACCGCGTGGGCCATCCCGGCCGGGATGTGCACGTACGACCCGGCCGTCACCCGGACGCCGAGGATGGTCGCGTCGCCGGCGAGGACCCACACGTGGTGGTGGGCCTCGGGGTGGGCGTGCTCGGCGAGCTCCTCCCCCGGGGCGATCTTCAGGATCCCGGCGAGCGAGCGCCCGTGCTGCCACAGCACGCGGGTCTCCGCGTCGTGATGACCGTGCAGCCGCTGCCACGGCAGCCGGCTGATCGCGGCCGCGTCGAGCACGCTCGCCATCCCGGTCTCCGGTCGCCGTCGTGTGGGGTCGGTCGTGCTGGCCATGGCGCACCTCCTGACCGTCGGTCTGCGCCCCGCTCCTCATCTGTACGGCGGGGCGCCCGCCGGCGCATGAGGCCTAGGTCCTCCACGGCCGGGCTGCTGCCAGGCTAGTGCTGCCCGGCCGGCCTCGGGGGCCGTGTCGCGACTGCGGTCGGCTACTCCACCGTGACGGACTTGGCGAGGTTGCGCGGCCGGTCGACGTCGCGGCCGAGCGCGACCGCCGCATGGTAGGCCAACAGCTGCAGCGGCAGCCCGAGCAGGATCGGGTCGAGCTCCACCTCGTTGCGGGGCACCACGATCGTCTCGTCGGCCGCGTCGATGTCGCGGTGCGCGACGGCCAGCACCGGCCCGCGGCGTGACCTGATCTCGGCGATCGTCGAGAGGTTCTTGTCCAGCAGCTCGTCGTCGGGCACGACGGCGACCGTCGGCACGTCCGGCCCGATCAGCGCCAGCGGCCCGTGCTTGAGCTCGGACGCCGGGTAGGCCTCGGCATGCTGGTAGGACACCTCCTTGAGCTTCTGCGCGCCCTCCCGCGCGACGGGCCAGCCGCGTACCCGGCCGACGAACATGAGGTGCTCGTACGCCGAGTAGCGCGCCGCCAGCCCGGCGATCCGGTCCTCCTGCGCCAGCACGTCCGAGATCTGCGCCGGCAACGCCTTCAGCCCCTCCACGATGCGGCGGCCGTCAGAGGGCGACAGGTCACGTACCCGGCCGAGGTGCAGGGCGAGCAGCGCCGACGCGACGTACATCGCGGTGTAGGCCTTCGTCGAGGTCACCGACACCTCCGGCCCGGCGTGCAGGTAGATGCCGCCGTCGCACTCGCGGGCCAGGGTGCTGCCGACGACGTTCACGATGCCGATGACGCGACCGCCCTTGCGCCGCAGCTCCTGGACCGCCGCGATGGTGTCGGCCGTCTCGCCCGACTGGGAGACGGCTACGTAGAGCGTGTCCGGCTCGACCACCGGGTTGCGGTAGCGGAACTCCGACGCGGGCTCGGCCCGAGCCGGGATACGGGCCAGCGACTCGACGAGCTGCGCGCCAGCCTCGCCGGCGTAGTAGGCCGATCCGCAGCCGAGGAAGTGCGCGCGGGCGATCTCCCGGGTCTCCCGCGGGTCGAGCTCGAGGCCGCCGAGGTGGGCCGTCGCGAACCGCTCGTCCAGACGGCCGAGCAGCGCCCGCTCGACCGTCCGGGCCTGTTCGTGGATCTCCTTGTGCATGAAGTGCGGGTGGCCGTCCACGTCGTACGACGTGTCGTCGGCGGGCACCGTGAGCGGCTCCTTGACGCTCACCCGCGAGTCCATCGTGGTGATCTCGTAGCCGCCGGCGCGGAGGGTGGCGATCTCCCCGTCGTCGAGGTGCACCACCTGGCGGGTGTGGCGGACGAACGCCGACACGTCCGAGGCCGCGAACATCTCCCGGTCCCCGAGGCCGATCACCAGCGGGCTGCCGTGGCGCGCGAGGACGACGGTGTCGGGCTGCTCGGCGTCGATGACGGCGATTCCGTAGGCGCCGACGACGTCGGTGAGCGCCCGGCGTACGGCCGTGGTGAGGTCAGCGCCGTCGCGCAGGTGCCGGGCGACGAGGTGGGCCAGCACCTCGGTGTCGGTGTCCGAGACGAGGTCGACGCCCTCGGCCTCGAGCTTGGCGCGCAGCTCGGTGGCGTTCTCGACGATGCCGTTGTGGACGACCGCGACCCGACCCTGCGCATCGGTGTGCGGGTGGGCGTTGACGTCGGTGGGGGCGCCGTGCGTCGCCCAGCGGGTGTGCCCGATGCCGGGAGCGCCCTTGAGCCGCTTGGGCAGGGAGTCGACCAGGTCCGCGACGACGCCGGCCTTCTTGTGCACGAGCAGCCCGCGGCCGGACAGGACCGCGAGGCCGGCGGAGTCATAGCCGCGGTACTCCAGCCGGCGCAGGCCCTCGACCAGGAAGGGGACGGCGTCCTGCTTGCCGACGTAGGCGACGATGCCGCACATCTGTGCTCCTCGGGGTGGTCGGGCGCCGGTCCGGTCGGTCGCGGCGGGCGGGGGGGTGGTCGGGGGGCGGGTGGGTCAGCCGTAGACCAGCCGGCGCAGCTGGCGCCGGGTCAGGTCGGTCGCCGCGACCCGGCGGGCCGGCAGCTCGGCGGCGATCTGGCTGAAGATCTCGTCGTTGGTGCGGCCCCGCCGCTGCAGCTCGCGGTGCCGGCGGCGGACGAACTCGGGCACCGTCTCGTCGAAGTAGGCGAGCACGTCGGCGAGCACGCGGGCGGCCACTGCCGGCGGGAGGCCGGTCGTGCGGGCGATCTGCAGCACCAGCACCTGGTGGGGATCAGGCGCGTCGGCTGGCTGCATGAGAGGGATCATGGACCGGGACTGCGCTCGTGTCCAAGAATCCTGCCCGAAATCGGGCAGGATC
>DASVBJ010000393.1:0-2838 GCA_036375895.1 Actinomycetes bacterium | reverse complement strand
CGACGACTGTGTCCACTGCGGCTTCTGCCTGCCGACCTGCCCGACGTACGTGCTCTGGGGCGAGGAGATGGACTCCCCGCGCGGGCGCCTGTACCTCATGCAGGCGGGCCTGGAGGGCGAGCCGCTCTCCGACTCGATGGTGGGCCACTTCGACGCCTGCCTCGGGTGCATGGCGTGCGTGACCGCCTGCCCGTCCGGGGTGCGCTACGACAGCCTCATCGAGGCCACCCGGGCGCAGGTGGAGCGGCGGCACCGGCGCCCGCTGCGACAGCGGCTGCTGCGGACCGCGGTGTTCGCGCTGTTCCCGTACCCGCGTCGGCTGCGGCTGCTGCGCCGGCCGATGGCGGCGTACCGGCGCAGCGGCCTGCAAGGCCTCGTGCGGCGCAGCGGCGTGCTCGAGCGGGTGCCGGCACTCGCGACGATGGAGCGGCTGGCTCCGCCGGTTGCGCACCGTGCGAGGCTGCCCGAGAGGGTGGCTGCCCGCGGACCTCGTCGCGCCGTCGTCGGCATGCTCACCGGCTGCGTGCAGGGCGAGTTCTTCCCCGGTGTCAACGCGGCGACCGCGCGAGTGCTCGCGCTCGAGGGCTGCGAGGTGGTGATCCCCCGGGGGCAGGGGTGCTGCGGTGCGCTCAGCCTGCACAACGGGCGCGAGGCCGAGGCCCGCCGGTTCGCCCGGCGCACGATCGACGCCTTCGACGCCGCGGGCGTGGAGCGCGTCGTCGTCAACTCCGCCGGCTGCGGGTCAGCGATGAAGGACTACGCCGACCTGCTGGCCGACGAGCCGTCGTACGCCGGGCGCGCGCGGGCCTTCGTCGAGCGCGTCCGCGACGTGGCCGAGATCCTCCACGAGCTCGGACCCGTGGCCGCGCGGCACCCGCTGCCCGTCACCGTCGCCTACCACGACGCCTGCCACCTCGCCCATGCCCAGGGCGTCCGCGCGCAGCCGCGCGCCCTGCTCGCCGGCATCCCGGGCCTCGAGCTGCGCGAGATCGCCGACCCCGAGCTCTGCTGCGGGTCGGCCGGCATCTACAACGTCCTCAACCCCCAGGCGGCCCGGGACCTCGGCGACCGCAAGGCGGAGACGGTGCTCGCCACGGGCGCCGAGCTGCTCGTCACCGCCAACCCCGGCTGCCTCATGCAGGTGGCCGCCGCACTCGGCCGCGTGGGCGGCCAGATCTCCCTCGCTCACACCGTCGAGGTGCTCGACGCCTCGCTGCGCGGGCTGCCCGCGCACCACCTGCTCACCGCACCGTCCGGAACACCGACAGCATCGAGGTGACCCACACGATGTACCAGCAGATCCTTGACCCTGTAGGCGACTCGCTGGGACTCAGCGCGATCTTCGCGGCCCTGCCCCTGCTCACCCTCTTCGTGCTGCTGGGGGTGCTGCGCGTCAAGGCCTGGATTGCCGCGCTGGCGGCGCTCGGCGTCGCCTTCGTGGTCGCGGTCGCGGTCTACTCGATGCCGGTGAGCCAGGCGCTGCTGTCCACGACGGAGGGGGCGGCGTTCGGCTTCTTCCCGATCCTCTGGATCGTCATCAACGCCATCTGGGTCTACAACCTCACGGTCGCCAGCGGGCACTTCGACGTGCTGCGGCGGTCGTTCGAGCGGGTGAGCCCCGACCAGCGCATCCAGGCGATCATCATCGCCTTCTGCTTCGGCGCGCTGCTCGAGGCCCTGGCCGGCTTCGGCACGCCGGTCGCGATCACCGTGGTGATGCTGATGGCGCTCGGGTTCAAGCCGGTGAAGGCCGCCGCCGTGTCCCTCGTGGCCAACACCGCCCCGGTGGCGTTCGGCGCGCTGGCCACCCCGATCGTGACGCTCGGCACCGTGACCTCCGGTGTGAACGACGACCCGCGGCTGAACACCGACACGCTCGGCTCGATGGTGGGCCGGCAGACCCCGATCCTCGCCGTGGTGGTGCCGCTGGTCCTGGTGCTGCTGGTCGACGGGCGCCGGGGGCTGCGTCAGACCTGGCTGGCCGCGGTCGTCGCGGGCGTGTCGTTCGGGCTGGCGCAGTTCGTCGCCTCGAACTACATCTCGGTGCAGCTGACCGACATCGTCGCGTCGCTGGTCTCGGCCGCCACGGTCGTGCTGCTGCTGCGGGCCTGGACGCCGGCCGAGTCCCCGGTGCTGACCGAGCCGGTGCGCGAGCGGGCGACGGTCACGGGTGGAGGGGAGACGGTCGGTGCCGGCCTGGGCGCCCAGGGTGGGACCGGCACGACCCGGACGGCCGGCGGCGCGACCGGGACCCGCACCGGCGGAGCGGGCACGACCGGGACCACGACGATCGAGCGTGACCCGAGCGGCGAGGTCGTGAAGGCCTACCTGCCCTACATCATCATCATCGCCATCTTCTCGATCGTGAACATCGGCCCGGTCAAGGACGCGCTCGGCGAGAAGCCGTGGACCTTCAAGTTCACCTGGCCCGGCCTGGACGTGCTCACCAGCAAGGGCGAGCCGCAGGCGTCGATGACCTTCAAGCTGGACTGGCTGCCCGCGGCCGGCACCCTGATGATCCTGGCGGGCGTCCTCACCGCGATCGCGCTGCGCATCTCCGCCCAGCGCGCGCTGCGGGCCTACGCGGACACCTACTACGAGCTGCGCTGGGCGATCCTCACCGTGATGGCGGTCCTCGGGCTCGCCTACGTGATGAACCAGTCCGGCCAGACCGGCACGCTCGGCGCCTTCCTCGCCGAGACCGGCGGCCTCTTCGTGCTGCTCTCCCCCATCATCGGCTGGCTCGGTGTCGCCGTCAGCGGCTCCGACACGTCCTCCAACGCCCTCTTCGGCGCGCTGCAGGTGCAGACCGCGGCCAAGGCCGGGCTCGACCCCGTC
>DASVBJ010000392.1:0-5465 GCA_036375895.1 Actinomycetes bacterium | reverse complement strand
TCGACGGCAACCAGGTCGAAGGCACGTTCCGGGCGCACCAGGTACCGCTGCCTGGTGCGCATGACGACGACGGTCACCGCGCAGTACTCGAGCAGTGGCTGCGCTCGTATCGTCCCGACGAGTTGTTCGACGAGCAGGGCGTGCCGGTGCAACAGCTGCTCGACCTGGTGCCCGAGGGCGTGCGCCGCATGAGTGCGAATCCGATCACCAACGGCGGCGAGGTGTTGCGCGACCTCGAGCTGCCGGCGTGGGCCGACTTCGCCGTCGACGTCGCCGCGCCGGGCGGCTCGGCGCACGAACCCACCCGGGTGCTCGGAAGGTGGCTGGCCGAGGTCGTTCGCCGCAACCCGTCCAATTTCCTGACCTTCGCGCCCGACGAACTGGCGAGCAACCGGTTGCAGGACATCCTCGACGTCACCGGTCGCGACTGGCAGGCCGAGATCGGCGAGTTCGACGAGCGGCTCGACCGCAACGGACGCGTGATCGAGGTGCTTTCGGAGCACATGTGCCAGGGTCTGCTCGAGGGGTATCTGCTCACCGGGCGCCACGGCGTGTTCACCTGCTACGAGGCCTTCATCCACATCGTCGACGCGATGTTCAACCAGCACGCCAAGTGGTTGAAGGTGACCCGGCAGATCCCGTGGCGGCGCCCCATCGCCTCGCTCAACTACCTGCTCAGCTCGCACGTCTGGCGCCAGGACCACAACGGCTTCTCGCACCAGGACCCGGGCTTCATCGACCACGTGGTCAACAAGAAGTCCGAGATCATCCGGGTCTACCTGCCGCCGGACACCAACACCCTGCTGTCGGTCGCCGACCACTGCCTGCGCAGCCGCGACTACGTCAACGTCATCGTGGCCGGCAAGAACCCGACGCTCGACCTCATGTCGGTCGAGGAGGCCGAGCTGCACTGCGCGCGCGGCCTCGGGATCCTCGAGTGGGCGAGCTCCGACGACGACGGCGAGCCGGACGTGGTGATGGCCTGCGCAGGCGACGTTCCGACGCTGGAGACGCTGGCCGCGGTCGACCTGCTGCGCCGCCACCTGCCCGACCTGAAGGTGCGGGTCGTCAACGTGGTCGACCTGATGCGGCTGCAGCCGTCGGAAGAGCACCCGCACGGGCTGACCCGCAGCCAGTTCGACACGATCTTCACGAAGGACCGCCCGATCATCTTCGCCTACCACGGCTACCCGTGGCTGATCCACCGGCTGACCTACCGGCACACCAACCACGACAACCTGCACGTGCGCGGCTACAAGGAGGAGGGCACGACCACGACGCCGTTCGACATGGTCATGCTCAACGACCTCGACCGGTTCCACCTCGTGATGGATGTCATCGACCGGGTGCCGGGCCTCGGCACCCGCGCGGCGCGCCTGCGCCAGCAGATGATGGACGAGCGGCAGCGGCACCGCGCCTACACGAGGGCGCACGGCGAGGACCCCGCCGACATCACCGACTGGGCCTGGCCCGCCTCGTGACCACGGTCCTCACCGTCAACGCGGGGTCGAGCAGCATGAAGCTGCGCGTCCTCGACCCCGATGACGCGGTGCTGGGGGCGCGGGACGTGGGCGCCGACGACGACGTACGGGCCACCGTGGAGGGGCTGCTCGGCGAGACGGGGCCGGTTGACGCCACCGGGCACCGCGTCGTCCACGGCGGCACGGCGTACGTCACGCCCGTGGTCGTCGACGACAAGGTCCGTGACGAGCTGCGCTCGCTGTCCCGGATGGCGCCCCTGCACCAGCCCGCGGCGCTCGACGCCATGGCCGCGGTGCGCGCCGCGCTGCCCGACCTGCCGGCCGTGGCCTGCTTCGACACCGCGTTCCACGCCCGGCTTCCGGACGAGGCCGCGACCTACCCGGTGCCGCAGGAGTGGCGCGACCGCTTCGGGGTGCGCCGCTACGGCTTCCACGGTCTCTCGCACGCCTACGCGTCCCGGCGGGCCGTGGAGATGGACGGGCGCGCCGACGCACGGATCGTGGTGGCGCACCTCGGCTCCGGCGCGTCCCTGTCGGCGGTGCGGGGCGGCCGGTCCCTGGACACCACGATGGGGTTCACGCCCCTGGACGGCATCGTCATGGCCACCCGGTCCGGCAGTGTCGACCCCGGCCTGCTGCTCTGGCTGCAGCGGGAGGCGGGGCTGTCCGTCGACCAGGTGTCCGACGCGCTGGAGGCTCACTCCGGGCTGCTCGGGCTGGCCGGCACCAAGGACATGCAGGAGGTCCTCGGG
This sequence comes from Actinomycetes bacterium, assembly GCA_036375895.1. GTDB lineage: Bacteria > Actinomycetota > Actinomycetes > JACCUZ01 > JACCUZ01 > DASVBJ01. Next base: position 3,232 of record DASVBJ010000392.1, on the reverse strand, counting down.
CGGGCGGCCGACCGCGAGCCGCAGGCCGTCCTGGCACTGGGCGTCTACCTGCACCGGCTGGTCGCCGGGGTGGCGGCCATGGCGGCGACGCTCGGCGGGCTCGACGTGCTGGTCTTCACCGGCGGCGTGGGCGAGCGGTCGGCGGAGGTCCGGGCCCGGGCCGTCGACCGGCTCGCCTTCCTCGGCGTACAGATCGACCCGGCCGCCAACGCCGACCCGCGCGGCGACACCGACGTGAGCGGGGCCGGAGCGCCCGCCCGCACCCTCGTCGTCGGCGCCCGGGAGGACGTCGAGATCGCCCGCGGGGTCCGAGAGGCGCTGGGACGGTGAGCGAGGCTCCGGGGCGGGACGAGGGCCCCGCCACGCCCATCCTCAGCTTCCACGGCGCAGCCGGCGGGGTGACGGGCAGCCGCTTCCTGGTCGAGTGCGGTGCGCACCGGGTGCTGGTCGACTGCGGGCTGTTCCAGGGTCCACGCGACTGGCGCCGGCGCAACTGGGAGGACTTCCCGGTCGACCCGGCGACGATCGACGCCGTCGTGCTGACCCACGCCCACCTCGACCACTGCGGCTACCTCCCCGCGCTCGCCAAGCATGGGTTCGAGGGGCCCGTCTTCGCCACCGAGGACACCGCCGAGCTGGTGCCGGTGGTGCTGCGGGACAGCGCCCACCTGCAGGAGGAGGACGCGGCCTACGCGCGGGAGAAGGGTTTCTCCAAGCACCGGCCGCCGATGGCGCTCTACGACACCGCCGACGCCGAGGTGGCCGTCCGGCTGCTCCGCGGGGTGCCCTACGGCCGGCCGGTGCCGCCCGCCCCCGGGTTCACGGTCACGTTCCACCCGGCCGGGCACATCCTCGGCTCGGCGACCGTCGAGCTCGGAGTGGGCGGGCGGACGGTGCTGTTCAGCGGCGACCTCGGTCGCCGCAACCATCCGCTGTTCGCGCCGCCGGCGCCGCCGGTGCCCTGCGACGTGCTCGTCGTCGAGTCGACGTACGGCGACCGGAGGCACCCACCGCCGAACCCCGACCGGCTCGCCTCGGCGATCCGCCGCACGGTGGCCCGAGGTGGCGACGTCGTGATCCCGGCCTTCGCGATCGACCGCACCGCGGTGGTGCTGCTCGAGCTGCGCCGGCTGCGCCGCGCCGGCCAGATCCCGGACGTGCCGGTCCTGGTCGACAGCCCGATGGCGATGAGCGCGCTGGAGATCTACCGCCGGGCGCTGATCGAGGGCGGCGCCGGGATGCGGGAGACGATCGGCGGCGACGACAACCCGTTCGACCCCGGCCGGCTCAGCCTGCTGCACACCGTGGAGGAGTCACGGGCCGCCAACGAGCCGTCCGTCCCGAGCGTGATCGTCTCGGCGTCGGGCATGGCATCCGGCGGCCGGGTGGTGCACCACCTCGCGGCGGCGCTGCCCGACCCGCGAAACACCGTCGTGCTGGTGGGCTTCCAGGCCGTCGGCACCCGCGGCCGGGACCTGCTCGACGGGGCCCGCCAGCTGAAGATGCTCGGGCGCTACGTGCCGGTGCGCGCCGAGGTCGTCGAGGTCACCGACTTCTCCGTGCACGCCGACGCCGACGAGCTCATGGCCTGGCTGCACTCGGAGCCGGCCACGCCGGACGCCTGCTACGTCGTGCACGGGGAGCCCGACTCGGCGCGGGCCCTGGCCGACCGGGTGCGCTCCGAGCTGCACTGGCTCGCGGTCGTCGCCCGCGACGGGGAACGCGTCCGCATCGACTGACCGCCTCGCGAGCGACCTTCGGGTGCGACACGCCGGGGTGGATTCAAGTGGTCGTCGCAACACCGGTATGTGGATCTTGGGAGAGTAGCGCGGTGAGGGCCTCGGCGGGTGTTCGCCAGCCGAGGGTCTTGCGGGGTCGGCCGTTGAGCTCGGCGGCGACCGTGGCCAGGTCCGCGGCGGTGTGCGCGGTCAGGTCGGTTCCCTTGGGGTAGTACTGGCGGAGCAGTCCGTTGGTGTTCTCGTTGGAGCCGCGCTGCCAGGGACTGGCCGGGTCGCAGAAGTAGACGGGCAGCCCGGCGCGGATCGTGATCTCCAGGTGGCGGGCCATCTCGATGCCCTGGTCCCAGGTCAGGGACCGGCGCAGTTGGGCGGGCAGGGTGGTGATCGTGGTGGTGATGGCGTCGCGGACCGCCTCGGCGCCGTAGCCGGCGGGCAGGTGCAGCAGCATCACGAACCGGGTCTGCCGCTCGACCAGGGTGCCGATCGCCGAGGCGTTGCGCGCGCCGAGGATCAGGTCGCCTTCCCAGTGCCCGGGCACGGCCCGGTCGGCGGCCTCGGCGGGCCGTTCGGAGATCATCACCTTGTCCTTGATCCGCTCGGTGCGCCGGTCGGTGCGCCGGCGCGGTTTGCGCAGCGCCCGCCCGGTGCGCAGACACCGGGTCAGCTCCCGGCGCAACGCGCCCCGGCCCTGCACGTAGAGCGCCTGGTAGATCGCCTCGTGGGACACCCGCATCTCCGGGTCGTCGGGGAAGTCCTCGACCAGCCGGCGGCTGATCTGCTCCGGACTCCAACGCTTGTTCAGCCCAGCCTGCACCTCCCGGTGCAGCCGCGGTTGCCGGGCCAGCTTGGACCAGCGCGGCCGCCGGGCCCGGGCCTCGGCCTTGGTCTGGGCCAGCACCGCCCGATACCCGCCCGGGTGCTTGCGGGCCCGGTTGCGGGCCACCTCCCGGGTGACCGTGGACGGCGCGCGACCCAGCCGGGCCGCGATCGCCCGGGCGCTGAGCCCCGCGGCCAGGCCGAGCGCGATCTCCTCCCGCTCGGCCAGCGACAGAAAGCGGCCACCCGGTTCGGCCGCGCAGGCAGGCACCATCCCGCCAGCGTCACGGAACCACCGCTCCCCGGTGTTGGTCGACACTCCGGCGCCGCCGCTGGCCACCTCGGTGCCGGCGCCCTGCCTGATCAACTGCCAGAACCGGCGCTGAAACGCTCGGGGCAGCTCCGGACGGCCCATGAACAACACCTCGACTCGGTCGGGGTGTTGCAACGACCCCTTGAACCCGAGCCGGCGTGTCGCACCAGAAGGTCGCTCGCGAGGTGGTCAGTCGGTGGTCTCGGCTGCGGGGGAGGTGGTTGCCGCGCCACCGCGGGTGCGGTTGCGGCTGCGCCCACCACGACGACGTCGCCGCGGGGCGTCGTCGCCGGCCGGACGCTGGTCGCCGCCTTCGACGGCCGTGGTGCCGGTGGTCGGGGCACCCTCGCTGCCGCTCGGCTGA
>DASVBJ010000387.1:0-8789 GCA_036375895.1 Actinomycetes bacterium | reverse complement strand
CCGCTCCGCGGCCGAGAACGTCGGCTTCGGCGCGGACGTCTCGACGATCCACTCGATGTTCATGGACTCCGCCGGGCACCGGGCGAACATCCTGGACCCCGCGATGCGCGAGGTCGGCGTCGGCACGGTCACGGTCGGCGGGGTCATCTGGGTGACCGAGGTGTTCCGGCAGCCCCTGTCCGCCGGCACCCCCACCGTGCGGACCACGCCCAGCACCCACGCGACCGCGCCGCACACCTCCCGGTCGGTCGTGCGGGCCGGCGCGCCCTTCGCCCAGCAGCTGGCGACCCGGATCTCCCGGATGGGGCAGTCACTGCCGCGGCAGGACAGCAGCGACCCGCTGGCCGGAGCGCTCAACTGGTCGGAGCGCATGCGTGCGCTCTGCGCCCCCACCCCCTGACCCCCGGCAGCTCACCCCCACCCCTCACCCGGCAGCCCACGCCCCTCCTGGCAGCGATTATGCACGTTCCGTCGCGACGGAACGTGCATGATCGCTGCCAGGAAGGGTGCCGCAGGCGTCAGGTGGCGACGAGTGCGTCGGCCTGCTCCGAGGCCGCCGCACGCGACGCCGCCGCCTGCTCGGCGACCGTGGCATGGTCGACGGCCGGGCCGTGCTCGCGCCACCAGGCCTGGCCGGCCTCGGGCAGCGTGTGGATCGGGTCGTAGTACTCGTACCGCCGCTCGAGGGCGAGCGGGTCGGCCCGCTCGATCCCGGTGCGGTAGTTCTTGGTCCAGTACGAGATGCCCCGCTCCTCGTCGTACTCCTCGATCTGGTGCACCCAGCGCTTGCCCACGAACGGCACGTCACAGATGATCCGCGGCGTCGCGAAGCCGGGCAGGTAGCCCATGATCCCGTGCTGGAGCCGCTGCGCCTCGCGCACCGAGACCCGCCAGTGCTCCGAGAACGGGATCATGTCGCACATGTAGAAGTAGTAGGGCATGATCCCGGCGCCGTCGAGCAGGGCGAAGCACAGGTCGAGCAGGTCGGTGGTCGTGGCGTTGACGCCCTGCATCAGCACGCCCTGGTTGCGCACGTCGCGCACCCCGGCCTCGAGCATCGCGCGGGTCGCGTCGGCCACCAGCGGCGTCACCGAGTTGGCGTTGTTGACGTGGGTGTGGATCGCGAGGTGCACGCCGCGGGCGCGGGCCACCGTGGCGAGCCGCTCCATGCCGGCTCGCACGTCGTCCTGCAGCCAGTGCTGCGGCAGGCCCATCAGCGCCTTGGTGGCCAGCCGGATGTCGCGGATGTTCTCGATCTCGAGCAGCCGCGCGACGAACGCCTCGAGGTTCTTGAACGGCATGTTGGCCACGTCGCCGCCGGACACCACGACGTCCCGTACGCCGGGGGAGCGGCGCAGGTAGTCGATCATCGCGTCGTAGCGGTCGACGGGCTTGAGGTCGAACTTCAGCTTGTCGATGACCGGCGTCGAGTTGCCGACGAGGTCCATGCGGGTGCAGTGGCCGCAGTACTGCGGGCAGGTCGGCAGCAGCTCGGCGAGCACCTTGGTGGGGTAGCGGTGGGTGAGGCCCTCGGCCACCCACATGTCGTGCTCGTGCAGCGAGTCGCGGCTGGCGTGCGGGTGCGACGGCCAGTCGCTGCGGCGGTCGGAGAACACCGGAAGCATGTAGCGCCGGACCGGGTCGGCGTAGAAGGCGTCGGTCCAGGTCTGGCCGTCGGACGGGCCCGTGGGGACCATCGTGTTCATCATCTGCGGCGGCACGAGCATCGACATCGTCGCCCGCTCGGCCTGGTCGCGCTCGAGGTCGGCGTAGAAGCGGTCCTCGAGCAGGTCGCCCATCAGCGCCCGGAGCTGCTTGACGTTCTTGACGCAGTGGGCGCGCTGCCACTGGGCGGAGGCCCACTCCTCGGCGGTCACACCCCGCCAGCCGGGCAGGCGGGTCCAGTCCGGCTCGACGAGCTCGCGGCGGCGGTAGGCGTACGGCTGCTCCAGCGCGACAGCCACGGTCGCCTCTGTCGCCTCGGTCACGTCGGTCACTTCACGCCTCCTCGGCGGGTCCGCGCGGCCACCCGCCGCGTCCAGCGTCTTTCCCGGTGTTACCTGCAGGGTACGGGAGATACTTCGGCGGATCCAATGCGGCGCCGTAGGATTTCCGGCGCCACGCCTCCGGAAGGATCTGACTCGTGACATCTCGCCCCACCTCGCCCGTCGGGCTGCACCGGGTCCTCGAGCCCGCCGGCGCCCTGCCGCAGGCCGCTGCCCGCCTCGACACCGACCCGGTCATCGGGCCGGACGAGGTGCGGCTGCGGGTGGAGCGGCTCAACCTCGACGCGGCGTCGTTCCGCCAGCTCGCCACCAAGCACGGCGGCGACGGCGCCGCCGTCCGCGCGGAGGTGCTCGAGATCGTCGCGACGCGCGGGAAGATGCACAACCCGGTCACCGGCTCGGGCGGCATGCTCGTCGGCGTCGTCGACGAGGTAGGTCCGGAGTCCCCGCTCGGGCTGGCTGTGGGGGACCGGGTGGCGACCCTGGTGTCGCTCACCCTGACGCCGTTGTGCCTCACCGACGGGCTGGCGCGGTGGGACGGGCGCTCCGAGCAGGTGCCGGCCGAGGGCTACGCGATCCTGTTCGGGCGGTCCATCGCCGCGGTGATCCCTGACGACCTGCCGGGCGAGCTCTCGATGGCGGTCATGGACGTGTGCGGGGCGCCCGCGCTCACCGCCCGGGTGGTCCGCCGGTACGCCGAGCGCGGCCCGGCCCCCAAGGTGGCCGTGGTCGGGGGCGCCGGCAAGAGCGGCTGCCTGTCGCTGGCCGCGGCCCGGGCGGCCGGCGCCGCTCGTACCGTCGGCGTCGTGCCCGTCGAGCACGAGGCCGGGCTGCTGCGGGAGGTCGGGCTGGCCGACGCCGTGGCCCTCGCCGACGCCCGCGACCCGGTGGCGCTCGCCGCCGCCGTCGAGGAGCAGCTCGGCGGCCCGGCCGACGTCACCGTGGTCTGCGTCGACGTGCCGGGCTGCGAGCACGGCGCCATCCTCGCCACGGCGGACGGCGGCACGGTCGTCTTCTTCTCGATGGCAACCTCCTTCTCCGCCGCCGCGCTCGGCGCCGAGGGCCTCGCCGCCGACGTGACGATGCTGATCGGCAATGGCTACCTGCCCGGCCACGCGGCGTACGCCATGGACCTGCTGCGCAGCCAGCCCGGCGTACGGGCGCTCTTCGACCGCCGGCTCGCGGAGGGCTGAGCACTCCGCGAGGATGGCCCGGTGACCACCACCCTGTACCGGCACGGCCGGGTCCGCACTCCCGTGGACGGCGGCGCGACCGCCCTCGTCACCAGAGGGGAGCAGGTCGCCTGGGTGGGTCGCGACGACGCCGCCGAGGCCGACCCGTCGGGCGTCGACGAGGTGGTGGAGCTCGACGGCGCCCTGGTCACCCCGGCGTTCGTCGACGCGCACGTGCACGCCACGTCGACCGGGCTCACGGTCACCGGCCTCGACCTCACCGGCACCCGCAGCCTGGCCGAGTGCCTGGCCGCCGTCGAGGCCCACGCCCGTCGCACGCGCGGCGGCGTGGTGCTCGGGCACGGGTGGGACGAGACCACCTGGCCGGAGCACCGTCCGCCCACCCGCCAGGAGCTGGACCGGGCGTCCTACGGCGCGGTGGTCTACCTGTCCCGCGTCGACGTCCACTCGGCGGTGGTGTCCTCGGCACTGCTCGCCGTGGCGCCCGAGGCCCGGGCGGCGACCGGGTTCTCCGACAGCGGGCACCTCACGACCGAGGCGCACCACGTCGTACGCCGGGTCGCCCGCGAGTCGGTGACGCCGGCGCAGCGACGGGCGGCCCAGCGGGCCACCCTCGAGCGGGCCGCCCGGCTGGGCATCGGGGCGTTCCACGAGCTCGGCGGGCCCGACATCTCCAGCGCGGAGGACTTCGAGTCGCTGCTCGCCCTCGCGACCGGCGAGCCCGGCCCCGAGGTCGTCGGCTACTGGGGCGAGCTCGGCGCCGTGTCCCGGGCCCGGTCGATGGGCGCGCTCGGGGCCGCCGGCGACCTGTTCGCCGACGGGGCCATCGGCTCGCACACCGCGTGCCTGCGCGCGCCCTACGCCGACCTCGACTCCACCGGGCACGCCTACCTGACCGCCGCCCAGGTCCGGGACCACGTCGTCGCGTGCACCGAGGCCGGCCTGCAGGCCGGGTTCCACGCCATCGGCGACGGGGCGCTCGACGCGGTGGTCGCGGGGCTGCGGGAGGCCGCCGAGCGGGTCGGGGCCGAGGCGCTGCGCACCGCCCGGCACCGGCTGGAGCACGTGGAGATGGTCGACGCGCCGATGGTCGCCACCCTGGCCGACCTGGGAGTGGTCGCCTCGGTCCAGCCGGCGTTCGACGCCCTGTGGGGCGGCGCGGACGGCATGTACGCCGAGCGGCTCGGCGCGCGGCGCGCGCTGGGGCTCAACCCGTTCGCCGACCTCGCCGCCGCGGGGGTCGTGCTGGCCTTCGGCTCCGACGCGCCGGTCACGCCCCTCGACCCGTGGGGCACCGTGCGCGCCGCGGCGGGCCACCACGTCCCAGGTCAGCGGCTCGCCGTCGAGGCTGCCTTCACCGCCCACACCCGCGGCGGCTGGCAGGCTGCCCGCCGCGACGACGCCGGCAAGCTCGTCCCCGGCGCCCCGGCGACGCTCGCCGTCTGGGAGGCGCCCGGCGGGCTGGACGCCGGCACCGGCCTGCCGGCGCTGGGGGAGGACCTGCCCCTGCCGCGCTGCCGGCGCACCGTGGTCCGCGGCCGCACGGTCTTCACCCCCTGACCCGCTCTATCGCAGCGATCATGCACGTTCCGTCGCCCGGGGCGACGGAACGTGCATGATCGCTGCCGGGGTTGGCGGGGGAGGCGCGACGGAACGTGCATGATCGCTGCCGGGGTTGGTGGGGGTGGGGGGAGGGTCAGACCGGGGTGGGGCGCTCGTTGTAGTCGGGGGCTCGCTGCTGGCCGCTGAGGGCCGCGATGCGGTCCATCACCTCGTCGGTGATCCGGCGGCGGGCCCGGCCGGGCGGGAGCCCCTCGGCGTACACCTCGGGCCGCACCGCCTCGGCGAAGCGCACCCGCACCCGGTGCACCCGCGGGAACCGTGCCCCGACGGGCTGCACCCGGTCGGTGCCGATGAGGGCGACCGGCACCACCGGCGCACCCGAGGCCAGCGCCAGCCAGCCCACCCCGGTCCGGCCGCGGTAGAGCCGGCCGTCCCGGGAGCGGGTGCCCTCGGGGTAGATGCCGAACGCGTCCCCGCCCGCCAGCACGCCCCTCGCGAGCTCGAGCGAGGCCTGCGCGTCGCGCTGCTGGTCGCGGGCGACCGGCACCGCGCCGAACGTGCGGAAGAACGTACGCCGGGGCAGGCTGGCCAGCCCGCGCCCCTCGAAGTACTCGGCCTTGGCGAGGAAGACCACCCGGCGCGGCACGGCAAGCGGGATGACGATGCTGTCGATGAACGACAGGTGGTTGCTCGCCACGATCACCGGGCCCGTGGCCGGGATGTGCTCGCGGCCCTCGATCACCGGGCGCCAGACCACACGGAACAAGATCATGCACAGCAGACGGGTCAGGGCGTAGAACACGTGGCGTCTCTCTGGCGGGGCGATGATGGGGTGAACCTATCGGCCGACAGGAGGAGTCAGGCATGCCACCAGGGTCCGGGCCGGCCTCGCCGCCTGCCGGTGATCTCGACGTCGCCACCGCGGTCCAGGTCCGCGGGCTGGTGAAGCGCTACCGGCAGGTGGAGGCCGTGCGCGGCATCGACCTGGAGGTCGCGGCGGGGGAGACGTTCGGGTTCCTGGGGCCCAACGGCGCGGGCAAGTCCACGACCATCAGCGTCTTGTGCACTCTGGTGGAGCCGACCGCCGGGTCGGCGCGGGTCGCCGGGTTCGACGTGGCGACCGAGCGGGATGCCGTACGCCGGCGGATCGGCCTGGTGTTCCAGGAGCCCACGCTCGACGGCTACCTCACCGCGGAGCAGAACCTGCGCTTCCACGGCGAGCTGTACGGCGTGGACCGCGGTAGCGCACGCGGCCGCCGGGAGGAGGTGCTGCGGATGGTCGGCCTCTGGGACCGCCGCGCCGACCTCGTGCAGACGTTCTCCGGCGGGATGCGCCGCCGGCTGGAGATCGCGCGTGGCCTGCTGCACTCGCCGCAGGTCCTCTTCCTCGACGAGCCGACGATCGGGCTGGACCCCCAGACCCGGGCGTCCATCTGGGAGTACATCAAGGAGCTGCACCGCCGCGAGGACATCACGGTGTTCGTCACGACCCACTACATGGACGAGGCGGAGAACTGCGACCGCATCGCGATCATCGACGAGGGCCGGATCGTCGCGCTCGGCACGCCCGACGCCCTCAAGGCGCAGATCGGCAAGGACCGGGTCCAGATCACCACCGCCGACGACGCGGCGGCGATCACCGTCCTGCACGATCGGATGGGCCTGGAGGCGGCGATGCACGAGGGCGCCGTGACGTTCGCGGTGGCGGAGGGGGCGGCGTTCGTCCCCCGGCTGTTCGCCGAGCTCGGCGTACCGATCAGCTCGGTGACCGTCACCCGGCCGAGCCTGGACGACGTCTTCCTGGCCTACACGGGCCGGACCATCCGGGACGCGGAGCAACAGGGCCCGGCGGTCCCCTTGGCGGCCCTGGCCGCCGCCCGACGGAGGTGAGCGCATGACCAGCATCGAGGGACGGCCGGCGGTCGCCGCGGTGCGGGTGCCGGCCGCCGGCCTGCGCCACCAGGTCCGGGCCGCGACCGTCGTGTGGCAGCGGGAGATGATCCGGTTCAGCCGGGACCGGGCGCGGGTGTTGTCCTCGCTGATGCAGCCCGTGCTGTTCCTCTTCGTGCTCGGGACCGGCCTGTCGTCGCTCGTGGGGCAGCCGAGCGTCGGAGACGTCGACTTCCGGACGTTCCTGTTCCCGGGCGTGCTGGCGACGTCGGTGCTGTTCACGGCCGCGTTCTCCGGCATCTCGATGGTCTGGGACCGGGAGTTCGGGTTCCTCCGCGAGATGCTCGTGGCCCCGGTGAGCAGCGCCGCGATCCTGACCGGCAAGTGCGTCGGCGGCGCGACGGTGGCGACCCTGCAGAGCCTGGTGATCCTCTTGCTGGCGCCGTTGGTCGGCGTGCCCTACGACCTGCTGATGATGGTCGAGCTGGTGGGGCTGCTGTTCCTGATGGCCTTCATGATCACTGCGTTGGCCCTGGTGCTGGCGGCCCGGGTCAAGCAGGTCCAGGCCGCCATGCCGATGGTGCAGCTCATCATCACGCCGCTGATGTTCCTCTCCGGCGCGCTGTTCCCGCTCGCCAACCTGCCGCGCTGGCTGGAGATCGCCACCAGGCTCAACCCGATGACCTACGCGGTCGAGCCGATGCGCTCGGCGGTCTTCGACCACCTCGACGTCGGCCCGGTCACCCGGGCGGCGTTCGACCCGGGCATCACCTGGGGCGACTGGCCTGTGCCGGTGCCGTTGCAGGTCGCCCTGGTCGCCGCCAGCTGCCTGCTGCTGCTGGTGCTCGCGGTGCTGCGCTTCGCCCGCACGGAGTGACCCGGAGCCGCCGGTGGTCGACTGCGCGGGAAGGGAGCCGCAGGACGTCCTGCGGGGAGATGACCTCGGGGCCGGATAGCATTCGCCCGAACGGTGCGCGCACCGCAGGACTTCCGGAAGGAGCAGTGTGGCCGCCTCGACGGCTTCCCGCCCCCGCAACGCCAAGCTCGAGCTCGACCCGGCGGTCGTCCGGCGGGCCCGCAGCCTGGCGCGCAAGGCCGGGCGCCCCATCGTCAAGCTGGCCCGCACCCACACCACCGTGTCGGTCGAGCGAGCCGTCCTGCGCCTCGCCGGCGTCGCCGGCGCCGATCCGGACGGCATCCCGTGGGTCAACCGGCTGGTGGACGCCGTCCGGGCCGAGGTGGGCCTCGAGCACGGCATCAGCCTGCCGGTCTGGGACGCCCTGCTGCGGGAGGACCACGCCGACCTGACGATGCTGGCCCAGAAGGCCTCCAGCGGCGGGGTGCGGTTCCGGGTGCCGGAGGGCCGGGACGCGCAACGGGCCCGGCGGGCGGCCGCGCGACAGGTCGGCGTCGGCGTCCGGACGCTCGACCGGCGTCGGGCCGAGCGCGAGCGGCTGGTCCGCCGCATCGGCGACGCGCCCCGGCAGCCCTGGATCTACCTGATCGTCGCGACCGGCGACATCTACGAGGACATCCCGCAGGCCCAGGCCGCCGCCCGCGAGGGCGCCGACGTCATCGCGGTGATCCGCTCGACCGGGCAGTCGCTGCTCGACTACGTGCCCGAGGGCGCGACCCGCGAGGGCTACGCCGGCACCTACGCGACGCAGGAGAACTTCCGGCTCATGCGGGCCGCCCTCGACGACGTGTCCAAGGAGCTGGGTCGCTACGTCCGGCTCACCAACTACGCGTCCGGGCTCTGCATGCCCGAGATCGCCTCCCTGGCAGGGCTCGAGCGGCTCGACATGATGTTGAACGACTCGATGTACGGGATCCTCTTCCGTGACATCAACCCGATCCGCACGTTCGTCGACCAGCGGTTCAGCCGGCAGGTCCACGCGCGCGCCGGCATCATCATCAACACCGGTGAGGACAACTACCTGACGACGGCCGACGGCATCGAGGCCGCGCACACGGTGACGGTCAGCCAGCTGCTCAACGAATACTTCGCCAAGGAGGCCGGGCTCGAGGACTGGCAGCTCGGCCTCGGCCACGCCTTCGAGATCAACCCCGACATCCCCGACTCGTTCCGGCTCGAGCTGGCGCACGCGCTGCTGGCCCGCCAGCTGTTCCCGAAGGC
>DASVBJ010000386.1:0-11540 GCA_036375895.1 Actinomycetes bacterium | reverse complement strand
GCCGGGAGTGGAGGGCTTCTACCCCTGCTTCGGGTTCCCGGGATAGCGGGCTCGTTTCGAAGGAGGTGGACGCGGTGCCAAGGCTCGGCGTGTCCGTCGTCCGTCAGTACGAACGGGGAGTGGTCTTCCGGCTCGGCCGGGTCCGGGGGGTCCGTGAGCCGGGTCTCCGGTTCATGATCCCGCTGGCGGACAACCTGCGAAAGGTGACGATGCGCACGATCACCATGCCGATCCCGTCGCAGCAGATCATCACCCAGGACAACGTGTCGATCGGCGTCGCCGCGGTGGCGTACTTCCGGCGCGTCGACCCGGTGAAGTCGATCGTCGAGATCGAGAACGTCGAGACGGCGATCCACGAGATCGCGCAGACGACGGTGCGCAACGTGGTGGGCCGTTCCAGCCTCGACCGGGTGCTGTCCGAGACCGAGACGCTGAACGAGTCGATCAAGGAGATCCTCGACCGCACCACCGAGCAGTGGGGCGTGCTCGTGCAGATGGTCGAGCTCAAGGACATCGAGCTGCCGCAGAGCATGCAGCGGGCGATGGCCCGTCAGGCCGAGGCCGAGCGGGAGAAGCGAGCGAAGATCATCGCTGCGGAGGGCGAGGCCCTCAGCGTCGGCAAGCTGGCGGAGGCCGCGGACGTGATCTCCGACCACCCGGTGGCCCTGCAGCTGCGCAACCTGCAGGTGCTCTCCGAGATCGCGATCGAGAAGAACTCGACGATCGTCTTTCCCGCCCAGTTCCTGGACAGCATCAGGGCGCTCACCGAGTTCGTCGCCCGCGAGCGCGCGCCGGCGGTCGATCTGGCCGTGCAGCGCACACCCGCCGACCGGCTCAGCTGAGCGAGCAGGAGTTGACGATGTCGCCGCTGCCCGGCCGGGGGAGCGTCGCGTCGGCAGGCGGTGCGACGCCGTCCTCCACCCACGCCTCGAGCGCCGCGAAGGCGCTGCGGTCGCACGGCAGCAGCGGCCGCAGCCGGTCCGGGAAGGCGCTGTAGAGCCCGTCGACGTGGTTGCCGGCCTCGAACCGGTAGTACCGGTGCAGCGATGACCGGCCGGCGTCGGCGACGAGCCGGTCGTAGACGTCGGAGTCGGTGCGGATGGGCAGCAGCGCGTCGTACGTGCCGTGCAGCGTGATCATCGGCTTGCCGATGCGCCCGGTCAGGGACACCCGGGCCACCGCGTCGTGCACCGCCTGCGGGCGGGCGAGGTAGTCGTAGTCGGCGTCACAGCCGGGTGTGCCGGAGGCGCAGAACGGGGTGCCCGCCTCCTGGTCGCCGTCGTACGCCGGGTCGAGCTCCTCGCGGTAGGTCCGCTGCGTGACGTCCCAGTAGTAGCCGTAGTGGAACGGCCAGAGGAACTCCGACCCGGGCTCGAACCCGGCGTCGAGCATCGCCCGGTGGGCGGCCTCGTCGCCCGCTGCGTACGCCGGGTAGCTCCGCAGCGCGGTCGGCAGGTAGGTGAAGAGGTTCGGACCCTCGCTGCGGAACAGCGTGCCCTCCCAGTCGACGCCGCCGTCGAACAGCTGCGGGTTGTGCTCGAGCTGCCAACGGGTGAGGTAGCCGCCGTTGGAGATGCCGGTCATGTACGTGCGCGCCGGGCTGCGCCCGTAGCGCTGCGCGACCACGGCCTTCGCCGCCTTGGTCAGCTCGGTGACCCGCTCGTGCCACTCCAGGATGGCGTCGCCCGGCTGCTGCCCGTCCTTGTAGAACGACGTGCCGCCGTTGCCCTTGTCGGTGGCGGCGTAGGCGTAGCCCTTGGCGAGCACCCAGTCGGAGATGACGAAGTCGGTGGCGTACTGCTCCCGGACCCCCGGCGCGCCGGTGACGACCAGCTTGCCGTTCCAGCTGTCGGGCAGCCGGATGACGAACTGGCTGTCGTGGTTCCAGCCGTGGTTGCCGTTCGACGTGGAGGTGTCCGGGAAGTAGCCGTCGAGCTGGGCACCCGGGACACCGGTCGGGTTCACCGTGCCCGCCGCGTGCAGACCGGCCCAGTCGGCCGGGTCGGTGTACGGCGTGCCGGTGGTGCCCGCGGTGGTCAGGTCGGTCAGGCAGGCGGCCTCCTGGTGCGCCGCGCCGGGCACGACGAGCCGGTCGAGGCGGCCGCACGGTGCCGAGCCCGGCCGACCGTCGACCCCGCCCGCCGCGACGGCGCTTCCGGGCAGCGCGGTGACCAGCGATGCGACCGCGAGGGCGGCGATGGTGATCAGGGTCGGGCGGACGCGCATGAGGCCCCCTCTGGACGACGTGACTTCCTCGGTGCACCCTCACCGACCCATGGGACCGGGCCTATGGGGCACCGGCACGGATTTCGGGCGCGCGACCTGTGCGCCGGCACCATGCGGCTACGGCTGCCGCGACCCTCGGGCCAGCCGGTGCAGCCGCAGGGCGAGCTGCACCTCGAGCGTCCGCTCGGCCGACGTCCAGTCGTCACCGAGCAGCTGGCGGACGCGGTCGAGTCGCTGGGTCACGGTGTTGACGTGCACGTGCAGCTCGCTGCTCGCCCGGGTCAGGTTCCCGCCGCCCGCGAAGTAGGCGTCCAGCGTGTGCACGAGCTCGGTGCCGCGGCGGTCGTCGTAGTCGATCACCGCGCCGATCGTGCGACGCACGTAGCCGTCGACGTCGCGCCGGTCGCCGAGCAGCAGCCCGACGAACCCGAGCTCGTCCGTGCTCGCGCCGTCGCCGAGACGGCCCAGCGCAGTGAGGGCCGCCAGCGCCCGGCGCGCCTCGACGTACGCCGGGCCGACCTGCTCCGGGCCCTTCGCCGGGCCCGCGGCCCCGACCGTCACCGGCCGGCCGAGCATCGCGCCGACCTCGGCGGCGGCGAGGCGCGCGGCCGGGCCTGCCTCGTCGCCGGGCACGAGCAGCACGCCGTGGCCGTCGCGGACGGCGGCCAGGCCGCCGCGCTGCGCGGCATGCTGCGCTGCGGCGAAGGCCAGCCGCTCGCGCGGGACGTCGGTGACACCGAGCACCAGCACGGCGTGCTGCCGGTCGAGGTCCGCGTCGATGCGGCGGGCCCGCTCGCGCAGGTCGGCCGGGTCGCGCTCGGGGCTCGCGAGGAGGTCGTCCAGCAGCTCGCCCCGGACCCGGCTCTCGGCCTCGGCCGTCGACCGGCGGAAGAGGAGCAGCAGGGCCGTGACCAGAGCCGCGCGCTCGAGGATCCGGCTGTCGGCCTGCGGCAGGTCGGGGTGCCCGAGCAGCACGAGCCAGCCGAGGTGCTCGGAGCCGGCGGCGACCGGCACGGCCCACACCCCGCCGGCCTCGGCGACGCGCCCCCGGGCCTGCGCCGTCGTGGTCACCTCCGTGAGGGCGTCGCCGGCGGGCAGCCCGGGGCAGTCCGGACCGATCGCGGCCAGCGGCCGCCGGTCGGCGTCGAGCACCAGCAGGCTGCCGCCGAGCACCTCGGTGACGGCCGCCGCGACGTCCTCGACCCCGCCGCCGCGCAGCACCAGCTCGCTCAGGCGGTCGTGGGCGTCGGCGGCCCGCTCGACGGCCTCGCTGTGCGCGCGCAGCAGCGCCCCGGTGCTGCTCAGCTGGCGGACCGCCGACCGGGTCTCCTCGAGCAGTCGCGCGTTGTCGAGGGCGACAGCGGCGTGTGCGGCGAGCGAGCACAGCAGGGCCACGTCCTCGCGGGTGAACGGCCGCTCGCGGCGGTTTGCCGCGTAGAGGACACCCATGACCTTGGAGCCGAGCAGCAGCGGCACGCCGAGGATCGCCACCAGCCCCTCCTCGGTGACGGCCATGTCGATGTCCTCGGTGTGCCTGAAGCGCTCGTCGTCGAAGTAGCTCGGGGTGGCGTACGGCGTGGCGGTCTGGGCGACCAGCCCGCCGAGGCCCGCGCCGAGGGGCAGTCGCACCTGCTGGAACCGGGCCGAGACCGAGCCGTCGGTCACCCGCATGTAGGTGTCGCCGCGGTCCGGGTCGTTCATGCTGAGGTAGGAGATGTCGGCGCCCAGCAGCTGGCGGGCCCGCCGGACGATCGCCTGCAGCACGGCGTCGAGGTCGCGGAGCGCGGCCAGGTCGTTGGCCGTCTCGAACAGCGCCGTGAGCTCGGCCTCTCGGCGGCGACGGTGCTCCATGAGCGCGCGGACCTGCAGAGCGGTGACCTTGGCCCGCTCGAGCGCGGCCACCTCCTCGGGCGGCAGCCCGGCGGCACGGGCCTCGAGCAGGGGGCCCTCGAACTCGACGGCCGCGGCCTCGCGGGCGAGCAGCTGGAGGTAGACGTCAGGGCGCACGAGGTCGATTGTCCCGCCCTCGTCGGCGGGGCTCAGTGGGCGGTCCACCCGCCGTCCATCGGCAGCGACGCGCCGGTGATGAACGACCCCTGCGGCGCGCACAGGTACGCGGCCAGCTCGGCGACCTCCGTCGGCTCGATGAGGCGCTTGATCGCCGCCGGGGCGAGCATCACCTCGCTGACCACCTGGTCCTCGGGCAGGCCGTGGGTGCGGGCCTGGTCGCTGATCTGCCCCTCGACCAGCGGGGTGCGCACGTAGGCCGGGTTGATGCAGTTGGACGTCACCCCGTGGGCGGCGCCCTCGAGCGCGATGACCTTGGAGAGCCCCTCCAGGCCGTGCTTGGCGCTGACATAGGCGGCCTTGTACGGCGAGGCGCGCAGGCCGTGCACCGAGGAGATGTTGACCACCCGGCCCCACCCCTCGGCGTACATGTGGGGCAGCGCCGCCCGGACGAGCCGGAACGGCGCCTCGAGCATCACCCGGACGATGAGCGAGAAGCGCTCCGGCGGGAAGTCCTCCAACGGCGAGACGTGCTGGAGCCCCGCGTTGTTGACCAGCACGTCGACGTCGGGGGCGAGCCGGTCGAGCGCATCGAGGTCGGAGAGGTCCGCGGGGACGGCCTCGCCGCCGATCTCGTCGGCAACCCTCGCGGCGCCCTCGGCGTCCAGGTCGAGGACTCGGACGCTTGCGCCTGCGCAGGCGAGACGCCTGGCGACGGCGCGCCCGATGCCGCTCGCCGCACCGGTGACGAGCGCACGGCGGCCGGTGAGGTCCACGGCTGCGCTGCCGGCTGCCAGGTCGAATGTGCTCGCCATGGGGTGTGACGGTAGGAAACGGGCAGTTCGGGTCCCACGGTGGTGACCCACACATCGGCAGCAGCGGGAATGTGGGACAGCCCCAGGCGGCGGGTCATGCGGTGTGCGGTCGTGCCGTCGTGTTGTCGTACCGTCGTCCGCGCGGGTGCGCGTCAGCGGAAGAGCACCGGCCGCAGGTGCGGCGCCTCCACGGCCGGGTCGCGCAGGACGATCTCGGCCGGCTTGCCGCCGGCGGGGGCGAGCGCCACCTCGTCGACGGTCAGCAGCAGCGGTCGCGAGAAGCCACGCTCGAGGTCGGACGTCGCGGCCGCCGCCGCGGCCGTGAAGGCGGGGTCGATGCGGGAGAGGTCCAGCCAGCCGCGGCGACGCATCGGGACCGCGGCCGCGCGCATGCCCGTGCCGTCGTCGGCGCACAGCGCGGCGCGCAGCGAGACGGCGCCCAGCAGGGTCACCACGTCACAGTCGCCGATGGGCCGCAGGGTGGTGGAGGACCCGAACCGCTCGGCGGCGACGGCTCCCATCCGCTCGAGATAGTCGCGGGCGACCGGCCACCAGGGCATCGGGTCCACACCTGCGGCATCGAGGGCGCCCTGCGGGACGACCACGACGTCGTCCGGGTCGGGCCCCACGCCGACGAAGCCGAAGCCCAGGTCGAGCGCGTCCCCGAGCACGCGGTGTCGGACCCAGTCGAGGCCGGGGTGCAACGGGTGGTCGACGGGCAGGCCGACCGGCCGGGCGCGCTCGCGGAGGTCCTCGGTGTGGTGCTCGGCGGCGATGCGACGGCCGTGCAGCCAGCTCGCGACCCGGGTGCGCGCCAGGTCGCTCTCCGGGCCTACCCCGGCGAGGGCGCGTCGCAGCTCGCGCCAGCTGACCTCGACCGGCGTGACGCCGGTGAGCATCACGCCGTCGTCGAGCGGCACGATGTCCACGTCGTCGAGCACGGACACCGCCAGGGCGATGCGCCGCAGCTCGAGCTCGTCAGGTGCCTGCACGTCTCGACGGTACCCATTCGTGATGGGCACAGACTCACCCGAGCGGGTGAGTGACAGCAGCGGAGAGTGCGCGTACGACGGCCCGGGGTGCTGCTCCCGCTCAGGGGAGGGTGCAGTGGCGGCGGTCGGTTGGTTTGCCTAGCTCGTGAACTCCACAAGGTCCGCGCAGAAGTCGTGGTCCGAGAAGTCGCTGTTCCCGGTGGAGGAGCGCACGACCCGGAACGAGTCGGGGATCTCGGCGTCGTCGTCGGGGTCACCGGGAGTGCCGTTGTAGTCGACGTCGAAGGCGAACCGGACCTCACCGGGGTCCTTGAGCACGAGGTTGCCGTCGGAGTCGTAGAAGCGGGAACCGCCGGCGGCGAACACGGTGATGGTGATGGTGCCGTCGCCGTTGTCGGTGATGACCTGGTCCTTGCTACTGCTGGCGAAGACGTTGGTGAAGGTGCCGCCCGTCTCGAGGTTGGTGGTCACGACGCTGCCGTGCACGCTCTCCCGGTAGTAGGGGAACGGTGACGAGCCGCGCTGGTTGAACAGGAAGTTGCCCGAGACGTCCCCGCTGTCCTGGGCCAGGGTGCCGTCGCAGTCGTAGACGTCGCTGGTGAAGACGTCATGGAAGTGGCCCTTGTCGATGGGTCGGGCGGTAGCGGGTGTGCTGGCGAGCACGGTGCCCGCGATGGCCAGCCCAGCGATGAGCACAGAACGTCCCCTCATGACCCCTCCACGTGTCGAGAACGACAGCCCCGATCAATGCTTCAGCCGCCTCCGAGACGGGGCGATAGCCCGATGTAGGGATTCACTGTTTGCGAGCGAGCTACGACTCGCCGTCAACGCGGATTGCCAGGGCCCCTGTACGCTCCCGACCTGCTGTCAGAGCGCGAGGGGGTCAGCGGTGACGGTCATTCGGGCGGCGGTGGGCGCGGACGTCCCCGGTATCCGCGAGGTCGGGCACCTGGCCTGGCCGGAGACGTACGCCTTCGCGGGCGCCGACTACATCGCTCACGGCCTTCAGGCGTGGTGGTCCGCTGATGCCACGTTGCGCAGCATGCGCGACACGGAGGTCCTCGTCGCCGTCGACGGCGACCGCGTCGTCGGCGTGGGGAACGTCGACCTGCGCGGGGAGGTGCCGATCATCTGGAAGCTGTACGTCGTGCCGGACCAGCAGGGAGCGGGCACGGGCTCCGCGCTCATGACGTCCTTGCTGGAGCTGGTGCCGTCGAGCGCCACGGCGGTCCGGCTCGAGTACGTCGACGGCAACGACCGGGCCGCGCGGTTCTACGCCAGGCACGGGTTTCGCGAGATCGGCCGTGAGCCGGGCGAGCGACCGGGCTGGCCCATGTGCGTCTGGCTCGAGCGACCCCTCGCACCCATGATGGTGCGGCGCGTCACGCCCTGACCCGCGACCGACGCGAGGCTGCGGGTGTCTGCCTGACGTCGCCTCAGTCCGGCTGTCCCGATCGTGCAGCCACGGCGTCGAGCGCGTCCGTCAGGTCGGCCAGGATGTCGTCGGCGTCCTCGAGGCCGACCGAGACCCGGAGCAGGCCGGCGTCGGGCCGGGCGTCACCGGTGACCGGACGGTGGGTCAGCGCCGCCGGGTGCTGCACCAGCGAGTCGACGCCGCCCAGCGACACCGCGTGGGTGAGCAGCCCGACCGATGAGGCGACCTCGCAGGCAGCGTCGTAGCCACCGCGCACGCGGAACGACAGCACGGCACCACCGGCCGACATCTGCCGGCCAACGAGCCCGCGACCGTCACACTCCGGCAGGCCGGGGTAGTAGACCTGCTCGACCATCGGGTGGGCACTGAGCCCGAGCGCCACCTTGTGCGCGGAGGCGCTCTGTGCCTGGACCCGCAGCGGCAGGGTCTGCAGGCCGCGGTGCAGCAGATATGCCCCGAGCGGGTGCAGCAGGCCGCCCGTGACCGCCCGCACCTGGCGAACGCGGGCCGTCCAGCCGCAGGCTTCCGGTCCGGCCGTCGCGACGACGCCGCCGACAACATCGCCATGACCCCCGAGGAACTTCGTCGCCGAGTGCAGGACGAAGGTCGCACCCAGCGTGGCCGGTCGCTGCAGCACGGGCGTGGCGAACGTGTTGTCCACGAGGACTGGCACGTCGCCCACGGCCGCCACCACCTCCGCGATGTCGACGAGGTCGAGGGTCGGGTTGGCGGGGGTCTCCAGCACGACCAGCCCGGTGTCCGGGCGGAGGGCGGACGCGACCTCGCCGGCGGTGGTGTACGTGACCTCCGTGCCGAGCAGGCCGGTGGCGAGGAGGTGGTCGCTGCCCCCGTAGAGGGGTCGGACCGCCACCACGTGGCGTCGCCCGTCGCGTCCTGCGGCGAGCAGCACCGCGGTCAGCGCAGCCATCCCCGAGGCGAAGGCGACGGCGTCCGGCGCCTCTTCGAGCTCGGCAAGCGCCGCCTCGAAGCGCGCCACCGTGGGGTTCCACAGCCGGGCGTAGACGTGGCTGGCGCCCTCCGCCGGAGCGCCGCCCATGGCGAGCACCTCGTAGGCCGACCCGCCCGACTCCACGTCGGGCAGTGGGTTGGTCGTCGAGAGGTCGATGGGCGGCACGTGCACGCCGCTGGCGGCGAGGTCCGCGCGGCCGGCGTGCACCGCCCGCGTGGCGAGGGCTCTGGGTCGCGGGGTCTCGGGCGCCATCATGGGGTCCCTCCGGCAGCATTGGGTTGACGAGGCCAGGATCGAACATCCGGGTAGCCCGAGCCAACCTGACCGCAGAAGATTCGCCACACCTGCGCAGGAGCGCGCTATCTTCGACAGGAGACATTTGGGAGACCTCTGTGCCGAAGATCGTTCGACCTCCTGCCGCTCCCGCCGCGGCGCGCCCCGCCGTACGCCCGCCGCTGGACCGCGTCGACCTCACCCTGCTGGCCGAGCTCGTTGTCGACGGCCGCGCGCCCAACAACGCGCTCGCCGAGCGGGCCGGCATCGCGCCCTCCACCTGCCTCAGCCGGCTGCGCGCGCTGCGGGAGCGCGGGGCGCTGCGCGGCGTGCACGCCGACATCGACCTCGCGGCCGTGGGCCGGCCGATCCAGGCGCTGATCGCCGTCCGCCTTCGGGCGCACGTCCGCGACCAGGTCGAGGCCTTCCGTCGGGCCGCGCCGAGCTTCCCCGGCGTCGTGTCGATGTTCTACGTCGCCGGCACCGACGACTACCTGCTGCACGTGGCCGTCGCCGACTCCGACGCGCTGCGCGACTTCGTGCTCGACAACCTCACCGGCCACCCCGCGGTGGGACACACCGAGACCAACCTGATCTTCGAGCACGTGCGGGGAGAGCGCCCGCTGGTCGACCCGTCCGCTGCTCGGCGCTGACCCACGAGTACGCACCGGCCCGCGCGGGGCCGGTGCGCACTCGGTCGTAAGTCGGGTCAGGCGGGCAGGCTGGCGACACCCTTCGGCAGGAACCGCTTCCCGGTGACCTTCTCCGAGATGCCCTCGCGGTCGAGCAGCGGGGTGATGCCGCCGTTCCAGAACGAGAAACCGGCGCCGGTGATCAGGCCCAGGTCGATGTCCTGCGGCTCGGCGACGACCCCCTCGTCGAGCATCAGCCGGATCTCCTCGGCGAGCGCCGACAGCACCCGCTCGCGGACCTGCTCGGCGGTGAGCACGGCCGGCGACTCCGGCTGCTCGAACAGCGCCGCCACCTCGGGGTCGACGACCGGCTTGCCGTCGACCCAGGTGTAGATGCCGGGCTTGCCGGCCTCGACGACGCGGCGCAGGTTCTCCGAGACCCGGTAGCGGTCGGGGAACGCCTCGTGCAGCGTCTCCGCGGTGTGCAGCGCCACGGCCGGGCCGACCAGGCCCAGGAGCACGAACGGCGGCATCGGCGCCAGCCCGGCGAACGCGTTGTCGGCGACCTCGATCGGCGTGCCCTCGTCGATGACCCGGCTCACCTCGCCCATCCACCGGCCGAGCAGCCGGTTGACGACGAAGGCGGGGGAGTCCTTGACGAGGACGGTGGTCTTCTTCAGCGCCTTCCCGACGGCGAACGCGGTGGCCAGCGTCGGGTCGTCCGTGCGGTCGGCCTTGACGACCTCCAGGAAGGGCATCACCGCGACCGGGTTGAAGAAGTGGAACCCGACGACCCGCTCGGGGTTGTCGAGCTTCGAGGCCATCTCGGTGATCGACAGGGACGAGGTGTTGGTCGCCAGCACGCAGTCCGGCTTGACGACGGCCTCGACCTCGGCGAACACCTTCTGCTTGACGTCCATTCGCTCGAACACCGCCTCGATCACGAAGTCGGCGTCGGAGAACGCGTCCTTGGTCAGCGAGCCGGTGACGGAGGCCTTGAGCCGGTTGGCCTTGTCGCCGCTGACCCGTCCCTTGGCGAGCAGCTTGTCCACCTCGGCGTGGACGTAGCCCACGCCCTTGTCGATGCGCTCCTGGTCGATGTCCGTGAGGACCACGGGCACCTCCAGGCGGCGCGCGAACAGCAGCGCGAGCTGGCTCGCCATCAGGCCGGCTCCCACGATGCCGACCTTGGTGACCGGACGTGCCAGCGACTTGTCCGGCGCACCCGCCGGCCGCTTGGCCCGCTTCTGCACGAGGTCGAACGCGTAGAGCCCCGCCCGCAGCTCCTCGCTGGAGGAGAGCTCCGCGAGCGCCTTGCGCTCGGCGGCGGTGCCCTCGGCGTACGGCGCGGTCCGGGCCAGCGCGATGAGCTCGAGAGCCTTGTACGGCGCCGGCGCGGCACCGTGCACCCGCAGGTCGGCGACCCCTCGGCCCCGGGTGACGGCCGCGTCCCAGGCCGCGGCGTCGTCGTACGCCGGGCGCTCGACCGTGACGTCGCCGCGCACGACCTTGGCCGCCCACAGCAGCGACTGCTCGAGGAAGTCGGCCGGCTCGAACATCGCGTCGGCGATGCCGAGCTTGAACGCCTGGGCGCCCTTGAGCATCTTGTTCTGGTTGAGGGCGTTCTCGACGATCACGGTGACCGCCTGGTCGGGCCCGATCAGCTGAGGCAGCAGCTGGGTGCCGCCCCAGCCCGGGATCAGGCCGAGGAAGACCTCCGGGAAGGCCAGCGCCGGCACACCCGAGGAGATCGTGCGGTACTGGCAGTGCAGGGCGAGCTCGAGCCCGCCGCCCATGACGGCGCCGTTGACGAACGCGAACGTCGGGACCTTGGCGTCCTTGAGCTTCGAGAACACCTTGTGGCCGAGCGCGAGGTACGCGGCCGCCTGCTCCGGCGTGCCGCCGGCCTGCATGACCTTCAGGTCGGCCCCGACGCAGAAGATGAACGGCTTGCCCGTCACCGCGACCGCGGCGACGTCCTCCCGTCCGAGCGCCTCGTCGATCGCCGCCTCGATGTTGGCCATGCTCTGCGGGCCGAGCGTCGTCGGTTTCGTGTGGTCGAACCCGTTGTCCAGCGTGATGACCGCGGCGGTGCCCGCGCCGAGCGGCAGCTCGACGTACTGCACGGGTGCGTGCGTCACGACCTCGCCGGGGAACTCCAGCATGCTCACTTCGACTCGCTCCCGTCCC